>NZ_CALNCS010000066.1 GCF_937875145.1 Alkalibaculum bacchi | reverse complement strand
ATTCATAGAGCATTTTTTCCTTTTCGCTCATGTTTCTTATCTTGTCAATCATTTTTCTTATGTTCTCTTCTAGTTTCACGCTTATCCCCCTTATCGTTATTTTCTCTCACTAATACTTATATTCTCCGACTTTAAATTATAGAAGTTCAAAAAGAAATTTTTTATATCTTTTGTTGTTTTTTCATCGATCGTTTCCTTTGTATTGTCTTTTTCAATTTCAATCTTTTCAACAGGATTAATAACAGAGTCGTCTTCTTCCGTCAATAAGATTACCTGCGCCTTCTTTAAAGTGCCAAAATCATCTTGATTTAAATCTTCGTAAATTTCTAAATTTACTTCTACTTTTAGATTAAAATTTTCTCCTATATTTTGCTCTATGTTTTCTGATAACTTATCTTTGTATAATTGAACCGTTAACTCTTTCTCATTAGCTGTAATTTTCTCATCTGATAGAGGGTCCATTTGACTTACTGTATTTTCTTTCATAATCAAATCGTGTTTTAACATGAGATTTTGCAAATAAAAATCCGTATTTAATACATTGGTAAAGGGCTGAACCATTGCCAATACAACAATAAAACCTGTAACGATCTTTACGTATTTTCCCATAGATTTGGGAAGAATTAAGTGAAGCAGCGTCACTGTAGCAGTGATGATGACAATATTCTTCAGCCATATGGAAAATGCATTCATTTTTTCACCTACCTATACATAACCGTCATATCGCCTAGTAGTATGATAATGCTGATCATCAAAAAGAACATGACCGCTACAACTAAGAGACAGGATAATATCAGCATAATATATGTACCTATTTCCGTAAGGCATTTCACAATACGCTCGTCAGATATGGGCTGAATAATAGCAGCTGAAGCTTTAAACATTAAAGATAATACGAACATCTTCATTATAGGAAAAGCGATAATTCCTACGATAATCAGTAAACCGACGATTCCTACACCATTTTTGATTACATTAGCAGCGCTAGCGATAGTATCCATAGAATCTGCTAAAAATCCTCCAACAAAGGGCACAAAATTATCTATAGCGTACTTTGCTGTTTTAGAAGATACCCCGTCTAATGTAGTCATGGCAAACCCTTGTATAGACACTACTCCTAAAAACAAAATAAACAAAAAACCTAATATGTATAAAGCAATATCTTTTAATAGTTTTGCTAAATTAGATAGTTTAACTTCCTTTGACAAATGATCGATTAAAGTAATCACTGCAGAGGCTAGAATCAACGGATAAATCACATTGTTAATGGTCGTTCCTACAAAAGTTACTACATAAACAATGACAGGGCTTAAAACGGCGCTACTGGCAATTGCTCCAACAGAGGCTAATAACAAAATAAGCGCAGGGATAATAGCCTGTATTCCGCTTACCATTTCGTCAATAGTGGATGATGCCAAACTGATAGAAGATCGAAAACTACTAGCAGCCAATCCAATCAAGACAAAATAGATGACATAAAACGCAATATTACCTACTTGACTCTCACCAAAAGAAGAGGAAATATTGTTGAGCACAGCGGCTAATATTGAGAGAAAAATGATTTGAGCCAGCAAACTTAGAGAAAGAGAAATCTCTTGAAAGAAAATGCTCTTTACCCCCTCTAATATGGTATCAAGGCTAAACTCTAATTCACCTTTGACAAGTGCTGCAATAAAATCTTTTACACTTGTATAATGTAAGTATTTCTCTAAACCAGCGCTATCATAAATTTGTTCTAAATTTCCTATATCGTACTTCTCGTATATTTGATCAGTAAGTTCTCCTAGAGTATTGGACTGCTCTAAGGCCAATACTCCACTTGTCCCAGATAGTAAAAGGACAAGCAATAGGATTGTTATTTTCTTTATCATAAGCTTCTCCTAAGGTATCAGATTGATAATAAAATCGATCAGCGAAAGGACAATCGGAACGGAAAGATACACGATAATTACTTTCCCTGCCAATTCTATTTTCATCCCGATAGAATTTTCTCCAGCATCTTTACATATTTGAGCTCCAAATTCCGTTATATACGCTATGACAATGACTTTTAAGATAATTTCAAAGTAGCTATTATCAATATCCGTCTTGCTCCAAAGAGACTGAAAGCTCTGTAAAATGGGTCCTAAATAAGAGTAAATAACAAATAAGATAATGACTCCAGTTGCTACAGCTATAAAAATTTGATATTCGGGATTGTACTTTTTAATCAGTACAATAAGTAAAGTAGCGACAATACCTATAATTGCAATTTGAAAGATATCCATATTTTGATCCTCTTCTAATAGAGTTGAAATAAGGATTTAATGGCATCAAATAAGTTTGAAATCATAGTAATGACCATCATCAGAACAATAACTACACCAGTGAGAGAGACCATATAAGCCATCTCATCTTTTTGTGCGTTCTTTAACAGCTGATTTAATACCGCTACTACGATTCCAATTGCAGCTACTTTGAATATCATTTGTACATCCATAAGCTCACCTCTAAATTATAATGATTGTAATAAATAAACCTACTATAATACCTAACTGACTATACAACTTGATATACTTTAATTTATCTTCTAAAGCTAAGGTCAACTGAGTATGTAAGCGACCCTTTACTAGGGCAAAATACTTTTTCTGATTTTCAGTATCTGTGGTGCCTAAGACATTGCCAAAGTATAAGAGGATGTCTAAATCTTCCTGTTTTAAATACAGAGAGCCTTTATTCTGATCTAATTCATCTTTCCAAATAACGCACAAGGGCTCATAGCCATAATCTGTAATGCGCGACAAAACATTTTTTAGTATTTTGTCAAAAGGTGGATTGACAATAGGGATTAGAGAATGGAAAATCTCCATTATAGGTGTAGAGGTATAACATATCTCTGTTTCAAAGTACTGGACAATACCTTGAAAATCTAGTATTTGTGAGTACCTCTTAGCAAAACGATTGGCTTGTAATCGACCAAGAAGGCAGGAACTTATAAACACCAGAAGAGCTCCTATACATTTAAGATACATGTTCTAGTTCCTCTTTTTTAAAGAGCTCGTTTACTTCTATTACCTTAGACACTGTTCCTATACCATTTGAGTTGTCTAGAAAAATAATCTTTTCAAATAATTTATCTTGAATCATTTGAGCAATATAGGGTCTATTGAGCAGCTCTTCCATACTTGCACCATGTACAGTGGTAATCATTTTTATTCCAGCATTTAAGGCTTCGCGAATAGCGATTAAGTCTTCTTTAGAACCGATCTCATCTGTTACAATAATTTGTGGAGACATAGAACGGATCAAATTGATGATGCCTGCTCCCTTTGGGCAGCAATCTAATACATCTGTGCGAATCCCCATATCGTTTTGTGGGATTCCCCTGTGACAGCCTGCGATTTCGCTTCTCTCATCTACTACGCCGATTTTTAGACCAGACCGGCCATTCCCCATACTAAAAGCTCGAACTAAATCTCTTAAAATTGTTGTCTTTCCGCTTTTAGGAGGACCAGCTATAAGGGTATGATAAATATCGTTTTCATCTCTTTGAATAATCTGAGCGACTGTTCTAGAACAACCCTTTACTTCTCTCATGACGCGATAATTCAAACCATTTACGTATTTAATCGTCTTTACTTCCCCGCCTTCTAGAACTACTTTTCCTGTAATACCTACCCGGTGCCCACCTCTTAAAGTGATAAATCCCTTAGACAGTTCTTCTTCAATAGAATACAATGAGTATTGGCTGAGCAATTGCAAAGAATTATGTATTTCCTTTTCTTTTACTATGTAAGCTTCTTTTACACTTTGGACAATTTCTCCGTGATCATTAATTAAAAAATCTTCCTTCATTTTGCAAACCATAAGAGGGTTGTTCACTCTTAATCTGATTTCGTCAATTCCTAATAAAAAGGTCAAAGGCAGTCTGCTTAAAATATTTTTAATCTTTAAATCCATTCCTTTGAAAATAACTTCATTAAAATCTTGAATTAATCTTTGGTTTGACATATTAATTCCTCCTTGTCCTTAATCTATATTTATTAGGCTAGGACAAGAAATATAACCTTTATTTTTTAAAAAAGCTATCAGCATTTTAGTTCTAAGTTTTACGTTGTAAGCTCTATGTAAAAACTTTTAGGTCGCAAATGATGATTGTTATGTCTGATTATTAGTATTTGAACAATGACTTTATCGCAAAAAATAAGAACAGGTTTATATCCATGGATATAAACCTGTTCTTATTGTCGTTGATTATCAATTCAGCCTACTTAAACATGAAACTCCTCAGCAAATGGTTTTACTTAGAACATAAAACATACAACTTAAAACAAAAAGCGCCAAAGGCGCTTTTTATTATTCGTGGTCGTGGCAATCACAATCGTCGCCGCAGTCACATTCTGTTGTGTCGATTTCTACTATGTGTCCACAATAAGGACAGTCTATTTCGAAATCTTCTTCCTCTAATTCATCGAAATTGGTAATGAAATCTTCTCCGCAATGTGGGCATTCTACTTCATAGAAGTCATCATCATCGTCATCTAAAAAATCTAAACCGTAAACTTCGTCTTCGACTTCCATAAGATCCTCGTCGACTAATTCTACATAATCTTCTAAATCTTCGTAGGCGTCATCAAGGCCTGCTAAAGCATCCGTTATATCCTCAAGAATTTCAACAATCTTCACGAGGACTTTTCCTTCTCTTGAAGAATCTTTAATCTCTAGGCCATCACATAAACCCTTTAAATAAGATACTTTTTCGTTAATGTATTCCATTTCCAATTCCTCCTTTACACTTTTATGCAAGTATGCATATTCATTATACCCCAACTTCTAGGGTAAACATACAAATATTTTATAAATAAATATTTGTATGTACTCATTTACATTGTAGCGTTGACGAGAAAGTGCCTCTGGCACTTTAGTCGCTAGCATTTAAGTACTCCTTTTGGGTCAAGATCCTTCGCTTACGCTCAGGATGACTGAGCTAGAAGTTAAGGTTAAAAGTAGAACTTTCCGAATACACAAGAAAGCGCCTGCGACACATCAGCAGCCAGCAATCAGCTACCAGAACTTTGTATTCCCCTGGGGTCAAAGATCCTTCGCTGGCGCTCAGGATGACGTGGATAGTAAATCTTCTAGGCTACCATTGGCAGCTAAAATGCTGATAGCTGACTGCTGGTGGCTGCCTTTCTAGACTCTCTCCATGTATTCGCCTGTTCTAGTGTCAATACGAATCGTATCTCCTTCATCTACAAATAATGGCACTGTTACTACTGCGCCTGTTTCTAATGTAGCAGGTTTGTTTGCACCTGTAGCTGTATCTCCTTTAAAGCCTGGTTCTGTTTCTGTAATAACTAATTCTACAAAGTTAGGAGCTGATACGGAGAAAGCTTGTCCCTTGTAGAATTTAATAGTAGCATTCATGTTTTCTTTTAAGAATTTGATTGCTTCTTCTACTTGGCCGTGATTTAATGGGATTTGCTCGTAACTTTCTAAATCCATAAAGTAATATAAATCCCCATCTTTGTACAAGTATTGCATTTCTTTTGTCTCAATATGCGCTTTTGGATATTTTTCAGAAGGATTAAATGTTCTTTCTGTAGTTCCCCCTGTAATTACATTTTTAATCTTAGTTCGAACAAAAGCAGCACCTTTGCCTGGTTTTACATGTTGAAAATCAATAATGACGTATACATTGCCATCCATTTCAAATGTAACACCTTTTCTAAAATCACTTGCAGATATCATACTTTATTCCTCCAAATTCAACAGTTTTGCGTGAAACAATGAGCCAAGCGAAAGCAAAGCTTTCAAATGAATACAATGCATTCATTTGGCGAATTTCTTCAGTACTTATGACTACTAATTTTAATAGCTTGCTAATACGCAATAAATCACTAATTAATATTAACATAAACTTCCTATGTAATCCATAATTAATTTTCATAATTAAACCACTTTTAACTTATTCTACACACCTAGGGTTGATCTATATTATTGCTAATTTCACTGTTATCATCTATACTTTGGTTTTTTTCTTCAACAAAAGGATTCGATTTACCATAGGATTTCCCCTGAACAAAATCGTACTGAGTCCATTCTGGATCATTTTCCTTAAGAAGAGCAAATGCCACTAGCCCTATAGTGGCATGAATTTTTCCTTCTCTATTTTCGTAGTGGACTCTTGTGACTTCAAGTCTTCTCTCATTACCATACAAATCTTTTAAAAAAGAATCTACCTGCTCATAGGTTCCTACAAGCGTCACATTTATATCCACTTTTGATAATATAGCGCCATCTTCATAAACCTGTTGCGAAGCTTTTTCTAAGGAACCAAATTCGATAAGATTATAGGATACTCCAGAATTTTTTTGCAAATTAAGCAGATTCATATACAAATCAGGGAGTTTCATACTTGATGGAATCTGTTTTTTAGCTTTTGACCATTGTTTATCTACATCCTTCAATTGCTTACTACTATAAAGGAACTCCATTTCACTACATTCTAATTCTTTTTCTTTTATAAATTGTCCATGCTTTTGAAATTCTTGAAATTTAGGCCAAAACAAACAAAAAAAGTACAAACTAAATATTCCAAGAAACAGCAGTAACCCTAATAAAACCTCTTCCCTTCTACTTAGATTCAAATTCTTTTCCTCCATTTGATCCGTATGAAAAAGTAATTTCAAAGCGAATTTGATTCTCATAAGCCGCAGAACGAATCCGTATATTGTGTGCTTCTTCTAATTGATATAAATTTGCAGCTAGCTCAGCGATTCCTTCTTCCTTGCTTGCTATTCCACTTATAATCATATTTCCATTTTCTCCTCTTTGACTCGTAAATGTAACACCCATAGGAACTAACCCTTCTAATCTCTTGATTAACTCGTAAAAATTGGTTGTGGATTGATTTCTTTCATGAATCATTCCCTTAATAAGATTGATTTCATTACTCTTTATAGAAATTTCCTGTTTTAAACCCTTCACGTCTCCCATAGATTGAATTTGTTCGTCTATTTGTAATATCTTATTTTGCAAATGGTAGTCTAGTGCAAACAGAGCAAGATACAAAATTCCCATAGTAAGGAAGAGAACAAGGATGATCTGAACCTTCTTTTTTCTCCCTAAAGCCATATTTGTTAGCATTTCCTCAGGAAGCAAGTTAATATCCATCATGATTTTTCTCCCTTCTCACAAGAGCACCTATAGCATTGGCTAAAAAGCTAATGTGATTTGCAGAGTGTAATTCTTTAATATATATACTATGTAAGGCAAAAAGGTACTCTGTTTCTACTTGAAGTGCATTCTCAATATATTTTTTACAGATAGGCATAAGAGAACCTCCACCTAGCAATAAAATATACCCTATCCTTTTATCTTTACACATAGATTCAAAAAATCCCATTAGCTGAGTTAATTCTTGTATTATTTCTAAGAGCAGATTATTTACCTCTTCCTTTCCTTTAAATTCTTCTTTTTCCATAGAAGAGAACGGATTATCTAATTTCCACTCTTCTGCTTCTTGAAAACTCATATGAAAATCTTTGGCAATAGCCTTTGTAAAATCCCTGCCACCTTTATTTAAAATCTTGTAAATGAAAATCTTCTTGCCCTCTATAAACGTAATCGATGTTTTTTCATACCCCATATCTAAAACAGCTATATTCTGATTTTTAAGAACGGTTCCATTCATTTTGCGCATATAGAAATGATCGTGGCATAGTAATTTAGAAATAGCATTAGGCTGAACATCTACTACATTAATTTTAAGCCCTGCTTTTGAAAAACAGTCTAAATAGTCGGTAACCGTTTTCCGTTCTACTGCAATGCCTTGAACTTCATACATGATGAAGGTGTTGTTTTCTTCAGAAGTTTCTTTGTATTCTCTAATTACCACTCCATCTACGATGTAATTTTCTATTTCATCAGGCAGTAATACAGACATTTCAAATTTTACAGCTTGACGAACTTCACTTAATTCCATTTTAGGCAATTGAAAAGTTCTAAGAATTATGTCCTTAGAGGAGAGAAGTAGTCGAATATCACTGGCTTTGATTTTTAACTTACAAAGTTCTTCTGAAAGGCCTTTCTTATCCACAACCTTTCCTTCTTGTACTATGTCTTGCGGTATATGAAATATACGGTAGTGCTCGATATTTATTATTTCTTCCTTTATATATCCCTTTATAATCTTTATGGTACTCGAACCTACATCAAACACCACTGTATGACTTTCTTTACGAAACACTCTATTCACCTCTACACTAAGCCTATCCGTTTTATTTTGCTTGCTATTTATGAACCTTACTGCAAGATTTCAAGCCTTAGAAAATGCCTTTATATCTCGCTCCACTTTAACAGATTGATTCTATTTTTTGGCTCATTATGTAACAAATCTGTAGACAGATAAGGCGTGATTTTTTCTAGTGCTTCTAAATCGTAGTGCAATACACCTTTAAAACAAGCCTCTTCCTTTAAATCAAGGAGCATCATACTTCCTTTTATTTCTCCCTGTATCTCTGTTACTCCCGTATCCATTCCAAAAAGGAGCATGGACCCATGTAATTTTGCACTGCTTGTCATATAAACCTCTTTTACGCAATCTAAAACAACAAATCCCTCAAAGGTACAATCATCCATGATAAAAGCATCTGCCTCCTGTACAATATACAGCTCTCTGGTATTGTCTCCTATAGGAAAAGTATCTTTGTTCAAATATATTGTCTCTCCTGGAGCATTGATGAAAGACACATTTTCCTTAAAATTTTCTACTAACCATGTTACGTAATCTTCACTATTGTAGGGTTGACAATAAGGCAAGTGAGAGTCTACAAAAGAATTGTACTGAGTGAATCCTTCATTTCCTCTTAGAACCACAGTATCTCCTTTTACATCTAGAGAGCGCTTCTTAAAATCATCAGATTTATTTACAATTAAGTCTTTTGTGATCCCTATAATGCCAGATGAAGTTTCTGGAATATCAATCGTATTCATACTATCAATAATCATTTTTCCATTGCAATACAAGACGTATTTTTTTAAATCTAATAAATTTACTTTTCCACTAGGCGCCTCAAGGATTGCTTCAAAATCTCTTCGAATAAGATGGGATTTTCCGTATATTTTGATCTTTTTTCTATTCTCATTAGATTCTACGACCTCATACCCATACTCACCGCCCTCAACCACAGTAGAAGATAAACCTCCTAAAGCATCCCAATCTGAAGATAAAATAGAAAGGGCTTCTTCCCTTGCACCTAAAGCTAAATAATAGGCTCTTTGATAGTGATCATAATTCTCTACAGACCGAAATTCATAAAGAGCTAAAAAAAGCATCGAAAACAATACAATACTTATAAGCATCATAATGATAATAATCGTAAAAAGAACAGCGTATCCATCCTGCTTTTTCATGGTAATCCCCCTAATTAATTACAGTCACTTGTCCTAATACGGAGATGTCCTTTTGCAATCTGGCCTTCTTTTTGCCTTCTGAGACTTCAATCGTAAGCTGAATGGTTTTACTGTCTATATAAGTTATAAAAAAATTTTCGATTTTATTAGCTATCTGAGACTTGCTCCCTAGCCCTATATCTTTTAAGTCTGAATGGGTCTTAGTTTTGTACAAAATCTTATTTGTCAATGTATAATAATTGTAGTACTCTGGAGTCTCTATATCTCTTAAATAAACTGTGCCTTCTACTACATAAATTCTAGGCGTATTACAAATCTGCTTTTCAAGCTGTATGGATAAAAAACGCAATTTTTCCATAGATGTAATATCTCCATAAAGATTTTCGTAACTACTGTACTGAAAATAAAAGTGGTGAAAAACAGCACCTAGTATTAAGGTCATTAAAAATAAACTAATTATTAGTTCAATCAAAGTAAAGCCCTTATTTAAGGTACGTATATTTGAGTCCATAATTTCTTATACCGGCTTTCTTCAAAGATTATTTGTACTTTATATAAGCCTCGCCTGGTTGTTTCTTGTAAGTCGATTATATAATCGCCTTCAGAGTCTTTTGCATTTTCAACAATAGATGAAACCATTTCAACACTTAATTCTTCTCGATCGCATTCATTCATTGCAGACTTAATCTTTTCTAAGGAATTTTCGGCTTTTGTCAACACTTCATATCGATTTTTAGAGATGCTATAGCTTTTGTAAGCAAACTGCGAAGCAGTTAAAAAGCTAAAACAAAATACAGAAAAAACGCAAATAGACACAATTACTTCAATTAAAGTAAAAGCATCCTGCCTTTTCATTATTCTTCCTCCTTAATATAGATTCTGCCTGTCCCAATTTGTACCACGATAGTCCTCTTATTTCCTTGTCTATTTTCAAAAACAAAATGCCCCCCGAGATTGACTGTACCTGTAGGATGAAAAGTTAGGTTTTTTCTAAAGTACGTATTTGAAGTGATTAAAATAGAATCCTTAAATTCTATTTTTTCTGCTTGAGCGGTTGCTTCAGCAATATATATGTAGATTTTATCTTCATGTATATTAACTCTACGTGCTTTTCCATCCATTATAGCGTCATTTCGCGCATTCAAAAGAACTTGATGTACTTCCCTACACTGAGTTTTTAGATTTTGATTGTCTATAAAGTTTTGTAAACCTTTACTATTAAGGAAAACCATAGAAAGAATAATACCTAAAATCCCAACAGTAACAATCATTTCGATCAAAGTAAAAGCCTTCTCATCCTTCAAAACAAACACACCCTATTTAGTTCTAAGTGAAATCAGCAGGCCGCTCTGCGGCCGCTGATTTCACCTGACCACCTGACCACCTGACCACCTGACCACCTGACCACCT
>NZ_CALNCS010000065.1 GCF_937875145.1 Alkalibaculum bacchi | reverse complement strand
TAAAATGATAATACCTGGAATAGAATTTTTTATTTCAACTTGTTTTGCAGTTAAAGCTTCTACTGCTATTTCATATCCCGTATATATAACTAGAACAGATATGACAACAGACATTAGATTTTCAATCTTATATAGTCCATAAGGAAATTTTTTTGTTTTTCTCTTTGCAATTTTTAATCCTACATAAATAGTTAAAGAAGCAATAAAATCAGTAAGGGTATGAAATGCCTCTGCTTTTAACGCAATACTTCCAGTTATAATGGCTGCTATTAACTTTATTGCGAATATAATAAAGGCAAGAAAAATCGCCTGTAATGCTACTTTTTCACTTTTTTCCATCTTTCTTTTCACCTCAAATTCTATTTGCCTACACTATAACATTTACCTATTATTCCTAAACCGCTTCACTCTTTTCATTTCTTACTCCCATTGATTCTGCTCTTTCTCCTCTCGACACACGTTTTACTCCTTTTAAAATTATTAACATATGATAATTACTATTATCTGTATACCTGATTATCGTCATACGTCAATAAATGTTAAATTTTATCTTATCATTATTGCTATAATTGTGTAGGAGGCTAATCATTTGTTGATTAGCCTCCTACACAATACTATATGTATGGGATATAGTGGTTCTGTAGTTTATAGAGACTTTCCAATAATAATGGATTCGCCCATTATACCTATCCACTCCATACTATTAAATCCTTACAAGAACTTGTTTACTAGCAGACTTCAAGGACTTTGTACCACCACCCTGACTAACAATTTCTAATGCTTTCTCTATATCTTGCACTACGCTCCCTGCAAATGTTGTAACATTGTAATCTTGAAACGCTTCTGGACAAAGAGGTGTAGATGGACCAACAAGACAAACTTCCCTTGCATTTTGACAGTAAGAAAGTACGTTGTCAATGGTATGATTGATAATGCTCGTAGCCGTTAAAATAATAACACTACACTGAGGTAGATAAGTTGGTATAGCTTCTTCAGGATATAGTTCAACTCCCTTAGATAAATTTTGTTCAAATACATAGATTTTTTTTGTTTTTTTCTTAACACGCATTAAAATAGGCTTGAAATCCCCTACCATGCCAAATGTATCCGTCTCCCCAATGTTTAAGACATCTACCACATTTCCAGTACCGCAATTTGCATCAGGTCTGTTATTTACAACAGCATTAATGGTAGCAAGCCCGATAGATGCTTTTAGCAGGTGGCTTTCTTTCATCCATGGGATTATCTCCTCTACGGGTTTTCCAATCAGATTGCCGGCCTCGCTCAGAATACTGCAACTACATCCCATTTCGTTGCGAAAGGTATAAGCTAGACCAGAAGACCCGTCTTCCAATAATACACATGTATAACCCAAACCAGCCCTCACATCTTTAATCCTTTGTCCTTTTGAATTAAGTGAAGCACACTTTATCAGATTTTCTACAATCACTTTTTTTCCTCCTAATTTATATTTTTTAAACCTATTTGAGATATAATATACTCAACTTTTCCACCAATATAAATAGACTGCACGCTTGATGATTCAAGCAAAACAACTTCATATATTGGTACCTTGACATTAAAAATAGCACCATTCTTTAGTATAATATGATTAATGAAACCAAAACCATACAATGAAGCCGAAATCGTACGTATCTAAGGAAATAGATGGAGCAGTTAAATACTTTCACAGCTGATATGATAAATATGATTACATGTAAACTACAGGATTGGATGGGTACTCAAGCCTTATTTATCCAGGCAATGTTTGCAAATTTAAGCTGTGAAAGTTGCGATAGTAATTATTGATCTTCTTTAAAGGAAAACACCAACCGACTTTGGTTGATGTTTCTTAGTATTACAGTATTAGCTTCATAATATAAAGAGCATTTATCCTATATGACTCTTAATTATTCTTCACATTCATCGTGATGTTGGTGCTCATGACAAACGGAACCTGTGGATTTTAGGCTACCCTGTAGATATGCTTCTGCTGTGGCCTTAGCATTCCCCGTTGCTCCGACGATGACTTCAATACCTTTCTCATTAAAAATGTCTATAGCGCCACCTCCCATACCACCAGAAATGACCACATTAATACCCATATCATTTAAGTAATTTGGTAGAAAGCCAGGTTTGTGTCCTGGATTTGGTATGGATTCACTCTTTATAATTTGGTCATTTTCAGCTTCAAAAATATTGAAGTTGACACAATGTCCAAAGTGCTCAGTTACTATTTCATTTTCACTAGCTACAGCAATTTTAATCATTTTCTTTGCCTCCATTTGTTCTAATATTTTTGCAACAGAATCAAGCCAATTGCCATCGAAAAGCTCTATCATTCCGATATCGCAAGTTTTAGCTATTCTAGGGTCTATAGGAAGCTTTGCAAGAACCTTTAAATTATGTTTTTTAGCTACTTCTTCGATATGACTATCCCCAAATATCTTATAATCCTTGCCATTATCAGGACATTTAAAG
>NZ_CALNCS010000064.1 GCF_937875145.1 Alkalibaculum bacchi | reverse complement strand
ATTCATCGAGCGAATAAAAGCGAGCACATCAGCGTGATCGGAAGTAGCTATGTTAGGTTCCCCAGCATCTGTGACATATTGCACGTTCTTTTCAAGCAACATACACTGAGGCAGAAAAAGGTCACCAGTTTCAACAATCGTCATAGGCTTTCCAGTTGCTTCCAGAACCGTTTTACCAACATTAGCATAATCTTCCCAAGTTTCAATTGAATTGGGATCTACGCCTGCTTCATTCATGATATCCATATTGTAATAGCTTACGGTCATGCCCACGTGAAAATCTATTCCGTAAATATTACCTTGCTCATCACTATACATCTCCTGGCGAGACATAACAACGTTATCTTTCTCAGGTTCAATGACATCGTTTAACGGGAGTAAGAGAACATCATCCGGTTTTATAAAGTTGGCAAAATGACCAACTTCAATATCTGAGATGTCAGGACCACCTTCACCAGAAGTTAGTGCAACAAGCATTTTTGTATGCATAGCTGAACTCGTCTGCTGCGAGACAGTCAACTCAATCGGTTTGTCTGGATACTTTTCATTCCACTTATCGGCCATATCAACGTAAAAGTCAACATGTAATTCCTGAAACGTCCACAATTCAAGAGGATATGCTCCTTCTACCGCTTCATTAGCGGCACTTTGTCCACCTTCTTGTTCAGCTTCCGCCTCTGTTGTAGTCTCTGCCTGTTCAGCGTTATTGCAGCTTGCTAATGTAGGAAGCATAAAGCTCAATACCAAAAAGGCAACTAAAAATTTCTTCATCCGTTTCATTATTCACCTCTCCTTTATCAATTGCTTGTAGAACTGATTTTGTACCTAATCACCCCCTGCCAAATATGCTTTCTAGACAAGTTTCGTTTCTACTACACTCTCTCCGTTGTTCAAATTGCACTTTTATAGTATCACTCTATTTACAGGCACCCTACTAACGAACATGCAGATTAGACATTTATCGTTTTATGAAAATACAACTTTCTCGAATCTTCTTCTTGGGTATTTGACATGTTTATCGGGTCAGGGTCGGTTCTTTGACACTTCATATATAATTTTAAGAATCCAAAATTATGTAGCCGCAGGTCTTTGAGCCTTTTTTCATCAAATTATCGCCTTTAAATAATACATACAATTTTAAATAGCACCAGCTTACTCTTGTTCTGTGGAGGTGCAGCATGCGACTGAAGGTGTCCAAGTCCCCGAACTCAGAAAC
>NZ_CALNCS010000063.1 GCF_937875145.1 Alkalibaculum bacchi | reverse complement strand
TTGCTTCTAAAACTTCTACATCAACGCCTTGGTCACTTTGTCTGTATCTAAACTTAGCTGTACAGCTAAAGCTTTTAGCAGGGGCATATCCTTTTACCCAGTTCATATCCGTAGCTATAAGAGAATGAGAATAAAGTCTAGGATGGGAATCTCCCTGAACTACGTAAAGGGTATTATTTTCTAAGTCCTTATCCACTACAAACCAAGGATCGCCACTTCCTTGACCACCTATGCCTAGACCTTTTCTCTGGCCTAAGGTATAGTGCATAAGTCCAGAATGTTCTCCTCTTACTACTCCATCTAAATCTTTTATAGGACCCTTTTGTGCAGGAAGGTAATTGTTTAAAAATTGATTAAAATTCCTCTCCCCTATAAAACAAATCCCTGTAGAATCTTTTTTCTTAGCTGTCACAAGCCCTTCTCTTTCTGCTATTTCTCTAACTTTCTTCTTTTCTACATGACCAATAGGGAACATCGCTTTCGATAACTGTTCTTGTCCTAATTGACAAAGAAAATAAGTCTGATCCTTATTATTATCTACACCTCGCATCAATCGATATTCTCCATTTTGGCAATCGACTTGTGCATAGTGGCCTGTTGCCAAATAATCCGCTTGGGCTACATCTAAGGCGTAGTTTAAAAAAGCTTTAAATTTAATTTCTTTATTACAAAGTACATCAGGATTTGGTGTTCTTCCCCTTTTGTATTCTTGCAAAAAATAAGAAAACACATTATCCCAGTACTCTTTGACAAAGTTTACACTGTAATAAGGTATTCCAATTTTATTACAGACTTTTATTACATCTTCATAATCTTCAGTTGCTGTACAGACACCATTTTCATCTTCTTCATCCCAGTTTTTCATAAAAATGCCGATGACATCGTATCCTTGTTCTTTTAATAGGACTGCTGCAACAGAAGAATCGACTCCTCCAGACATACCTACCACAACTCTGGTATTCTTGCTCATTTAATCAACCTCTTATAATTTCTTTTACTGTCTATTTTATTATTAATAGTGTTATGAAGTCAATAGTGAAAAGTAGAAGATGGAAAGTAAAATTTATTAATAAAAAAACTTTTTTTTAATATACTAATGGTAATTATATGAAAGGAGTTGTATCAATGGATAAATTAGCACTATTACTTGTCATTATTGGAGCAATAAACTGGGGTCTGATTGGATTTTTCCAATTTGATTTAGTTGCAGCTATCTTTGGCGGACAAACAGCAGCACTAAGTAGACTTATCTATGGTCTCGTTGGCTTAGCTGGACTTTATTCTATTAAGTTCTTAGTAGGAGAAAGAAGAGTAGACAGTTAATATAAATAAAGCGCTATGCGCTTTATTTATATATTATAAGCTCTACGTTCTAGGTTTTAAGTAAAATCTAAGCCACCTATGATAATCTATTGTTTTTGCTGATCGCCTGATTACCTCCGTTACAATTTTATTATTTGAAAATCTTCCGTATATTTGCTTATTATTTCCATCTCTCTTCTCTGAGAAGTAAATATGATCACTTGTCTATTAGGTGATTTTTTTGCAATGTATTTTAATACATTAGACAATCGATTTTCATCGTATTGAATAAACGTTTCATCTAATAACACAGGAAAGCTTGCATTGCTTATAAACTCATTTAAACTCATTCGAAAAGCAAAGTAGATTTGATCTATCGTGCCAGAACTTAATTTATTTAGGTCTATAAATTGGTGATATATAGGGTCTTCCACTTTTATTTCTAAATCTTTAGATACTTTAATCACTTTATATTTTTCTGTAATTTCTCCTACAATTATGCCGAGAAGTTTATTTAACTCTGGTGCAAATTCATTGTGAATTTCTGCTGAAAGCTTTTGAATGGTATTCATAGCTAATTGTAAGGCGTCTTGTTTTTCTTGAAGTTTTTCTAATTCTCTTTCATGATAATTAATATCGTTTTCTACCTCTGAAAGATCAACTAATTCTTCTAAAATGCTCTCAACACTTCCTTGAATCTTCGATTTTTTTAAATTCATATCATTGATTTCTTTATCTTTTGCATTTTTCTTAAATACTAATGCATCTAGATCTAATGCTACCTTAAACTCTGCGTATTGATGATATTCTTCAGCTTTTGCTTGCCATTTATCCAGTTCTTTTAAGGGAATAAGAGTTTCTAGCAATATCGCGCTATTCTCTAATTGTTTCTCTAGTGCTTCTACATCCCTTTTACTTTTCAACTGAACCTCGTACTCTTCAATATTTAGAACGTTGTTCTTTTGGAGCAACTCTTTTATATTTAGATCAAGGTCCTCTATTTTGCTTTTATAATCATCAATAGTTTCATCAAACTCTTTTGCCTTTTGTCTTTCAAAAATCAATTCTTTACCTACAGTTTTTCTCTGCTCTTCGTATTCTCTGCCATAATCTGAGGCCTTCTTATGAAAGTAAATAACAAAGAAAACAAAGATAAAAAGAGTGTAAAAAACAGGATGAAGAATAGCACCTAAAAGACCGCAAATACTCATTATACTGCTTAAGATCATAAATCTTTTGCTTTGATTTTGTTTTTCTTTTAAAGAATCCATTTTTTGTTGATTTGGTTCATCTCTTACCCCTATTGTATGGGTAGCTTGTCTAGAAATGATGTCCTCTACATGCTTTTTTAATATTTCAATTTTCGTCTGCATTCTCTTTATGTCATCATATTCTTCTTCTGAAACTTCTTGAAAGGAGATTTTAGAGATTTCTTTTAGAATTCTATTATTTTCTTCTAATTTTGATTCATATTCTTGCACTTTGCATAATGCTTCATAGGACTGGTGGGATAAAATATTCTTATGATACTCTTCCCTCTCGATTATAGCCTTTTGAATACCATCTTCTATTTTGTTGATTTCTTCCGTAAGCTCTTCTACCTTTATCATATTGGACCGTATTTTATCTTTTTCTTCTTGAAGCCTTTTAATATGATCTTTTACTTTATAAATAGGTGAGTCTTTTCTTCTTTCCGTTCCAATCTCATTATAGCTATCATTTAAACTCTTTAATGCCTTCTGAACGGATAGATCTCCCTTGCTTTCTCCTAAATTAGCAAGATAGTCTTTTAATTCTTCTGATAGCTCTTTACTAGTTCTACATCCTAGTTGAGAGATACTCACAGTATTATTGTAAATTCTCCTATTCATAGTACTCTGCTCAAAAGGTGTATACAATTTTATTGCAGAATCGTAGTAAAATTCCTTGCTGATATCTTCACCTGTTCCCTCATCATAGAGCACTACCTTATCTTTGCCTTTTAGAAGATTTCTCTCTATTCGCACCTCTCTACGATCTTCTTCATAAATTAAAATCCCTTCATAAGAACTAGAAAACAGGGGCAAGTATTTTTCATAATCAGGATTATACGTTCTACGGCTTTTGTGATCTTTATAAAAACCGAAGAACATAGCCTCAATAAACTTATGTACAGTGGATTTTCCAGCTTCATTTTCTCCATATATAATATTAATTCCTGGTTTTAGTAACATCTTTTTATTTTGGTACTTGCCGAAAGAAGTAATGATTAATTCTTTTATATACACGGTTCACTCTCCTTTAAAAGAGCTTCTAAACCCAGATACAAGGCATCCTTGTTTTTTTGTTCCTCTAAATCCAATCTCTTCATTTCGTCTATGAACATCCCTATAATATTATCTTTATTTTCTAAATAGATTTTCTCTAAATCGTAATCTGGTCTAGTACTGTCATTGATTTCTACATAGTAAAATTCTTTAGTGGCTTCTTCTATCAATTGTTCTATATTAATATCTGAATCTCTAAATCCCTTTAAAAGGATCCTATAAAGGTTTTTTCTATCTTTAAAACGACAGAGTTTATAGAGGATTTCTTCATAAGTCATCTCAGGAGTACATTCTACTTCTTTTATGAAGAATTCTCTTTTAGCCATAGGCACGAATTGCACCTGCAACCTATGAACGTCTATTTCTCCTATTAACACCCCTCGATTTCCAACTTCTCCAAAATCTAAAGGTTCTGGGCTACCTGCATACCTCATATTTTTTTGTATCTCATCTTGTTTATGTATATGGCCTAAAGCAATGTACTGAAAAGGAAATGCAGCCAAATAATCTCTATCAATTGGTAGGTATTGTGAATTCTTATTGTACACATCTCCATGAAGCAAAAGAATGTTCTCTTGGGACCCATCTAATTCACCTAAATCAAAGGTAAAGGGTTCTTCTATATACTTGGTTGTCCAGGCAAAGCCGTATACATTTGTCTGGAGCTCTGGAAAGCTAACCTTTGTCAGCTCCCTCGTTTTAAAGATTGTAACATTAGAATTCCATTCTATTTTTTTGTAAGGAGACCTGCCCCAATGATAATCATGATTTCCTGGAGAAATAATCACATTTGTCTCAGGAATACTCTTAAAAGCCTCATTTATTCTCTTTACTTGACCTATGGTGATGAGATGATCTTCAAACAAATCTCCACTGATGAATAAGAAATTTGCACTTTCCTTCTTTGCTAATTGAATAATATCAAAAAAAGTGTCCCACATTTCCTCTCGTCGATTTTTTGCAATATTCCTTGGAAAACTAGCATTATTAAAAGTAGATCCCAAATGTAAATCTGCCGTGTGAATAAATTTTATGGTCAGTGGTGTCACCCCTTAATGTTATGTTCTGATTTTTTGAAATAGGTAAAAAACTTGATTGTCTTAACAAAGTAGGTTGAACAAAAAACGAACTAGCCTCTAGGTAATGAAAAAACTTTGGCTACCCCAAATAGCCAATATGATGATCGCTAGACGCTGATTACTAGTAGCTATTTTTGTTTTTTCATCTCCATCTGCATTTCCGCTTGGGATTTTCGCATATAGTTTGGTTCCAGATTGGAGTAAGTGGTGGTTTCTCCTTTTTTAGCAAGATCTAATGACAAACTAGCTAGAGAAGAAGCCTTTGGCATTCTACTAGATACTGGGGCTACTTTTAGTAAATTTTTATATTTTTCTAGAGCTTCAGAGGGGATCTTTTTTACACCATCCCCTAATAAAACCACTTCTTTTCCTTGGCCTGCAATGGTATTTAAAAGTTCATCAATAGAATACACAGATTCTTGAGTCAATGCTTGTAAACCTTCTTTTGTCCATTCATAAAAACAAGTGTATACTTGATCTCTTTGTGCATCAATAATAGGGCATATGATTTCCTTGCAAGAAGGCAGATTATATGCTAAAGCTTCTAATGTGGATAAAGGGATAACTGGTTTATTTAAACTTTGGGCTAATCCCTTAATCGTAGCTATCGCAATTCTAAGCCCTGTAAAAGAGCCTGGTCCTACTGTACAACTAAATACGTCTACCTCATGAAGTTCTAAACCTGAATTTTTTAGCACCTCCTGGATTAGAAGCATAAGCCTTTCTGAATGATTTTTTTTCTTAGAATGTATGGTAATTTCACTATATAGTTTTTCTTCATCTGCTATTGCAACTGTTGCAACTACAGTTGCAGTATCTAATGCCAATACTTTCATAATATTCCTACTTTCTACGTTATACTTTATAAATGGATGTCATAATACTCTAAGCCTTCAAGAACAAGAATTCTCTTATTAAAATCTTCTGCCTTATTTAGGGTAATCCATATCTTTTTATGTGGTAGCTCATGAACAATAATATCTGCCCACTCAATAATAACCACACTGTCATCTCGGATGTACTCCTCAAAACCCATTGCAGATAATTCATCGTAATCACTTACTCTATAAATATCAAAGTGATAAACGACATAATCATCTAGATGATATTCGTTGACTAATGTATAGGTAGGGCTCGTTATATACTTGTCTTCTACGCCTAAACCTCGAATAATTCCCTGGGATAATGCGGTCTTGCCAGCTCCCATTTCACCTTCGATACACACAATAGAGCCAGGAAGGAGTTTTTTGCCTAAAGCAAATCCAAACTCATACGTTTCCTCTGACGACTTGCTGTTTATTTTCATTTGTTCTCCTTTCTTTTTTAGCCGAAAGCTTTCTAGTCACTAGTCGTTAGACCCTAGTGCTGTGGTATTCCCTTTGGGTCATTTCCCCTGCTTTATTCGCTAATTTTTATACTAAGAATGTTGAGTATGAAACATATAAATTTCTGAGCTTATCTTATAATCTACTATCAGGAGCTATACCTATTCCGTAGTATTACGGCGATATTTTTCAGTATATTCTTTGCCGTTAGGGTCTGCACCTGTAAAAACTCTGTAAGCTTCTATGGTTTCAATCATATCTTTATCATATACGCTCATCATGATTGCATCAAGACCTTTGGCTAAAGCCATTGCAAAATACGTTCGATCTAGCACCCTTCGTTTAGGTAAACCAAAGGACACATTAGCAACACCTAACATCGTCTTTACTCCTAGTTTCTTTACCTCTTCTACTACTTCTAGGGTCTCCATCAAACTGTCTCCGTGTGTTTTGGCAGGAAGGGACAGACAGTCTACGATGATATCCTTTTTATCAATGCCATATTCTGAAGCCCTTTGAATAATCTTCTTAGCAATTTCAACTCTTTCTGAGGCCTTTTCGCAAATTCCCCTTTCGTCAAAAGTCATTGCAATAACTAAAGAACCATATTTTTGGGCAATTGGGAAGATCTTCTTCATACTATTCTCTGTACCATTGACTGAATTAATGATTCCTTTCCCTGGATATGCTCGCAAAGCTGCTTCTATGATTTCAGCGTGAATGCTATCAATTTGAAGTGGTGCGTCTACACTTGAAGCGATTTCTTCTACTCCACAGAGCATAGCCTCCATCTCATCAATTCCAGCAACACTGACATTTAAATTAATAATTTGTGCCCCACATTTTTTTTGTTTTTTAGCAGCGGAATAGAAAAAAGAATCGTCCTGATTCAAAAGGGCGTCTGTATACTCCTTTCTTCCAGTTGGAACTAAGGCTTCACCCATGATGATAGTCTGCTCAAATAAGATAGGGTTTCTTGGCGATGCTGCAAGGGTAAAACATTTCTTTTCTTGAGGATTTAACTCCACGTTTTGTAGTTGTTTTTTACATTCAGCAATATGAAGTGGTGTTGTTCCACAGCACCCTCCAACTATGGATACTCCCATATGAACCATTTTTCTCATGTTTTCAGCAAATGTCTTTTCATCAATATCGTAGTGAGTTTGATTATCCACTACGATTGGAAGTCCAGCATTGGGCTGCACGATAATTGGTGTAGAAGAATAAGCCACGACCTTTTCAACTATAGGTAGCAATTGTTCTGGCCCAAAGGAACAATTAATACCCAAAGCATCTACCTTTAAACCTTCTAATACAGCTACCATCGTCACTGGATCTACGCCAAACATGGTTTTTTCATTTTTGTTAAAAGTCATCGTACATACAATTGGTAAATCGGAATTTTCTTTTGCTGCTAAAACGGCAATTCTTGCTTCTGAAATATCCGTCATCGTCTCAATTATAATGAGATCACAACCTGCTTTCTTTCCAGCTAGAACTTGTTTTTTAAATTGTTCATACGCTTCATCAAAGGTCAAATCTCCAATAGGCTCCATCATTTTTCCTAAAGGTCCTATATCTAATGCCACATAAGCACCCTCTGCTACTTCTATAGCATTATGAACGCCTGCAGTAATAATCTCTTCAATGGAATAATTGCTCCCCTTTAACTTAAAATCATTGGCTCCAAAAGTGTTAGTAGTGATTACATTTGCTCCAGCATGCACATATTCTTTGTGAATTTTTTGAATGAGTTCTGGTTTCGTTATATTGAGCTCATCTGGAACCTTAGCTTCTGGCGCCTCCGCTTGAATTCTTGTCCCCAAAGCTCCATCAAAGATGAGTAATTCTCGTCCTAATTTGTTTATTCTATCCATTTTTCTATTCTCCGCCCCTTCTCATTAAAACATTTAGTAAATTTTATAAATTATTAAATATTTTTCATCTTTCAACAAATCATATATGTATTATAACAATATTATGCTTTAAAAAAAACTTATTTCATCTATTGTTTCATATTATTTACAAAAATTGTAATAAAAATCTCTTTATATCTTTGATTCAATACTGCAAAATATTACCAGATTATTTTTTTCAAATAGATACAAACTATTACTACACCAACAAATAAAGGAGGCAACAAAGATGAGTAGAAGAAAACAAAAAGCAGGATTAGAAAATTTCAAACAAGAATGTGCTAATGATTTAAACATCAATTTGAAACAAGGCTACAATGGAGATTTGACTTCTAAGCAAGCTGGCTCCATCGGTGGAGAAATGGTTAAAAGAATGGTTCGTTCTTACGAAGAAAAAAATATGAATAATCAATAAATAGATAAAGCGCCCTTGTGGGCGCTTTCGTTATAGGTTCTGACTATCTTATTTATGTAATATAGGGGATACTTTTTTATACATCGCCATTGTTAGTATGGATATTAATAATGTTTTTACAATATTAAACGGTGTGATGCCATATAGTATCAACGTAATATAATCTTTTATAGCTGGATTGACTACAGATCCCATTCCTACGATTGCTTCCATTGGCATCATGCTTTCATAGAATGGAAGATTTATATAAAAATTGATAAACCCTGCAGCTATAATCATAGATATGGCTCCCACAACCAAACCTATGACTGCATTTTTTTTCGTCTTATTCTTTTTATAGATAAATCCTATAGGTATTATCCAGGCACAGCCTGTTAATAAATTTGCTAATTGCCCCACGCCACCTGTCTCAGATCCTTTTACAATAAAATGAAGGATATTCTTTATTACTTCAATAAGTGCTCCCGCTGCAGGTCCCATTGAAAAAGCGCCTAATATAGCAGGTATATCGCTGACATCAAACTTTAAAAAAGCTGGAAATAACATGGGGATAGGAAAATCGATGTACATTAAAATAAACGCAATTGCACTGAGAACGGCTATTCTCATTAAATATTTTGTCTTGTTGCTAGCCATAGTAAAGCCTCCTTAAATTGTAATTGGAATAATTAAATTTTTAATCAGCCACTCGCCAAATAAAAGCTGCACTTTCACTTGGCTCTTTGGTTCACGAAAGAAAAGCCCTTGATTTCTCAAGGGCTATTAGACGAGTTCAATAGAATACAAACAAAACTCTAATCCTCTCTCATCCAGACTTTACTGTCGGTCTTGGAATTGCACCAAGTCAGCCTAAAAAGGCTCGCGGACTTTACCGCCGGTCGGGAATTACACCCTGCCCTGAGAATTTAATTATTCTTTTATGAGATAACTATAACATATTCTACATAATAGTGCAACACCTTTTCGAACGATGGTTGAACTGCTGTTTAACTACTGTTCACCCTTCATGCTTAGTGAAATTCGTCCTCTCTCTACGTCTACTCCTATGACTTTTACTTTGACAATATCGCCTACTGCCACTACATCCATAGGGTTTTTGACGAATTTATCGCTTAATTGTGAAATGTGTACTAATCCATCTTGATGTACTCCTATATCTACAAAAGCACCAAAGTCAATTACATTGCGTACCGTTCCTGTCAATACCATACCTTCTTTAAGATCTTTTACTTCCATTACTTCTGTCTTAAAGATTGGTCTATCGAATTCATCTCGAGGATCTCTTCCTGGTTTTTGAATTTCTTTTAGGATATCCACAAGGGTTAGTTTTCCAATAGACAAATCATTAGAGAGTAGCTCTATACTTACATTACTAAAGGCTTTACCTATTTCAGAATATTTCGTTCGTATATCTTCAATTTTATAATTGAAATAATCTAAAACCTTTATAGCATCTTCATAAGATTCTGGATGTACGGCTGTATTATCTAAGGGATTTTCGCCTTCTGAAATCCTTAAAAAGCCTGCCGCTTGTTCGAAAGCCTTGTTCCCAATCTTCTTTACCTTTTTTATGGTAGCTCTATTTGTAAAAGGACCGTTTTCTCTTCTATATTCAATAATATTTTGAGCAGTTGTATTGTTAAGACCAGAAATATTTTTTAAGAGAGACACAGACGCTGTATTCATATCTACTCCAACGCTGTTTACCACGTCTTCAATGACTCCATCTAATGATTTTTGAAGCTCTTTTTGATTTACATCGTGTTGATATTGTCCCACTCCTATGTGCTTTGGATCGATCTTTACTAATTCAGCTAAGGGATCTTGCAACCTTCTAGCAATAGAAATAGCACCTCTTAAAGATACATTAATATCTGGAAATTCTTCATTGGCTAATTTTGATGCAGAATACACAGATGCTCCTGCTTCATTGACTACTAGGTATTCTACTTTTAAATTGTTTTTCTTAATAAAATCTGCCACAATAATTTCTGATTCCCTAGAAGCCGTTCCATTTCCTATAGCAATTAATGTAATAGCGTGGTTTTTGACAAGGCGTAAAAGGGTTTTTTCAGATTCTTCAATCTTATTCTCAGGAGCAGTAGGATAGATCGTAGCCGTATCTAAAAGTTCTCCAAATTCATCTACAACAGCTAGCTTGCAACCTGTACGAAAAGCTGGATCAAAACCTAAAACCACCCGACCTTTTACTGGTGGCTGCAATAAGTAGTTCTTTAAATTAGTGGCAAATACCTTTATCGCTTCTTTTTCTGCCACTTCAGTAAGGGTAGAACGGATTTCTCGCTCTATTGAGGGAAAAACAAGTCTCTTATAAGAGTCTTTTATAGCATCTATCATAAATTGATTTGTGTGTTCATTTAAGAGTTTGCTGTTTAAATACCGTAAAACTTTTTCTTCATCCATCTGAATCTTTACATTTAATATGCCTTTTTTCTCTCCGCGATTCGTTGCTAATACTCGATGATTTGCAATTTTATTTACTTTTTCAGAAAAATCGTAGTACATCTCAAATTCTGTAATCTCTTCCTGTGATTTCTTGGAATAGATAGATGTAAGAAAACCATATTCAAAGACTAATTCACGAATCTTTTTACGATACTCTGCCTCATCAGATATATCCTCAGCTATAATATCCATAGCTTTGATTACAGCGTCTTCTCCAGTTTCAATTTTCTTTTCAAGGTCAATGTATTTTTCACCTTCTTGAAGAATCTCCTCATCTGTGGATATTTGTAACCGAATAAGCGTGGCTAGTGGCTCTAAGCCCAATTCTCTAGCTATAACCGCCCTAGTCTTTCGTTTTTGCTTATATGGAAGGTATAAATCCTCAACTTCTTGTAGAATTCCCGCCATTTCAATTTTTTTAGTTAGTTCATCTGTCAATTTGCCCTGATTTTCAATAGAGCGGATGACTTCTTCTTTTCGTTTTTCTAAATGTCTTAAATACAGTAATCTTTCATCTAATTCACGAAGAGTAACATCGTCTAAATTCCCAGTAGCTTCCTTACGATATCTAGCAATAAAAGGGATCGTATTTCCTTCGTCGATGAGATTAATTGTCGTCTCGACTTGGTTTCTTTTTATATTAAACTCTTTTGTAATTTGTTCTATAATCTTATTCAAATAGTAAAACTCCCTTATTAAAAATAGCCATCATCTATCAGTCACCAACCGTCAATATCAGGGAATTGCTCTTGGTCTTTTTACTACCGTAGGTAGCTTGTTGTACTAGTCGCTGCTTGCTGACCGTTGATGGCTAATTCATGTTTCTATTCGCGCTTAATCTTCTAGTGCTGTTTTCCTCAGATATTCATTTATAAATAAGTCCAAGTCCCCGTCCATAACAGCTTGCACATTTCCCGTTTCTGCATTAGTACGGTGGTCTTTGACCATACTGTACGGATGGAATACATAGGATCTGATTTGATTTCCCCAAGCAATTTGTCCGTATTCTCCTTGGATATCTTCTATCTTTTCTTTGTGTTCTCTCTCTTTGATTTCTACTAGCTTACTTAATAACATTTTCATAGCGGTCTCTCTATTTTGGATCTGAGAGCGTTCGTTTTGGCATTGAACGACGATGCCTGTAGGGATATGAGTAATTCGAATGGCCGACTCCGTTTTATTGACGTGTTGACCACCTGCCCCACTAGATCTATAAGTATCAATTCTTAAATCATCAGTATCTATCTCTATAGTACTATCTTCTTCTATTTGAGGTGTAATATCTACAGAGGCAAAGGACGTATGCCTTCTACCGGAAGCATCAAAAGGAGAAATTCGAACTAATCGATGTACACCTTTTTCACTTTTTAAATACCCATAGGCATTATTTCCTTCTATTGATACTGTTACACTCTTTATTCCAGCTTCATCTCCTGGCTGATAATCTAAGGTTGTAACCTTAAAACCTTTCTTCTCTGCCCACCTCAAGTACATTCTAAGAAGCATTTCAGCCCAGTCGTGAGACTCTGTTCCTCCAGCGCCAGGGTGTATGGAGAATATCACGTCATTAGCATCGTACTCACCGCTTAATAGCGTTTCTAGATTAAATTCTTCAATAGCTTTTTCTAGTTCGTCCATAGAAGATTTCAAATCTTCCTCTAAATCTTTATCTTCGCTTTCCTCTATTAATTCTATTAGTAGGCTAATATCCTCTAATTCGCTCTCAAGCCCAGCAACTTTTTCCCATTTATGTTTAAGAGCGCTAGATTGCTTTAGTATTTTTTTAGCATTTTCCTGATCATTCCAAAAGTCAGGAGCATTCATCTTTTGCTCTAACTCATCAATTTCAAATTTTATCTTTGACAAGTCAAAGTGAATCCCTCAATTCTTTAAAGATTTCATTTGCTTCTTTATACCTTCTTTTATACTCCTGCATATCCATACTTTTTCACCTCTTATAGATTATTTCCACAGCATCTCTTGTACTTCTTGCCACTACCGCACGGACAAGGGTCATTTCTTCCAATCTTGTCTTTGTTGACAATAGGCTTATTTACCTTTTCATCTCTATTGGTTGTCACCTGAGACAGATCTGTAGCTTCTCTTTGTTCTACTTTGTCACTTCTCACATCAATATGGAACAAGTATTTTACAGTATCTTCTTGAATGCTTTGATTCATCTGTTCAAACATATCAAAGCCCTCTTTAGTATAAGCAACAACTGGGTCTATCTGAGCATAAGCTCTTAATCCAATGCCCTGTCTCAATTGATCCATATTGTCGATATGATCCATCCATTTACTATCTACAACTCTCAATAAGACTACCCTTTCAAGCTCTTTCATCTGGTCTAGACCTATTTCCGCAATTTTTGCTTCATATGTTTTTAAAGCTCTATCCATTAAAGCTTCTTTTATCTCATCTTGAGTAATATCATTATCTTCAAAAGTCAGAGTGCCCTTTTCTAAAAATATAGATTCACAGTGCTCTATTAATGCCTTTAGATCCCACTCATCTGTATGTTGGCTAAAACCAGTATATACGCTGATGCTGTCGTCGATAATTCCCTCTAACATCTTTAGCGTTTGCTCGTGTACGTCTTGTCCTTCTAATACAGACCTTCTCTGAGAATAGATGATTTTTCTCTGCTTATTCATGACATCATCATATTGTAAGACATGCTTTCTGATACCAAAGTTTTTGCCTTCTACTTTCTTTTGAGCATTTTCGATACCCTTCGTTAGCATTCGATGCTCTATTGGGACATCTTCCTCTAAACCAATAGTATCTACTAATCCTAAGATTCTTTCCGATCCAAATAATCGCATCAGATCGTCTTCGAAGGAAATAAAGAATTGTGAAGAACCTGAATCCCCTTGCCTACCAGCACGACCTCTTAATTGATTATCAATTCTTCTACTTTCATGTCTTTCTGTACCTATAATGTGTAAACCGCCTAATGACTTTACTTCTGGGGCTAAGACAATGTCCGTACCTCTACCTGCCATATTTGTAGAGATGGTAACGGCATTTTTTTGTCCTGCATTACTAATGATTTCAGCTTCTTTCTCGTGGTGTTTCGCATTTAATACTTCATGTTTTATACCACGTTTTTTCAACATGCTACTTAACTCTTCTGATTTTTCAATAGAAATGGTACCTACTAATATTGGTTGACCTATTTTATTCCTTCTTTCAATTTCATCCACTACTGCCTTAAACTTAGCTTTTTCAGATTTGTAAAAGGCATCATTTATATCTTTACGAATCATATCTTTATTTGTTGGAATGGACAATACATCCATATTATAAATAGACTTAAATTCTTCTTCCTCTGTTTTAGCTGTACCTGTCATACCGCTGAGCTTCTCGTACATTCTAAAATAATTTTGAAAGGTGATTGTTGCAAGAGTTTTAGATTCCCTTTCTACTTTAACATTTTCCTTAGCTTCTATAGCTTGATGGAGTCCATTACTATACCTTCGTCCCTCCATAAGTCGACCAGTAAATTCATCGACGATGACAACTTGACCATTTTGCACTACATAATCTTTATCTCGTTTCATAGAATACACTGCTTTTAAGGCTTGATTAATATGATGAGACAATTCCATGTTTTCCATGTCCGCTAAATTTTCTATGCCGAATTGTTTTTCTGCTCTTTCAACTCCGTTTTCTGTCAGTGTTACGGAGGCCGCCTTTTCGTCAATAACATAATCTTCTTCTTCTTTTAATCTCTTTACAAAGCTGTCTACGATATTGTAAAGCTTTGTACTCTTATCTCCACTTCCTGAAATAATAAGAGGCGTTCTAGCTTCATCGATTAATATACTATCCACTTCATCTACAATAGCATAGTGAAGTTTTCTCTGTACCATTTGTTCTAAGTGAACCACCATATTATCTCTTAAATAATCAAAACCAAATTCATTGTTTGTCCCATAAGTGATATCTGCACCGTAAGCTGCTTTTTTTTCTGCAGGAGTCATTCCATGTACAACCAAACCTACTTGTAGCCCTAAAAATTCATGGAGTTTACCCATCCATTCACTATCCCTTTGAGCTAAGTAGCTATTGACCGTGACAATGTGCACGCCTTCTCCTGAAAGGGCATTTAAATAGGCTGGAAGGGTAGACACAAGAGTTTTACCTTCACCTGTCTTCATCTCTGCAATATTTCCTTGATGAAGAACAATTCCACCGAGCAATTGAACTGGAAAATGCTTCATCCCTAGAACTCGGTCTCCAGCTTCTCTAACGACAGCAAATGCCTCTACTAGAAGGTCATCTTCACTTTCTCCTTTATGAAGCCTGCTTTTAAACTCATCCGTTTTATCCTTTAGAGCTTTATCCGTAAGTTTTTTCATTTCTTCGTCTAAATCAATAATTTTATCAACCGTTTTCATTAATCTCTTTACTTCTTTTGCATCTAAATCACCAAATATTTTTTTTAGCAATGACATATTTACACCTCTTTGTTAGGATTATGTTTTAGTTGGATTTGTACCTTTTTTAATTGCTTATCCATACTGCACTAATTTTAGACCTCAACTCTAAGTCTGCAGCTATTTATGCAATTTTCTGTTCAGATAGTATATCACAAAAAAGACTTGTTTACATTACAAGTCTTTTTTCCAAAAGTTAATTTTTTTATCACCAACAGTAATCTCAACTAAAGTATATCCTTCGGCTTTCCTTTTTTTCATCTTTTTCATCAATTCAATTCTGTCACTATCCGTAAGATTTTGAAGCATATGGTTCTCTTCTTTAACCCTTTCTCCTTTATCTTGCAAATCAATATGGGATAGCTCTAATTCTTCTATATCGTTTTCCTCCGGATCATTGCCCTTTACAGGCTCTTCCCGGTTTACCTCTTCATGATGAATAGGCAATTGATAATTAGGATTTTTCTTTATTTTACCGTCTACAATGATAAACTGATTTATAGTATCCATTTCTTCATCATTCGTTTCTTTTTTCTCTCTATACGGATTCAAATCAACTTGAGGTGTTTCATCTACTAATGGCTCATTTCCCTCAGTATTATTCATTTGATCAATATCTTCCTTTTCTATTTCTACCGTATCTTCTTTTTCTTGGTTGTTTGTAATATCAAATCCCATCAAATTCTCCTGAGAAGATTCCTCTTCTTGCCAAGGCACAACAACAGTGGCATCATCTAAGGTGATTTCCACACCTACGCTTTGCTCCTCTTGAACACTTGTTGCTTTGCTCGTATTTAAGACGATAGTTTCTTGGTGATGGTCTTCTATATCTTGTTCTACCTCTATTGCCGTCTCTCCTTTTGCAGAGTTGATTTTTTGTTCAAACAACAGCATTTCTTCTAAGGAGTCCATTGGCTTAAAATCTTCATAGGCGTTCTTCTCTTCTTCTCCCTCATCTACCTGATTTCGATCTTCTGAAAAAATCATAAGAGATTGAAGTAAACCAAAAATCCCGACAAACATAACAATATCACCAATACTGTAAATATCGTTAAAGAAACGCAGTGCTTTTGGTAAGCCAAAAGGTATAATATCCCCTAAAATCCCCAGTAAGGTATGTGATTCTAATAGCTGATGTGTTCCTACTTTAGCCATTAATAATTCGGACAGGGCGGTAGCATCTAAGCCTATTTTTTCTGCAGCATCTAGTGACACGGGCATTCTTCCTCCGTTTAAGAAAATCACTATAAAATTGAGTACTATTCCTAAAGTAACGAGAATAAACCACTTGTTATCAAAATTACCCATTAAACCAGCAAACAAAATAATGTAGCTGACAAAATGAATTAAAACATCATAATTTTGGACAATCTCTATATTGTATTGATAGGCAAAATAAATGCTTATTTGCATAACAAATGATAATAAAATCAGTGGCACAAGTTTTATTTTATAATGCACTACATTCTTTAGACTACCTTTTCTCATATATCCAAATATAATCGCAAGAGTAAATATAGCAATAATCATATTTTGAACCTACCTTTATTATATAATACTAAAAATTTATCCACTACAAATGGATCTAATTTTTTACCGGACTCCTCTTTTATTATATCAACGGCCTCTCTATTTGTCATGGCTTTTCTATAAGGTCTATCTGTAGTTAAGGCATCGTATATATCCGCTACAGAAATAATCCTTGCCTCTAAAGGAATTTCTTCTCTTTTTAATCCACTTGGATACCCACTTCCATCGTATCCTTCATGATGTGATTCAATGAAGGTTATGGCCTTTTTTAAAAAGCTAATACCCATAAGGATGTTGACGCTTTTTTGAGAATGTTGCTTTATGGCTTCATATTCTTCCTCTGTAAGCCCTCCAGGTTTATGTAAGATGCTATCTTCTACTCCTATCTTGCCTATGTCGTGAAAAATTGCAGCGTATTGAAGCTGCTGTATATCTACTTTTGAATGACCTATTTCGTTAGCAATCATAATAGAGTACTTTTCTACCCTCTCTGAATGACCTTTTGTATAAGGATCTTTTTCTTCTAGGGCAGAGGATAATGCCTTAATAGTGGACAAGTAATTTGCCTGCATATCGTACACTAATTTAAAGGAATATCGTATGAGCATATAAGGGAAAAAGAGAATCAAGACCATTTCTATCCCAATTTTTTGGTAAGTCATGACGATGATAATGCTGACTGTAGATAATCCAAAGAAATTTGGAATAACACCCTTAAAGTTCTCTCTAAATAGAAGGGTTGGATCAGCCTCAGAATTTACTATCATAAATGTCGTAATCACCATCACATCCATTAGGATAAATACTATACCTGAAATGAACATAAATATAATAGAGCCTTCTTTAAATTCTAAACCCTGGTTTAAATATATAAAGAGCAATGAGGAAATGCTGCTACCAATAATATAAGCGTTTAAATTACCTAGCGTTTTATACCAGGGAATATTAAAAAAATATTTTACTTCTCCATCCATCTTATATACTGAAAATAAAATACTAGCAATAGCACAGAGTAAACCTTCGCTAGGACCAAATAATATGGCTACAGATAAGACAATGCCAAAAGTGAGGGTTACCCCGCCTTTATTAGGCGTGAAAATAACGACCGATTCTGTAATAATTGCAAATACAGTAAATAACAATAAATGAAGATTAAAATTTATTGGAAATTCTTTAAAAATAATGAAAGAAAGAATGACTGAAATAATGCTTAGGCCTAATAATATATGTAATGTTATTGCATTGACTTTTCTCATTTAAATCTCCTTATATATTAAGGCTGGCATACTTTTATGTAATTTTGTTTAAACTATTTTGTGTATTAACACCATTTGACGCCAGCGCCGCCAGCTACAAATAAAGTCATTATAACCAAAAGTACTTGGATTATTTTAGCCTTCATGTAAATGCCCCCTTATATAAATAATGGGACTGTTTTTCGCTAAATAAAACAATCTAATCCGCTTCGCTCAAAAGTATGCCAGCCTTAATCCCTCATGGAATAACTTTAATCTGTCGATTTATAGAATTTAATGCTGCCTTTATAATAGCTGTATTGATATCGCTTTCAACGATGCACTTTCCGACAAAAAGTTTTTCTTTTTGTTCATACATCTCATATAAAGCCAATAGTATCACATCTCGTCCAGCTATAGATACTAGTTTTATTTCATCCAAAATGAATTTGACTTTATAATTTAAAAATATTTCAATAGCGTCTAAAGTTGCTTCTGCAACCAATCTATTAATTTGAGAAGTACTTCTGATTCCTTCGCTCTTCCCCTCATATGTTTTACCACCGCATTCTAGGGTTACTTTTGCTTTGGCTTGCATATTATAACTTCCGTATTCAACAGAGCCAATTTGTAATCTTTGGGTCTGATGAGTTTCCCCTTTTTCATATATCTGGGCAATGCTTATAATTTTATGATCCACTTTTATATTATATTTAGCCATGAGGAGGGATTCGACATCTCGAATAATTTGCTTCACAGGCCTTTGATTATCAGAAAGAATATGTATTTCAGTAATTTTAAGATCGGAAGAGCACACGTCTGAACTCCAGTCACGTAATTTTATCAGTCTCATTGACTACTATACGAGAGCACATTACGCCAATGATTTTACTTAGAGATTCTTCTACATTTTGAATATCGGTGCTTTCCATTCCAACAACTCCTAAATTATAGATATATATAATGATACCACTAAAACACTATATAATGATATAAAAAAACACAAATCATTAAAATTTTTCTAATAAATATGCATCTATATGCAATCAAATAAAAAATTTTAAGTTTGTATTATATCAAGGATTGCGGAACGATGGTTAAACAGTAGTTCGATGATTAGCAAAAATATTGAAAATAGATACGTTTAGATTTTTATAGTTAATTGGATTAAAAGAAAGAATACAGACTTTATCAAAAAAATCCCTACTAAAAAAGACAAAGCGAGAAAGCTTTGCCCTTTAATATCTTGAATGTTTAGATGGTCGGCTCGATTAATCCGTAGTTGCCATCTTTTCTCTTGTATACTACATTTACTTCATCACTTTCACTATTCAAGAAAACGAAAAAATTATGTCCTATTAAATCCATTTGTAGAGAAGCTTCTTCTGGTGACATTGGCTTTATTGGGAATCTCTTTGTTTTTACAATTCGATTTTCTTCTTGATTGTTACCACTTTCAGGAATAGAGTCAAATCGAATAGTAGCTTGTTCTTTGTATTTTCTTTCAATTTTTGTTTTATGTTTCCTTAATTGTCCTTCTAATTTATCAACAACTTTATCGATAGAACCATACATATCATCAGTAGCTTCCTCAGCTCTCAAAAAAGAACCATCAATTTTAATTTGTACTTCTAAAATATGCATATTCTTTTGAGTACTAAGAGTTGCCGTTGCTTCCACCTCAGGAACGAAGTATTTGTCGAGCTTAGACAATTTCTTTTCCAACATATTTCTTAACCCTTCAGTTACTTCGATATTCTTCCCATATACTATTACTCGCATAATAACAACTCCTTTAAGAAAATATAGTGATTAGTTAGTATTATTATTATACCCCTAAAGAATATGACAAAACATTTTTGTTTGTAGTAAATACTTCATTATATAAAAGGAAATTATTGGTAAATTTAAAAATTAGGTGGACAGGTAGTCTGAAAAAAAGCTGAATGCGGAAAGCGGAAAGCGGAAAAAAACTCGCTGTAGGCGAGGTTGTGTAGGATCCTTCGTCGCTTCGCTCCTCAGGATGACTATGTAGAAAATTATATTATAGTAGAAATTAGTACCTTAATGATAACTTTAAAATCGTTTTTTAGATACTTAAACAATTGTTTAACTACCGTTTAACCATTGCTCAACAATCGTTTAACAACTGTTTTTACTTACAACTTAAAGCTTAAAACGTAGAACTATTATCGCCTTAGCTGACCTGGTCTTTGCCCCCACACTCGCCAGCTGGAAGTTTAGCTAGGGTTCGCCTTCACAACTCCTTCTCTCAATCTCTTAATTGGCTGGTCTTACATCTAAGCCGCACCATGCTCAGTATGCTCTTTTGGCTTACCTTACGTGGATCGTTTTGCCTGCGACTGGCATCGATTTTCAACCACAGACCTAAGGCGTCTCTTTATTATACTAACTTAAAAGGAAAAAAGTCAAGATACTTTTAATCCCTAGTCTCTTGTGACTAGTCCATAGCGCCGAGGTATTTCTTTAGGGGTCCGCTTTCAGCTAATATCTTTTTTCCATCCAATCGCCCAACCAAAAAAACTTGTAAACGAGCACATTCTCATTTTCTGTGTTTTAATTGGATATTTTACCACAATTATTGTATACTACTTTTGTAGAACACTTTACGTTATTCATTTAAGTAAAATAGGAGGTTTTGTAATGGCTTTGGTAAATTCTAGAGAAATGTTTAAGAAAGCTTATGAAGGAAATTATGCAGTAGGGGCGTTCAATGTCAATAATATGGAAATTGTTCAAGGTATTATGGCTGCTGCTCAACAAGAAAATGCACCTGTTATCTTACAAGTATCCGCGGGAGCTAGAAAATACGCTAGCCCAATTTATTTAAGAAAACTAGTAGAGGCTGCAATAGAAGAGACTGGTCTTGACCTTGTTCTTCATTTAGATCATGGTGAAGATTTTGAAATATGTAAAGCTTGTATCGATGATGGCTTTAGCTCTGTCATGATAGATGGATCAAGATTTCCACTTGAAGAAAATATTGCATTAACAAAAAAAGTTGTAGAATATGCTCATGATAAAGGTGTTACAGTAGAAGCAGAATTAGGAAAGCTTGCAGGTGTAGAAGATGCCGTTAAAGTTGCTGCAAAAGATGCTACTTACACGGATCCTGACGAAGCAGTAGAATTCGTTGAAAAAACAGGTGTAGACTCATTAGCTATTGCTATTGGCACAAGCCATGGAGCTTATAAATTCAAAGGAGATCCAACTTTAGACTTTGATCGATTAGCTACTATCACAGAAAAATTAAAAGGTTTCCCATTAGTATTACACGGTGCTTCTTCTGTACCTCAAGAATTTGTACAATTAAACAACAAATACGGCGGACAAATTCCAGGTGCTCAAGGTGTGCCTGAAGAAATGCTAAATAGAGCGTCTAAATTAGGTGTATGTAAAATCAATATTGATACAGACTTAAGATTAGCTCTGACAGCTTCTATCAGAAAAACTTTTGTAGAAAGCCCCGCTGAATTCGATCCAAGAAAATATTTAGGACCAGGTAGAGATGCTATTAGAGATATGGTCGCTCATAAAATGAGAAATGTGCTAGGTTGCTCTGGTAAAAAATAAAAAAGAAAGCCCTCTGGCTTTCTTTTTATTTTAGTTGTAAGTTGTATGTTCTACGTTCTAAGTCACTACGTCACCGAAGGTGACTAAAAGCGTTTACATAAAACGTACATCATAGAACTTAGAGGCTATAGACAAAGGGGGACACATTTATAAATGTGTCCCCCTTTGTCTATATAAATCTGTTCCCTTTGTCACCACTGAAATCTTAATGTTTTTCCGCCTAAATAATTACACTTTTTTCCTTGATAGCTTTCTCTTTTTTTCATTTCTTCTTCAATCATATCCTTAATCTTCCACCAACTAGTATTCCAATTGCAAAAAAGAGTGTTTTCCTGTGGTGCTCTGCCTATAAGCCTTTGTATAGATATATCCGGTTTCAAATATTCTAAGAACAATATCACTCTATTAATATAATTTTCCAATGAGATTATTTCAAACTCATTATTAATATATAATTCAGCCATTTTTGTGTGTTTTTCAATATAAAGGGCATGAGACTTTATAGAGTCTATATGTAATGCAGATATGATTTTTGCGCTCTCCATTACATCTACTTCATTATCCCAAGGCAGATTTAATATTACATGAGCACAAATATCAAAACCATAGTTCTTCACCATAAGAGCCCCATCAATAAATTCCCCTAGGGTATGACCTCTATTGATTTTATTTAATGTGTGGTAATTAGCTGTTTGTAAACCCAGCTCTATGGTAATATCTAAATTATTTTCCCTTGAAACTTCTTTGAGAAATTCTAAATATTGATCATTAATAGAATCAGGTCTAGTGGACACAGAAATGCCGACTACATTCTCTTTGACGACTTGCACAATATGTTTTTTAAAATCTTCTAAAGGCAAATAGGTATTCGTGTAGTTTTGAAAATAAGGAATAAATTTTTTTGCCTTATACCTTTTAGATATATACTCTATATTTTTATCTAGTTGCTCACTAGGACTCAGACTATTGGGCAAGTTTTCATAACCTACTCCACTTTCTCCACAGTAAATACAACCTCCCGTAGAAATATTTCCATCTCGATTTGGACAAGAACAAGGTATGCTAATGGGAATCTTATAGACCTTTTCTCCGTACTTTTCTTTTAAATAATGTGAGTAATTATTATACAATTCCATATTTTATTCCTCCGTTGAAAAGTATTATAACATAAAAGCCCTTTTTGAACGATGGTTACGATTGTAAAGCAGTAGAAAAGTAATCGTTAAGCCTTACATTCCCACTGACGTCTCAATCGACCATACTGCCATGCTGAGGAGTTTGCGACGAAGAATCTCTATAAAATATATGTAGAAATAGAAGCTAGGTTTATCCACTCAAATTAAAAAAAGCAAAGTACCAAATCAAAATGATGGACTCTGCTTTTTTTCTATCTCATTATTTATTGTTTTCTACATTATTTCATTAGTAAAGGCTAATTTTACGAGAAAGCGTAGGATCTATATTTCTCAGGTAATGGTTCATCGCTTGTGACGCTTACTACAAATGTTACATTGTACTTATTGCTAAGGAGGTCTATTCCTTTAAAGAATTTTTCCAAATCATCTACTTCTTCTATCTTTGCAATGCGAACTAAATTGTCAATAAATATTGTATCGATGTCGTAATTCCCAGCAATCAATCCGTTAAGAAAACCAAATAATACGGTCGGTGTATAAATATAAAAGTCGTTTGTGCTTATATAACGTATGCTCTTATTTATTTTTTCTCGGTACTTCTCTCTGTCGTTTATAAACACAATTTCTCCAATTGTCTCTTTGATTTTCTCATTTGCAAAATCAATGATTTTCTTGGTTTTTCCACTTCCTTTTGGACCAGAAATAATTCGAACCATCTTAGACACCTCTTTCGCCTTTTTATTATATTATAGTATGTATTCGAGTACATTTCAAATAAAGTTAAAGAAAACATCGAAATACCTACTACATTTTACATAAATAGGATAAAATTAAAAAATTCACCTTACACGGCTCTTCTTTAAATATGAAATGATTGACCCCTTCTATAATTTCAAGTTTAGACATAGGTATATGACGTGCAATAAGTTCCGTATGTTCTCCTTTGACTACATCTTTTTCTCCTGCTAGAACTAAAGTTGGGCACTGAATTTTTTTTAGTTCTGTAGGGTCAAAATTTGGTTGACATACTATCAAATCTAGTAAACTTGCTTTTTTCTTTGCCTTCTTGCTAAACCCAGAAGTAATCTTATACAACAAATAAGCCATAACAATAGGCACCTGACTTGCCATTTTTATTCCTGTAGGATATAAATTAGCTCCAGCTAGAATCAGTTTTTTAATTCGCTCAGGATAGTTTAGCGCAATCTGTATAGCGATATTTCCTCCATCACTAAATCCTATAATATGAGCTTGCCCAATTTTGAGCTCATTCATAACAGTTATGACATCATTTGCCATAAATTCAATAGTAAGGGGGTACATCCCAAAGGAGGAACGGCCATGGCCTCTACTATCGATGGTCACTATTTTATATAATTTAGAAAAGGGTTTTATTTGCTTATTAAAAGTATGCCAATCTTCTCCATGTCCATGAATGAGTATAATTGCGGGTTTACTCTCTTCTCCAAAAACTTGAAAATAGATGTTTGCAGTATTGGAGAACACATACCCTGTATTGTTTGAACTCACAAAATTTCACCTCAGATGTGATTATTACTATTCACTTTCATTATAATATAGAGAAGTATAAACCTCTACTATTTAAATCCTACAAAATAGTCTACAATATTTAATAACCCGTAAAAAATTTGCTTCTTTATAAATTATCTAATCACCTTTTCGGGAATCTTATAGAAATATTTCCCTTAATATACTATAATTATTTTATGGGAGGAGGTAATTTATATGAGTGAAACTTATTTAAATTATTTTAAAGATGCAATTACATATCAACTAGAAGAACTTGAACAACAAATCCCAATATCCATTAAAGATATTACTTGTCCTGTTCGCAATGAATTAGGCCAAAATATCGATCTAGTATACATGCGACTTTTTAGACTTGCACTTCGGGATACTTATGGGAGCAAATTGGCTAGCTCTTTATTGTACGAAGCGGGAAGACATACGGCAATTAATAATTTTAAGTTCGTATCAATAGATGATATAGTAACTACCCTTAATGATCTTACCATTGGCATAATGAAAGTCGTTTGTAATAATGGAGAACATATTATCTTTCAAGAAGAGGAATGTGCAGTTTGTATGGGTATGCCTACTACTGATGAGGCACTGTGCTCTTTTGAATCTGGCTTTTTAGCAGGCGCCTTATCTTATATTATGAACAAAAATGTAGTAGTTGAAGAGACAAAATGTTGGGGTCTAGGTGATCAAATCTGTCAATTTGAAGCATCTATTATCTCAAACACCCCTCCTAAATCCGATGAAAAGATGAACACCCTTGATCTTATCGCAACTCTTGCATCTAGATCCTCTAAAGCAATAGCACTTAATAAAGAATTAAAAAAGAAAAATGACATCTTTAGTAAACAATTAGAGTTTGCCAAAAGAATTCAAAAGAAGATTATCCCTCATATGGATGCTTTTAAATCAGATCACTATAACTTCTACTCTTATTTAAAGCCTTTTAGAGAAGTAGGTGGAGATTTCTACGATTTCTTTTTTGATAAAGATAGCAATAAAGTTGCCATTGCCATTGCTGATATGGCTGGTCATGGTATTGATGCAGCAATGATTACGGGCATGATTAAACTCACTCTTAAGCATTGCAGTGAAAAAAAGGGTCTTTTATGCAAACCAAGTAAAGTCATGGCATTTATAGAGGCAGATATATCAGATGTAGTCCCAGACAACTTTTTTAGCATGATTTATATGGTCTTTGATCCGGACAAGCAATCTATTCGCTACTGTAACGCTGGACATCCTTCTGCCATACTGTACCGTAAAAAACAAAATATTATGCAGTTCCTGCATTCAAATCAGCCCTTAGTTGGGCTAAGCCAATATATTGACGACTATCCTTTTGTCCAACAGTCTATCCTGTATGAAAAAGGCGATCAAATTTTTCTATATACAGATGGCGTTACAGAACTGCGCAATAAATATGGAGAGTTTTACAATATAAGTACTTCCTTAGACATTATTAGAAACTCTAAAGATCTCCCTATATCTACAGTTTGTGAGAATATCATAGCTAGTCTAAATGAACACAGACAAGAAAGAGATTTTGAAGATGATGTGTGCTTGCTAGGAATACAACTATAATTTAGCCATTCGTCACTAGCATCATGGTATTCCTCTAGGGTCCTTTTGCTATCAAAAGTAGCGTTGCAGTTTTAAGGTTTTCTTTACTATCTCAATTAAAAACGATATAAAGGACGATTTCACACTATTTCATGAAATTCGTCCCTTATATCTTGTGCTCAATCTCCATGCAATTTCCTTCCTGGTACTAACTTTCCAAGGTTTGGTTTTATTAAAGATCAATCTATACTTTTAAGTGGTCACGCGTTACCTCTAATCTACTCCGTAATGTAAACAGTTTAGACTACTTCCTAATTCCGTTTTAGGTTCCTCTATAATCGTTAAAGATTATTGGAGGATTCATCTACTTGTTTGCATGTTGCTATTTCATAGATTAGCTTAAAAACTTTGATTGTCTTTTTATGAAATCCATTACCTTGTATTTATAATATACCCCGCGATTTGAAGAATAAACATAGTATTTTATTTTTTAATAAAAGTATTGCTTACTATTCTGAAAAAATCACGATGCTACCTTTCGTAACAAAATAAACCTATAAAAATAAAAAGATACCAGCCAACTAGTGACTAGCTGCTAGTATCTAAAGAGCCTAAGGCGCGTATTTAATGCCATTCCAGTATACTGTGTGTTCTACTTCTGCTTCTTCTGGGAATTCTACATCTTTTAAGGCCCACTTTTTAAATTCTTCAAAACCAGTTCTATCTACAATGTACCCGATGTGCTCTTTTCCACCTGGGGCATCTTTGGCAATATACTCTGTAACGTAATCATAAGTGTTTAATATGATTTTTACGATACTTTCTTCATCAATCCATTTAACAAAATTTTCTCCTTGGCGAGGATTTTTCTTGCCTGTTCTTCCTAGAAGAGTTAATCTATAATATTTTTTCTCACTGCGAGTCCATGCACCTGTTGGGCAATTTAACACACACTCACCACAACCTATACATTTTTCATGATT
>NZ_CALNCS010000062.1 GCF_937875145.1 Alkalibaculum bacchi | reverse complement strand
CAAGGGCTTTCGTTAGCAGAAGCGATTTCGTGTCCAAGTAGGACAGCCACTTCATGGCAAAGGGTTTAGTGCTAGTTGTTCCAGGAAATGGCGCTATCGCATCGGTGACTATCGTGTCTTATGTGATATACAAGATGAAGCCCTTGTTGTATTGACTTTTAGTGTCGATCATAGGAGTAAAGTCTACAAGAGATGAAGTTGATATAGGTAGATAGGTTTAGTAGATTACGACCTGGTACTTACTCTTTTTTCCTCCTGACAAGGCATGTAACACAATTGTGTTATTGCTACACAGGGGATACGTATTGGCAAAGTGCAGTGTGTTATTGCAAACTGAAGAATGTTTGCTATTTATTTTGTTATATAAAGTGCCTGTTTTTCTTATCAATTATTTCAGTAGGCTATAACTTTTTTAGTAGTATTATTTATAAATAAATAAAATAAACTTTAAAATAATTAAGGAAGTAGCAAGACGTATATGCGTCTTGCTACTAAATAAAGCACTAGGCTCTTCCAGTGCTTTTTATATCAGTTTTTGCAATTAGAATTTTTGTTACAATAAACGAAACACTTATCGAAACTGCTGCTACAACACAAGCTAGTATAAAATTACCCATTCCACCGTCAGGCGCGATAAAGATAAGTGCTGAGAGTAAGCCCGGGCACGCACCTTCGACATATTCCTTAAGAGCAAAAATACCAGCAATAAGGCCAGCGGATGCGCACCCTGCTGCTGTGCCAATTAGAAGTCGCGGACGTTCGATAAGGGCACCGTAAAATGCTGGCTCTGTAACACCACATAGCGCAGTAACACCTGTTGAGATGTACATGCCTCTTTTTGTCTTGTCATTATGCGTTGATGTTGCAAGTGCAAGCGTGGTAGCACCAACAGCAAGATTGGATATAAATCCAAATATAATAGGAGTCCAGCCTAATTCTGCAATGCTAGCTATATCAACTGCAATATAGGCTTTGTCTAGTCCAAGCATAACAAAGTAAGGGTTAAGTACAGAGAGAATTGGTGTAGCAATAAAGGCAACATTATCCATAAGCCATGTTACGCCATCACTGAGAGCATAGCCAAGAAGGCTACCCAAAGGACCAAAAACAATTAACGTGCAAGGGACAACTATCAACATGGTCAATATGGGTCTCGCGAATATATCAATAATGTCAGGAATAAATTTGCGCAAAAGCTTATCTACATAATACATAAATATAACGCCCAATATTATGGGTAAGACCGTCCCGCTATAATCGACTGTCGGTATAGAAATTCCTAGGAAATCAAGATTATCAACTCCATTAATAGCTGAATTGAGAAGAACAGCACCAAGAAGTGCTCCCATTACTGGTTTCATCTTAAGATTTGAGGCTAGTGAATATCCAAGATAGATAGGGATAAAAGAAAGACCTGCACTATAAATTGCAGAGAGAACTATAGCAGTGCCGCTATCAGTTCCAAATCCAAAGTAATTAACTAGTAAATTCTTAAAGGCAAGTATCATTCCTCCGGTTATTAAAGCGGGAATGATAGGCATGAAAACGGCCGCACTGATATTGCCAAATCGAGTCACAAGATCAACTGCGCCTTTTGTAGCTGTACTCTTATTCGATGCAGGTTTAGTATCCTCTGAATTATTAGGGTTAATTCCAGAAACTTTTAGAAATTCGTTATAAGCATCTTCTACCTTTGGCCCGATAACAACTTGAATCTGCTCAGCTGTTTTAACGACGCCTATTACATTTTCAGCGTTTTTAATAGCCTCTTCATCAATTTTTGATCCATCAACATAATGAAGACGAAGTCTTGTAGCACAATGTTCGACGTGATTTATATTTTCCTTACCTCCCATGGCTGCTAAAACAGTTTCGCTCATGGAATGATATTTAGAATCTTTCATTTTCTCTCACATCCTTAACGTAAAACGGATGCAGGGATGCCATCTGTTTTTAGATTTTCATGACTTTTGATAAATTGCCGATACCAAGTCAAACTTTTTTTTGGAGTTCGTTTTAGGTTGCCATCAAAATTAATATGAATAAAGCCATAACGTTTTTTGTAACCATTAATCCAGCTATAGAGATCCATGGCTGACCACATATAGTAGCCAGCAACTTTCGCACCAGCCTTTTTGGCCCTTAGCATCTCGTCAATAAAGTCTTTGACAACTTTTATGCGTTCATCGTCGGCAACAAAGCCAGTTTTATCAGGGGTTTCAAAACATCCGTAGCCATTTTCTGTTACGAATATCAAAGGGTTGTTATAGCGCTTTGCGATTTCCATGATGGATGTATACATGACCCGCGGGAGTAATTCACGACCCCATTGATTGTGAGGCACAGATTTATCGTAAAGAGTTTCAAAAAGAGGTGCGATACATTTACTTTCTACCTTAGGGCCGTTGCCTTTGTTATTAACTGAGGCATGGGATTGTTCCCCATGCCAATCTGTAACATATTCACGGCAATAAAGATTAAGGCCTAAGAAATCTGCTATTCCATGCTTAAAGATTTCATTGTCTTCAGGAGATTTGTATAATAATATGTTCATTTTTGCAAGCATCTCATTTGTTTCAGGAGGTAGCTTGCCTTCTAATGCTGGACACAAAATCATACGGTTGCCGAAGAAATCTGCTCCTTTAAATACCTCATCTGGATGCTTTGTTTCAGGTGCAACTTCTACGCTACCTCCATCATGAACCACTCCGATGATCCCAGGCATATTTAATTCATGAAAAGCTTCTATTGCCTTAGCACTTGCAAGCATAAGGTTGTATTGCCATTGAAAATATGATTGGAAATCCAAAGTTCGATTAGGTGGATAATTTCCTATGATGTTTGAGCAGTAACTATAAAAATGTGGTTCGTTTATGGTAGTCCAAATACGAACACGATCACCAAAGGCTTTGAAGCAAATCTTTGCATAAGCGCAGAACCAGTCGGTAATATCGGAATTAAGCCAACCACCACGTCGAGCGAGAGCGAAGGGAAGGTCGTAATGAAACAAAGTAACATTGGGCTCAATACCTAGCTTTATGCAATAATTAATTAAATTATTATAGAAATTAATACCTTTTTTATTGACCTTTCCAGTACCATTCGGCATGATTCGAGCCCAAGAGATCGAAAAGCGAAAGGTATTTTGTCCTCCTTTAGCTAAAAGATCCAAATCTTCTTTATATCGGTGATAAAAATCACAAGCAATATCACCATCGACATGATTTATATTTTTGAGACTTTTATGATTAAAAAAATCCCATTCTCCTAGCCCTTTGCCATCTGTGTCCCATGCGCCTTCGCATTGATAGGCCGCAGTCGCAGATCCCCACAGAAATGGTAATGTAATTAAATCAGTATTATTGGCAGTCATCACACATCCTCCCACTATGCCCTTGGGCAAAAGAAGTTACCAACCTGTTGTGAGAAGACGCCGGCGCTAGTCTTAGCTATTATTATGCCTCTGTATAGCTCATGTAATGATTCGTTCTATGGATCATTATTGCGAGAAGAAGTCAAAGGGGGCTGTTGTGAACATTCATGACTTCAGACTTCTTGATCTAATTAGTCAAATTATTAATAGTAATGATTCGAGTAATGATGTATCGATTGCAAGATTTTTAATAAATCATCTTCAAGTGGCTGATTCTATCAGGGTATCAAGAATAATGAAGGAGGCATATGTCACTCGTGCTGCAGTTAGACGATTCTGCAATCATCTTGGTTATACAAATTTAAGTGAGCTTAGGTCATCTTTTTCACGAGTAGTATTTCCTAGCAATATACGATTTCGTAATATGAGTGAGAAACCTGAAGCTTATCATAGTATTCTTGATAATGAGTTAAGTAAGATGTTTGCAGATATTCGACTACATATAAATGATGGGCTTATATGCTCTTGTGCATATGATATTTATCAGCACGAAAGCGTTGAGATTCTTTCCGCCAATAACATTAGTGGGAACCTTATTAGATTTCAGCAAGAGATGTTTTATGCTGGCAAAATTGTACGTCTTACCTCAATTTCCGATATTATAAAAGAGGCAAGCTATAGGGAATCACCAAATAAAGTTCTAATAATTGTAATTTCTGTTTCCGGAAAATTTGCCAAGGAAATAGATGCGTATGTATGCGGACGCACTGCACGAAAAGTATTAATCACAGCATTTTGTAACAAAACTACTCCATCCCATTATGACTCTACTTTATTTATTAGCAGCGCTGGTAATGGAATAGATAAATATGGTATATATGCTAAATACGGAATTACTTATCTACTTGACTTGCTATCAAGCTGTTATATCAGTAGATATGCTAAAGAAACAAAAAATAACTTGTTTGGACCTCGTTCAAAATGGATAGACTAAATATCCATTTATTTATTTAATTTATGCATATTTTACGAATATAACAAGAATAAAATTATTAAGCTCATAATAAATCATAAAATACTGAAGCGATTAAATATTACTTAAATTATAGAATCAGTAGATTCATCTTGATAGTACTGAGATTATTGGCGTACTGCGCTGTAGTCGGAAATTGGCCAACAATCTAGAATCTGATTATGATCATGCCCTCATATTACCTTTTCCTCGGTATTGGCCAGATCGAGGGCTGTCTACATCGCAGGTTATGGCTGCTTGTGTATCAATCATTTTCCGTTGATTATCGTTTCGAGTAGTATATGCGCCAGCTCTCACAGGTTCTCCGTGCTGTTTCTGTCGGTCAGCATCTGTTGTAAAGTATTCACAACGATACCGTCTTTTCTTGAATCCGCTTTGTCGTAGTTACGAATTCTAGGTAATGGCTATATCATTTGATGTGACATGATTCTGATAATGTTGAGGATGTCTCTTTGATATAGAGGAGTATTTTATAAAAGACAGTATATAAGGTAGCTTGAATTAAGTGGGCTTTTCTTATTCTCATGTATTTTCTTCTTTGTCTCTATAGTAGAGGAGTTTGTGAAAGAAGAGTTAAAATGTCACAGCTGACAAAAGTTGCTTTAGAAACATCGTTAAAAAACCTCTTGTTAAAAAAGCCGCTAGATAAGATAACCATCTCTGATATTACCGATGAATGCGGTATCAGTCGTATGACCTTTTATTATCATTTTAAGGATATTTACGATCTCATCGAGTGGTCATGTATTGAAGAGGCAACCAAAGCTTTGGACGGAAAGAAAACATATAGCACTTGGCAACAAGGCTTTCTTCAGATATTTGAGGCGGTACTTGATAACAAACCTCTCATTTTGAATGTCTATCACTCCGTGAGTCGTGAGCAGGTAGAGATTTATCTCTACAAGCTTACCTATGATCTCCTCATAGGGGTAGTTAATGAGAAGGCTGCAGGAATGAGCATCAGAAGTGAGGACAAGAAGTTTATTGCGGATTTTTATAAATATGCCTTTGTCGGTCTTATGTTGGAATGGATACGAGACGGCATGACAGGAGATCCTCAGCTGATCATTGATAGGCTCAGCCTACTTATGCAAGGAAACCTTACGAGTGCTTTAAATGCCTGTCGAACAGATAGGGCTTAGCGGCGTAAGAGCAGGAAAGAGGGCAGAGTTTACAATTGAGGTCCCCTGATAAGATTTTTATCATGGGGCCTTCTTTGTTTATAGAGTTTTGTGAGGCCAACTTTTATAGTGAAAAAAGTGCAAGGAAGACTTTTGAACACTTTATAGGAGGTCTCATCATGTACTACTCAAGTGGTAACTATGAAGCTTTTGCCCGTCCAGCTAAACCGGAAGGAATAGATCACAAATCCGCTTATCTAATTGGTAGTGGTCTCGCATCCCTTTCGGCTGCATGCTTTCTCGTACGTGATGCCCAGATGCCAGGAGCACATATCCATATCATTGAAAAGGGATCTACTCCCGGCGGTGCTTTGGATGGGGATCAAATAACCAATGTCGGCTATGTTATGCGTGGCGGACGTGAGATGGATAATCATTTCGAGTGCATGTGGGATCTATTCCGCTCCATTCCTTCTATTGAAACAGAAGGACTTAGTATCTTGGATGAATACTATTGGCTGAACAAAAAAGATCCGAATTATTCTCTTTGTCGCGCAACTCAAAATTGTGGGGAAGATGCCCATACAGATAAGAAATTTGGTCTTTCTGACAAGGGAAGCATGGAGATCCTAGAGCTATTCATGGCACCAGATGAGAAGCTTGCCAACATGAAGATAACCGATATCTTTGATGATGAGGTTTTTAGTACAAACTTCTGGTTGTATTGGCGCACGATGTTTGCGTTTAAAGATGATCAGAGCGCTCTTGAGATGAAACGCTATATGCAAAGATATATCCACCATATCGGAGGACTTCCCGATTTTACGGCACTTCGCTTTACCAAGTACAACCAGTATGAGTCCATGGTGCTTCCGATGGTGAAGTATCTGAAGGCAAACGGCGTGCAGTTTCATTACAACACAACGGTCACGAATGTACTTTTTGATATTCAACCAGATAGAAAGACTGCAAAAACGATTGTTATTAATCACGCTGGTCAGCATGAAAACATTGATCTTACCGAGAATGACGTTGTCTTCTATACAAACGGGAGCAATGTGGAAAACTCCACCTATGGAAGTCAAACCAAGGCAAGTGGGATGGATGCTGAAATACACGAAGGAGGCTCTTTTGATCTCTGGCGAAAGATTGCAAAGCAGGATCCCTCCTTTGGCCATCCAGACAAGTTCTGCACCAGATCGGAAGAGCACACGTCTGAACTCCAGTCA
>NZ_CALNCS010000061.1 GCF_937875145.1 Alkalibaculum bacchi | reverse complement strand
CAAAGGTAAACTCCATACATACTTCCCCCTTTTCGTTTTTTCCTAATAATAAAAAAACTCCTTTTCTCGAGGGAAAGGAGTTTTCACAAGAATACGATACGTAAAAACTACGTATTAATAGCCACTTAGAAATCGTTAAAAAAACAAGTGACTGTATCATCCGTATAATTTACTATGTACTTCTCCTTTCCACAGTGGGAGGCATTATCGTTTCCGACAATACCCTATAGATTCATTATTCATAGATTTTTATCTTTAGAATGAATGAATTCGGAGTATATTTATTTTTTATGCTTTTAGTATAACGATTTCTTAGTAGAATGTCTAGTTAAATCTTAAACTTACGATACAACTCAAAACCTTAAAACCACTAGTTTATAGCTACTTTTAGGCTGTTTTAGATTGTTTTTACTTATTATAGTTTGTTTTAGTTTGTTATTAATTTGTTCAAATTATTACTTATTTTTCCAAGTATTCGCTAAAATTTCTATTTTTTGTAATAGAAAAGTTCGGTTTTAGGTCACTTATAATCAGAAGTAGTATCTATGTAGCAACGATTTACATATTGTTTTAGTGCATTTGTTTAGAATATTTCTGTTAAACAAAAATAAATGTAAGATATATGTTTGTAATACATTTATTTGTAACACAAACATATATCTTACATTATTAATAACTCTACTACAGAAAATTCTTTAGACATTACTTTTATAAAATTTTATTGGATGTATGTATTTGATTTTTGAAGAGAGCAAATTCATAAAAAGAGAAAAATTATAATTAATCACTGCTGTATTTTTTTCTTAAAGAATAACACAAATAGACAATACCAATTAGTTCTATTAATGTGACAAGTATGCCTCCTTCTGGTCCAAAACTTCCTCCTGTAATGAAATCTGGCCCTGTCAACTTAGTCTCGATTATGCTTGCATTTCCTATAATCATTCCACTAACAGGTAATCCTAAAACATTACCCATAAACCAGTTCCATACAGAGTGCTGTGCGAAAATCCCCCATAGACCTCCATCATTTATGGCATACAAAGCTGCGAAGATTCCGTATAAGGCCAAATTTACTAGTGCTAAATCACTGACATTAGGGTTTCCCATATGTAAAAAGCTAAAAAACAGAGAGGATACGATAATTGCTATAGGGACTTTATAATATCTACACAATACTGGCATCATCCACCCTCGCACCACAACTTCCTCACTTGCCCCTTGAATCATAAAGCCTACAAGAAACAACAATACATATGGAATTGCAGATGTTCCTATGCCTGAAGTCGCATAAATAGGTTCACGAACTACCTCACCCCATCCAAAAGCTATGATGGCTACAAAATAAAAAAGTTGCATTCCAATAGCGACGAGAGCTCCTTTTATGTACTTTTTTAGTTTATTCTCCTGATTTAATCCAATAGTAGCAAAGGGCCTTTTTTCAATTACCCTCGTATAAAAGATAAAAAAGAGTATCACACTTCCTGTATCAAGGACTAAGCTAATCCAAGACATCATAGCTGAATTACTATAAAGCTGACCCTCTAAAATGCTTATATTACCTGTTACAATAGCGTAAACACCTATAATAGCACCAATAACGAAGCTGATAAGAAGAGAAGGAACAATCTGTAATACCATAGCTAAGAAAGATATCAATAACCAAGCAACGAGCTTGAACCTCCCTAATTTTTCATAGGTAACTTTGGAGTAGAGATTAAAGCCGTTTAAATAAGTATTTGATTTGTTAATCTGAAACACAAATACACCCCCTTTTTAGTTCTAAGTTTCAAGTTGTAAGTTCTATATAAAAGCAGTGAAGGTTAGACGGTTGGTCCGTTGGACAGTTGGACGGGAAAAACCAAACTCTCCTTCGCGCAAGGTAAAGACCTAAGCACCTACTTTTTTTTATCCTAAAACGCAGCGAAAAACCTTAGACCCACAGAGTCGACCCTAACCCAATTACCTCAGTCATCCAGAGCGCTAGCGAAGGATCTTTAGGCTCTAGCTATAACGTATAAACCACATAATGAATTATCATTAGAATGAAATACAAAACCTTCAAAAAACATCGAACACGGAACAGTACAAATATGCGACTCACTAAATCTTTATATTGGTCATCATTCATTGTTCACTGGGACGTAAGTCGCATATTTGCTTACCACCTTACTACCTTGTCACCTTACCACCTTATCCAGTACTTTCCCGTCCTTGTAGAACAGTTCTCCATCTGCGTAGATTTCGCCTCCGTCCCTCATATCGCACAGCATATCCCAGTGAATAGCTGATGTGTTTCTTCCTCCGCTTAAAGGATAGGATTTGCCTAAAGCTAGGTGAATTGTTCCACCGATTTTTTCATCAAAGAGCATATTTTTAGTGAATCGATTGATATTGTAGTTGGTTCCTATAGCTACCTCTCCTACCCTTCTAGCTCCAGGATCAATATCTATTAAAGCCTCTAATAATTTTTGCCCTTTTGATGCAGTTGCTTCTACTACAATCCCATCTTTAAAGGTAAGGCGTATGTCCTCTATTTCCTGTCCTGAATAAATTCCTGGAAAACTAAATCGAATTTGTCCATTTACACTATCTTCTATAGGTCCTGAATAAACTTCTCCACTAGGGAAGTTATTGCGTCCATCCGAGTTCATCCAAATCCTTGATTCAATCTCCATTTCAATATCTGTTTCCTTGGAAACAATCCGCAAATGCTTTTTGCTATTTAAATAATCTACGATATGTTGCTGGCTTTCTCTAATCTTAATCCAAGATGCAACGGGATCCTCGTCGTTTAAGAAACAAGCACTATAAATAAATTCTTCGTATTCCCTTAAAGACATGCCTGCTTCTTGAGCAGAAGATTGTGTGGGGTACATACATAATGTCCAATTTAATTCACCTTTTGCGCTGCGCTCTGACTGCAGTTTGCTTACATTTGCACGAGCTTTGTTGAATGTGGATATCTTTTTAGGGTCGATATTGCTCATGTATTTTGTATTGTTTCCACCACCAATATTTAAGAGCTTATCTGCCCTTTTTACAATCTCCTCCGATATTGAGGAAACATAAGTAAGCTGTTCCTCACTTCCTTCCTTGAGGAGAATTTCATTAAGATCGTGCTTTAAAATCACATAAGGATGGCCACCTGCTTTAATAATTTCTTCATAACAAGCTTCAACTAAAGGATATGCCACAGGATAACCTTGTATTACCACCAAATTGCCCTTTTCTACTTTGAGAGAGTAGTTAATTAAAGTTTGAGCGTACTTTTTAATTCGAATATCAGCCATGATATTCCTCCTTTGTTTATAAATATATTTATTATTCGTTTGCAATTTGCTATTATATCTTTTCCTTAATAAAAAAAGTTAAGTGAAAATTGTCTCCCTTAACTTTCTTTATATATAGAGATTGTTATTAAACCATCTTTTAGTAGTTTATGCTTTAATAACTAGCATGTAGCGATCCTTTGTTGCTTGGGTTCCTAGTACTGTGGATGGCGGAGCTGAAGCTCGGGTCATTACCTCGACTAAAGGCGAGTTTGACTTTTCCCCTTTTCAGCTTTGCGCCTTCAACTTTTAATTTTGTGCTTCCATAGCCTTTTTCATCACTTCATCTCTAATAGCTTCTAATTTGTTTTTTGCTTCTTCTAGTGTTTTTCCTCTGATAGAGAAATATATCTTGATTTTAGGTTCTGTTCCGGAAGGTCTTACACAAAACCAGCTATCGTCTTCTAAATAAATTTTAATCACGTTTGATTGAGGTAAACTTAATTTTTCGGTGCCTTCTCCAACAGTATTTCTCTTTCCTTGAAGGTAATCTTCAATATACTGTACATTTAATCCAGCCCATTTCATAGGAAGATCTTTTCGGAAGAAAGCTGCGATTTTTTTCAGCCTTTCGCTACCTTCCTTTCCTCCAAGCTTAATAGATTCTATACAATCAATATAATAGCCATAAGCCTGATAAATTTCTTCTAACACATCTCCTAAATTCTTACCATTTTCTTTATAGTACAATGCCATTTCACAAAGAATCAAAGAAGCTCCTACAGCATCTTTATCTCTTGTATGATCCCCCACTAAATATCCATAGCTTTCTTCAAATCCTAAGATGTACTTTCTCAATTTTGTATTGGCGTATTCCTCAATCTTTTCCCCAATATACTTAAACCCTGTAAGAGTACTTTCCACATTTACGTTAAAATCATCTGCAATTCGATCTACTAAATCCGTAGAAACAATACTCTTTATAATGACGCCATTTTTAGGCAAATCGCCTTTCTCCCTTAATTGGCTAACAAGATAATATTCTAAAATACACCCTATCTGATTTCCAGATAAATTAATATAATTTCCCTTCTTATCTTTATAAGCTATACCAATTCGATCCGCATCTGGATCTGTAGCAATTATAATATCTGCATTTTTCTCGTTAGCAAGTTTTTTTGCTAATTCAAATACGGAGATTTCTTCTGGATTCGGCACCTTCACAGTAGGAAAATTCCCATCTGGTTTTTCTTGTTCTCTAACTACATAGACATGTTCGAATCCAACTGATTTCAGCGCCTTCCTCAATGGAACATTCCCAGAGCCATGTAATGGAGAATACACAATATTAAGATGATTTCCTTTTTCTACTATTAACTCCCTGTTTAAGCACTGAGACACAATAGCGTCGTTGTATGGACCATCTATTTCTGAAGATATATAGTGAAGGAAGCCTTGAGCAATGGCATCCTCTTCATCTATAGTCTTGATATATTTAAAATCATATATTAGGCTGATTTCGTCGCTAATCTCTTGAGCTTGGTTTGGCGTCAATTGATAGCCTTCTTTCCAATAGACTTTATAACCATTATATTCTGGAGGATTATGGCTTGCCGTAATGACAATCCCACTAATACATTTTAAATGCCTGATTGCAAAAGATAAGACGGGCACAGGTCTTAGAGAATCAAAAAGATAAGTTCGTATTCCATTAGCACATAAAATTAGAGCTGTAGTTTTGGCAAATTCTTCAGACATATTTCTAGAGTCGTAAGCAATAGCGACCCCTTTGTCCTTATACTTTTGGCCCCACTTTGCAATATGGTTTGCTAGACCTTGAGTTGCAAAGCCTACTGTGTACTTATTCATACGATTTTTACCTGCTCCAAGAATACCTCGAAGACCAGCAGTACCAAATTCTAAATTTTGATAAAACCGGTCCTCTAATTCCTTGGGATCATCAGCAATACTCCTTAGCTCTTCTTTTGTCTTTTCATCTACGAATTCACTATTCATCCATAAATTATATTTATCTTTGTACAATCCAATATCCCCCTTGATATTTATATGTTTTCTTAAATCCATTATCTTCTTTGTAAATAACTGTAATATACCTTTTTTATTATAACATAATATGCTCTTATTTTTGTGTCTTTATGTATTAACAAAATGAAGACACATATGAAAATAAATATTCTAAATACAATGTAGGATTATTTTTAATAACTAGAATATATAGTATACATCAAGTGTACACTCCATAGTTGTAAAATTATGGTTTAAAAATGTATAAAAAAGAGAAAAACCTTCATAATAAACCATGTGTCTAAGGAGGGATCTTATTGATCGTAGGTTTGCCGAAAGGCCTTTACTATTATAAGCATCATAAATTTTTAGAAGAATTTCTAAACCATCTTCATATATCCTATATATCATCGCCAGATACGAATAAGAACATATTAAACGAAGGAATTGCCACTTGCGTAGATGAAGCCTGCTTGCCTATAAAAGTATTTCATGGACATGTGTCCTATTTAAAAGATAAATGCGATTTGATTATAACTCCACGAATTGTAAGGGAGGTAGATGGCAAATACATCTGTCCTAAGTTTTGTGGTATTCCAGAGATGATTCAAAATAGCATATCGGATCTTCCGACTATTACTACCTTGCCTATTGAATTAAACAATAGAAAAAGCATATATAATTGGTGCAGGAAATTAGGTAAGCTCTTAGGTAAAAACAAGAGAAATATTGAAAGAGCTTATGCTTCCTCAATAAATTATCTATTTACACAAGAAAATGGTATAAATGACAGTGAGTACCCTTATAAAGTTGCCCTTTTAGGTCATCCATACAGCCTTTACGACAAGCACGTAAACATGAATGTTATTAAGAAATTACACGACCTTGGAACAGGCGTCATTACAGAAAACGTGATAGATATCGATCACAAAAATGACATTATGAAAGAATTAGTAAAAAGGCCTTTTTGGAGCAATATGATTAACGCTGTAGGCTCAGGAGTTTACTTCATGAAGAACCACTTAGTAGACGGGATTATTTATTTATCTTCCTTTCAATGTGGTATTGACTCTGTAGCCATTGAATTGCTGGAAGATATACTAGAAGACCTTCCTATTTTAGTCTTAAAGCTTGATGAACATTCTGGACAGGCCGGCATGGATACTAGGATTGAGGCTTTTACAGATATGCTAAAAAGGAGAGAGTACCTTGATTTTGACATTTCCACACATGGGTAATATATACTTAGCAGGAAAAATTCTGCTGGACGGATTAAATGTAGATTATATCATTCCACCTATTTCCAACAAAAAATCCTTGGAAATAGGCTCAAAAATTTCACCTGAAGAAATGTGCCTTCCCTTTAAAATTATGATGGGAAATTATATTCAAAGCATAGAGCAGGGTGCAGATACTATATTATTGGTAAGCAGCTGCGGTCCTTGTAGGTTTGGTGAATATAGTGAACTTCAGGTTCGATTGCTTAGAAAAGCTGGTTATGATGTTCGGTTTATTGTGGCGGATCTACCAGATCAATTAAGAAAGGATTCAAATATCCTAGATATTAAAGCCCTATTCAAGGAAGTTGTCGTAAGCAATAGAGAACGGGCTAAGTCGATTTTAAGAGGTATTCACGCCATGAATATTATCGATGATCTAGAAGCTACTGCTCATTTGAATTCAGGATATGAGGAAGTGCCAGGCGAATCTAAGAAGCTACTTAAAAGAGCATTGCGGGAGTCCTATAAAGAGGACAATCCCAAAAGAGCAGTAGCGGTTTTGAAAGAGTATCAAAGAAAAATCCATGGAATAAAAATAGATACCATAAAAAAATGTCCCTTAAAAATTGCTATTATTGGTGAAATCTATACCATAATTGATGGCTTTTCTAATTTGAATATTGAAGAAAAACTAATGGATTATGGCGTTAGCACTTCCAGAAGGCTTTCTGCAAGTTGGTGGATCAAAGATTCACTGCTTAAACTCGTTAAACTCAATGGCATTCAAACAAAAGATTTCTCCAAAGACTATCTGCCTTATTGGGTTGGTGGGCACGCTAGAGAATGCATATCTGAGGCCGTCATGGCTCACAATCAATTATATGATGGTGCCATACAGATCTTTCCATCAGGTTGCATGCCTGAAGTAGTCTCTAAGGCCATACTACCGAGTATTTCAAGAGATAAAGACTTCCCTATAATGACCTTAGTCATGGATGAAATGTCAAGCGATGCTGGATATACTACTAGAATTGAGGCGTTTCTAGATTTATTAGAGAGGAGAAAAACACCATGTACTATTTAGGTGTAGACGTAGGATCCGTCAGCACGGATTTTGTGCTATTAAACAAAAATTATGAGGTGGTAGAACACCTTTATTTAAAGACAAATGGCAGACCTATAGACGCGATTAAAGAAGGTTTGTGCTGTCTTTCCCAAACATTTGACGACAAACAAATTACCGCTGTTGGCGTCACTGGAAGCGGAAGAAATATAGCCAGCTATATTTTAGGGGCTGATTTAGTTAAAAATGAGATTACTGCTCATGCTGTGGCAGCCTTACACTTAAATAAAGATGTAAGGACCATCATTGAAATTGGTGGTCAAGACTCTAAAATTATACTCCTAAACAAAGGCATTGTAGTAGACTTTGCTATGAATACGGTCTGTGCAGCAGGAACAGGTTCTTTTTTAGACAGACAAGCTGAAAGGCTACAGATTCCTATCGAAAAATTTGGAGAATACGCTTTACAATCTACTTTACCAACTCGAATAGCTGGCAGATGCAGTGTTTTTGCTGAATCGGATATGATTCACAAACAAGGCATGGGCTACAGTACTCCCGATATCATCTCTGGCTTATGTGAAGCATTAGTCCGTAATTATCTAGCGAATGTGGCAAAGGGCAAACAGATCCATGATATTGTTTTTTTCCAAGGTGGCGTAGCTGCTAATATAGGGATCAAGGCAGCTTTTGAGAAGACACTTCAAAAGGAATTATATGTACCTGAGAACCATCACATAATGGGTGCTATTGGCGCAGGCATCTTAGCTTCTGAAGTGAAAAAGACAAGTACTTCATTTAGAGGTTTTCAAACGGCATCAAGCAATTTTAAATCTACCAGCTTTGAATGTGAAGGATGCCCTAATTGCTGTGAAGTAGTCACAATAATGCAAGACGAGTCTACTTTAGTAGGGTGTTTTGGTGATCAGTGTGGTAAATGGAGCCAAAGTAAATCATATATTTCTATTAATAAATAGGCAAAGCGCTTACACGCTTTAGCTATCAGCAATCAGTCGTCAGTCGTTAGTCATCAGCATATTGCATTCCTTTTGGGTCATTTAGCTACTAGAGGTAGTATTAGCATAGTAATAATTTACGCATTTTAATGTGTAAAATAGAACTTTACTACTATAAGATTAAAGCCACTACTCTATAAATTTGTAGTGGCTTTGTTGGTTCAAAATTTTTTTTAACTATACTTTCTTGTTTCTCTAATAATAAACGCCTTGCTCTGTTGTTCCTTAAGAGATAAATTTTTTCTAACTTTTAACGCGTATGGTATTTCAATACATAAAGTATACTATTTATACAGGAGTATGCAATTAAAAAAATCTATATTTTTTTCTTGATTTCTATAAATTCAAGAAAATGTAAGCTATTTGATATACTTTGTTTACAATTTAACCTTTAAAAATAGCGAAATAGGTATTATAATGAATTAGAACTTTGCTTAAGGGGTGATTATTTGAATAGAAGAATATTATTATCTTTATGCATATTTTTACTATTAATGGGGACGAGTTGCTCCAATCAGGATATTATAGATGAAAATAATATAAACATTGAAAGAATTGAGACTCTTGAAGACGATATCGATAAGTTAAAAACAGAAAAGGAAGAATTAAATAGTCAGATTCAAGAATTAAAAACTATTAAAAAGGCTTCAGAAGAAGAAAAGCAATTCTATCTACAATTTATCACTAAACTTACGGAACCTATGAGTGAAACATACCTTACTGAAATTGCTCAGGAGCAGTGGAAATATTCCATATTAGTAGATGAAGTTTCTATTCCTCAAGATGGCATTATCGAAACAAGCGAAAATTCTTTTAAATTAATCGTTTCAGAAGCACAGGCACCGTATATCGCCTTACCTACAGAGATACATAATAAAGGTAAAATAAGCGGGGATTTGTTCTCAACACATATTAAATTTTTAAATGTAAAACCTACCAATACTTCTGGATCTGAGGAGGACAAGATTTCGTCGACAACTTATACTTTTAGTAATCTCAATAATGAAATTGTAATTAATCTAGAGATTTCAAAAGAACTACAAAAGCGCCTAGGATTAAATACGAATATTATAACCGTTAAAAAGGTTGATCCTACAACTTTAGAAGATTCTCAGGCAACAGACGCTGCAACAGAAGAAGAGAGTAATGATAACGAAGAAAAATAAAAGCGCTTTAGTTCTAAGTTATATGTTATAAGTTCTATGTAAAAACATTTGAAAAATAGGGTATTTGAGGTCAACAAGAAGAGCCCCTGCGGCGCATTAGTCGCTAGTCATTAGTCTTTAGTCGCAAGTATTCGGGTATTCTTTTCGGGTCTAGATCCTTCGCTTGCGCTCAGAATGACTGAGCAGGAGCCAATGTCAAAAGTAGGACTTTTCTATTACAATAATAAAAAGCAGAGTATACTTTCATACTCTGCTTTTTATGTATGACTTACGTGTGCTTTCCATGCAATTGAAAATCTACAATTTAGAATTGAGAATTATTGCAAAATCCCAAATAGATAATGTGTCCTTACTATTTAGAAAGTATTTATCTCGCCTAGAGGCGAGTACGGTTTTGCTGACCACCTGACCACCTTATCACCTGTTTTTAGGCATTTAACAAATCATTTTTCAGTGTCCACAATTTCTGGGATAAATCTACATGGTATTCATGAGGATTTGTAAATCTTGTAATAGCTGTCCACATAGTATTTAATTCGTCCTTTAAGTGACTTTGAATTTCCTTGACACAAGGCTTGTCATATACTAATTTACCGTCAATTATAATAGGAACCAACAAATCTTTTAATCTATAATTGGTGAGAACTGTTTTTTTCCACGTATAAACAGGGTGGAAAATTGTTAGAGGTTGCGTTTCATCGATGATTTCATCATCTAACATTATAAGGTCTGCTAAGGCTTTATTGGATGCTTTATCGTAAATTCGAGCGACCTTTTTGTAAGCAGGATTTGTAATCTTGCCTGGGTCATTTGATATTTTTAGTTTATTCATTACTTGTCCATTGTGTTCAATTTGAGACATTTTGTACACTGCACCGAGAGCAGGTTGGTCATATGCTGTAATCAATTTTGTGCCTATTCCCCATAGAGAAATTTTAGCACCCTGTAATTTTAAATCTCGGACTAAATATTCATCCAAATCCGAAGAAGCAGAAATCACTGCTTCCTGTAATCCAGCCTTATCTAACATCTTTCTGCACTCTTTGCTCAAATAGGCTAAATCACCAGAATCTAAACGAATGCCATAAATTTTTGGAAGCTTATTCTCTCCTTTTAATTTTGTAAAGAGCTTTATGGCATTAGGCATTCCTGACTCTAATGTATTATAGGTATCAACCAATAAGGTGAGATTGTCTGGATTATGCTCTGAGAACTTTTCAAAAGCCTCGTACTCATCGTCATAACTCAAAATAAAACTGTGAGACATGGTCCCTTTTGAAGGCATGTCCACTAAGTATTCTGATTCTACATTACTTGAACCAGCACAACCACCAATAATAGCAGCTCGAGCTCCATATAGACCTGCTTCCGTTCCGTGAGCTCTCCTTAGTCCAAACTCAAGTACTGGATCCCCACCTGCAGCTTGTACAATTCTAGATGCTTTAGTAGCTATTAGTGTTTGATGATTGACTATAGTTAGTAATGTGGTCTCAATAATCTGAGCTTGAATTAATGGAGCCTTTACCCTGAGTATAGGTTCCTGAGGAAATACAATAGTGCCCTCTGGAATGGCATATAGTTCACCTGTAAACTTAAAGTTTCGAAGATATTCTAAAAATTCCTCTGAAAATTCAGGATGGTGTTTCTTTAATAATTCAATATCTTCTTCTGTAAAATGTATATTTGTTAAGTAGCTAATAACTTGCTCTAATCCTGCACAGACAGTATATCCACCTTTAAAAGGATTTTTTCTAATAAACAAATCAAAGACTGCTATATCGTCCTTTTTATCGTCACTTATATACACATTGCCCATGCTCAGTTGATAATAGTCTGTAGATAATTGTACCGATCTATTGTGATACATATTATACCTCCATATTTCATTCAATTATTGTTATTGTACACTTCTGAGGGTATTATTGCAATCAATTGTACCTTTCTTAATTTATGTTTTTTTAAAATGTTAATCAGTTTTTTTATTATCAGCTATCAAAAATAGTTGACAATATTTTTTTGCTTTGATACAATTAACGAAAATCAGATTATCGATAATGATTATCAATATCGATATTTTGTATATCACTGTGGTCTATTGCGAAATAGAGATCATCATTATTTCAATTACGCCTAAAAATCATGTAGATATTTATTTCATTGATTCAATAATCTGCTTGCCAACAATACTTACATAATAAGGAGAGAAATGTATGAGAAAATCTAAATTTTTTAAATTCACTGCTATTATTGCCATTTTTGCTTTACTATTTACAGCTTGCTCAAATTCAAGTAATGAAACTGCTGAATCTGAAACAAATGAGCAGGTAAATACGTCAACTGAAGCTTTAACAGTTGAAATCACTGATGCTCATGGAACTGTTACTGTTCCTGTAAACCCAAAGAATGTAGTTGCTTTGGATAATAGGACTTTTGAAACTTTAGCTGATTGGGGCGTTGAATTAGCAGCTGTTCCAAAGGGTGTAATGCCTGCGGATTCGCCATATGTAAGTGATGAGTCCGTTCTAGATATTGGAAATCACCGCGAACCAAATCTTGAAATGATTGCAGCTGCAGACCCTGAACTTGTAATTGTTGGTCAAAGATTTGCTAGCTTCTATGAAGATATAAAAGAATTAGTACCAAATGCAGCTGTTATCGATCTTAATGTTGATGTTTCTGAGGAGGCTGATACACCTGGACAAAATTTAGTAAATGGACTTAAGGATTCTACAATCACTTTGGGGAAAATTTTCGATAAAAAGGAAGAGGCTGAAAAATTAGTAGCTGATTTTGATAAAGCGATTGAAGATGCTAAATCTACATATAATGGAACGGATACTATTATGGGCATTGTAGTTTCTGGTGGAGATATAGGTTTTTCAGCTCCTAGTTCTGGACGTGTTTGGGGACCAATGTATGATATTTTTGAATGGACTCCAGCATTAGAAATCGACAGTACATCTTCAGATCATCAGGGTGATGATGTTTCTGTTGAAGCTATTGCGCAAAGTAATCCTGACTGGATTTTTGTACTAGACCGTGATGCATCAGTATCTTCTACAACGGATGCAGTTCCAGCTCAGGATGTTATAGATAATTCACCTGCTCTTAAAAACATAACTGCTGTTACTGAAAGAAAAATAGTTTATGCACCAGAAGATACTTACACAAATGAATCTATACAAACTTATCTAGAGTTATTTAAGGATTTGGCAAGCGCTTTAGCGAAGTAGTTAAAGGAGTGCATTATAGTGCTAAAAAGTACAATACAAAATAAGACTAGGGCTGGGATATCTCGGCCCCAACGTCACAACAACAATAGAATATGGACAAAATCTTTTATATTAGCGATTATAGCTGTTATCACCCTGGGTATTGTATCACTCTTCACTGGGGTATATGATATACGAGGACAGGCCGATGGAATGGATATGTTTTTCATTACTCGTGTTCCAAGAACAGCTGCTCTAATGCTTACTGGAGCTGCAATGTCAATGGCTGGCTTAGTAATGCAACTCATCACACAGAATCGCTTAGTGGAACCTACCACAACAGGAACGATTGAATGGGCAGGCTTAGGACTTCTTTTTGTTTATTTAATATTTCCCGCCCCAACTCTAGTGCAAAGAATGACTGGTGCAATCATTTTTTCCTTTGTAGGAACGATGATCTTCTTTTTATTTCTGAGAAAAATTAAGCTTCGTTCCTCTTTAATTGTCCCCATTATTGGGATGATGCTTGGAGCAGTCATCTCCGCAATTTCTACTTTTATAGGATTGGTTTTTCAAATGACGCAAAATATTGAAACTTGGTTTGTAGGTTCTTTTGCATCCGTTCAAATTGGACGATATGAATATCTATGGCTAATTGTCGTCGTTACTTTTCTTATTTTTCTTTATGCTGATCGATTGACTTTAGCAGGTCTGGGGGAAGATGTTACAACAAGTCTTGGATTAAATTATAATAAGATTGTTCTTTTAGGTACTGGTCTTATTTCATTCGCGGTTGGAATCGTTGCGGCTGTTATCGGAAACTTACCTTTTTTAGGTTTAATTGTGCCAAATATCGTTTCAATATATAGAGGTGATGATCTTAGAGGTAATTTACCTTGGGTATGCGTGCTAGGAATGGGAACTATTACTGCATGTGATATCATTTCTCGAACAATTATAATGCCTTTTGAAGTACCTGTATCTTTAATACTTGGATCTGTAGGGGCAGTTGTATTTATTGCTATTTTATTGAGAAGGAGAAAAGCAAGATGAAGGCATTACAATATAATAGTAAAATAAATTTTAAAATCGCTCCTAGCCTTTATAATGATAATAGATCAGCTAGAGCTTTTCATTCTAAAAAAGAAGAAAAACGCTATTGGATTTTACTGATAATACTGATTGCTTTGGGCGCATTTGCTTCCTACGGGCTTTTAGTTTATAACAATCCAGTTCCAATAGACTCTCCTTCTTTTATTCCTGTTGTTAGAAGAAGGGTGGTAGCTCTTGTTGCAATGATTATTGCTGCAGTATGTCAGAGCTTATCTACTGTTGCTTTCCAATCGATTACGAATAATAGGGTTATTACTCCTTCACTTTTAGGTTTTGAAGCACTTTATTCAACCATTCAAACTAGTACAATGTTTTTATTTGGTGCTAGCGCATTTATAAGTTTTAGTGGCATTGAGTCCTTTATATTTCAGGTTGTTGCTATGGTCGTCATGTGTTTAATACTTTATGGATGGTTGCTGTCTGGAAAATATGGAAATTTACAACTAATGCTTTTGGTTGGCGTTATTATTGGAACTGGGCTGAAGTCTTTATCCACTTTTATGAGAACACTCCTTGCGCCATCTGAGTTTGATGTTTTACAGGCTAGATTGTTTGGCTCTGTCAATAATGCGGATTCTGAATATTTTGTTATCGCCATCCCAATTGTAATAATTGCAGCATTCGTTATACTTACTTATTCGAAGAAGCTAAATGTACTATCGCTGGGAAAGAGTGTTACTACATCCTTAGGAGTTTATCATCAATTTAGCCTAATTTTTACTCTCATATTCGTTTCTATATTGATGTCCGTTTCAACGGCTTTAGTTGGCCCACTTACTTTCTATGGTTTTTTAGTTGCAACTTTGAGTTACCAAGCGGCGCCAACTTATGACCATAGATATATTTTCCCAATGGCTCTTGCCATAGGATTTTTGATCATAACAGGTGCGTACTTTTTTATGTATCATATATTTAATGCTCAGGGTGTCGTTTCGGTTATTATCGAAATGTTTGGTGGAATCACATTTTTAATTGCAATTTTAAGGAAGGGATCGTTATGATAAAAATAGATAATGCTAAAAAAGTGTATAATAATGAGGTAGGAATCGGTCCTTTAAATATTACTATTCCAAAGGCAGGTCTTACTTCTTTAATTGGTCCAAATGGTGCTGGTAAGTCTACCACCCTTTTGATGATTGGAAGGCTTTTACATATGGATGAAGGGCAAATTCAGGTGGCAAATATGGATATTGCCAAATCAAAATCAGAAGATTTAGCAAAGATTTTAACTATTTTAAGGCAAGAAAATCATTTTGTGACCAGGCTAACAATTAGACAATTAGTTGGCTTTGGGCGTTTTCCTTATTCAAAAGGAAGATTAACAAATGAGGATGAGGCTATTATTTCTAAATATATCGATTTTTTAGGCTTATCTGACCTAGAAAACAGATATTTAGATGAGCTTTCCGGCGGTCAAAGGCAAAGAGCATATGTAGCAATGGTTTTATGCCAAGAGACGGAATACGTACTTTTAGATGAGCCTCTAAACAATCTCGATGTGGCACGCTCTGTTCAAATGATGGAGCATTTGAGGCATGTAGCTGATGAATTTGGAAGAACCATTCTGACTGTTATGCATGATATAAATTTTGCAGCCAAATATTCTGATCGAATTTGTGCTATGAAGGATGGAAAAATTGCCGCTTTTGGCACAGTAGAAGAAGTTATGGACGGAGAAATTTTAACGGATATTTTTGAAACGAAGATAGAAATTATCAATGGTCCTTATGGGCGGGTAGCGATTTATTAGTTATCAGGTGGTCAGCAAAACCAAATGTCATCTATCACGAGGAATAAGTTGTTACTGACTACCTTAAAACTGACCATCTATTTCATTACATACGCGGCTAATACTGCCTGGACCTCACAAATACTATTCAAACATTCAGGTTAACAATAAAATCATAATAGGTAGCAATAATACAGCTGTTGAAATCAGCATGGTCGTTATTGTATTCCCGCTCCTATAGGATACCGTAAGAATAAATATACTAGCCAGTCCTACTATAAATAAACGTTTAACCTGATAAAGAATGAAAAAGCTTAGAATAGAAAGATCATTAAATGCCCATGATATTTCTATAATACTCCTTACAGGTGCCTGTAATCCCTTTATTCCATAGGTTTGAAATATAACAATAATCCTTGGCAAGAAAGAGATCATTGCACTAACGATGGCAAGGCAAATACAAATGAATACCTTCCATCCAATTACAGCTTTTCTTCCTCTGTTGGAAATAGCTATAATCGAATCCATGTTTGTCATTTTTTCTATGGAACCAAAGGAGGATATTCCTAAAATCAACACTATAAATGCCTTTCCATAATCTATTAAGTCTAATTGTCTTGCTTCTTGAGCAAATAAACTATTCCAACCCGTTTGATATACGTACTCTACAGGATATTTTTCTCGTTCTATTGTATTTAATATTTGATATTGATTTTGTGCTCTTTTAAAACCTCGCTCTTCATATCCATTGATTTCAAGCCCAGCAAGCAAATAATCGAAGTAGCTATCGTCTATGTCGCCCTTTTCGTAGCTTTTCATTAATCTTTCTTTCTCTTTTTCTACTTCTTCAAATTGATTCTGTTCCTGCTGTATAAACACCTCTTTATCATGAGACAATTTTCCTGAAAGGATAGTCGAATACTGCTGATAATATAGTTCTTCCTGATCAATAATATACACTAAATCTCCAAAATAAAAAAACTGTATGCCTAAGAAGATGAGCAAAATAAGTAGACCTTTATTCATAATCAACAGCTTATAGCTTTCATGCTTTAATAGGCTGAAATAATGCCCTGTAAAAAACAGAACTCTTCTTTTCGCTTTCATTTTTTCTCCAATCCAATTTCGCCTCTCTTGGGAGGATGTCTCTGTAACATAAATATACATTCCAATACTATTGCCTAAGATAATTGCTATAAGAGCAGTAATAATACCTGAAATAACTATATTTACAGGATAGGAAAATAAATTGATATTCACATAATTAGAGAAATAATGACTGGTATCTAGCAATGCTATCAAATTGAACTGGCTTAATGGGCTAAGCCATGAATGCATATCAATAGTAGTACAAAATATAGCTTCAATACCAAAGATAAAAATAGCAATAAGACTCGAAAGTACATTATTTCTGCATAAGATACACATCAAGAAAAAAACAGATATTACAGCAAAGATACCCAGAACTTTTCCAATAAAAAATAGCACTATGTATTCTAATACAGTAAATTTAAAAGGGCTAGAAATATAGCCTTCAAGAGATTGAATAGGTCGGCTCAAATCCCCTAAGCCTACTTCTTTTGCCGATACTACAAGATTAAAACCGTAAAAGATCAGTACAAATAAAATGGTAAGCAACAATAAAAGGATTGCCTTTGCTGCTATAGTAATTCCATACCCGTTTTTTGTAGCTTTGATTAAAGGCAGCGTTCCTTCTTCTCTCTCAGAAATCAATAAATGCATGACAAAAATGATTAAACTTAAAAGAAGAAAAGCATCCGTTATCTGATGATCTGTTAAAATAAGAACTCCATAGGAAAAATCAGACACTACTTCTACCCCCTTGAGATGCTCATAGGCCTTAGGTGTCTGAAGTAAATTTCTGTAAGCAAATGTATTTGGCTCGGTAAAAACAGAAGACTTCATCATCTTTTCTGCTTGAAAATCCATTTCAGCTAGATAATCATCATACTGAGAGATGATTTTAATTTGCTCTAAAATCAGGTGAAATACACGTTCCGTTCCATAGGAGAATAATTGCTCTCCTTCCTGTATGCCCTGATAGTAGAGTTCTATTTGTGTCTGTATCCACATGTGCTGTTCCTGGTTGCTTTTATTATCTAATTCTTCGTAGACAGAGGACACATCCTTTATACAATAGCCCTCTTCGTTTATACGATAGATATTATAATAAGTAACGAGACCATTTGCCAAAATGAGTCCGAAAATAACAAACCAAGCCACTTTTCTATGAAATAGTTTACGCCCTTCATAATAGATAATCCTTATCATATCATTCTCCAAAATAATACAGGTAAATGTCTTCTAAATCAACATTCTTTTTATTGCGCTTACTGCTTGTCTCTATCTTTTCCTGTATACTCCTAATCAATAAATCCCTATTACCTTTTTGAATAAGCGAACCTTCCTTTAACAGCAATATTTCTTTTGAAATCCATTCAATATCTGATACTACATGTGTAGCAATTAAAACAACCTTGTCAGAGGCAATTTCTACAATTAGGTTTCTCATCAACACACGTTGCTTAGGATCTAGACCAGCCGTTGGCTCATCCATAATGAGTACTTTAGGATCTGTTAATATGGCCTGAGCAATGAGTAATCGCTGTTTCATCCCTCCAGAATAACTTCGAATCTTCTTGCTAGACACATGGGAGAGTTCTACTACATCTAATGCATATGAAGTTCTCTCCTTAGCTTCTTTTGATTTTAAACCTTGAAGAGTAGCTATATAAGATAAAAACCTCATTCCTGTAAAGTCTGGGTATAGAGCTTGTTGCTGTGGAACATATCCTAAGATTTTGCGATAATCCTTTCCCATTTCAGCTATATTTTGGCCATTCCAAAACACTGTACCAGAAGTAGCTCTTACATTCCCTGTTAAAATGTTCATCAATGTGCTTTTCCCTGAACCATTCGGCCCTAAAAGACCATAGACTCCTTGACCTAAAACAAAGCTAACACCTTTCAAAGCTACCTTTTGACCATAATTTTTGTACAAATTTTCTACAGTAAGCTCCATCCTTTAACTCCTTAATTAAAACAATTTCTCTGCTGCTTCTAGATTTCCCTTATAATACTCTTCCTTGTCGATCATGTGAACAACAGGCTGTTCCAGTATAAAGTTATAAATAACACCTATGTATTTTTCGGCTGTTTCCCCTATCATTCTAAAGGTAATTGCTCTATCATCTTGAAATAGTTTAGTATGCTCTTTTGAATTCATATCATAATAGCAAATATCTACTTTTTCATCTTCACGGTAGAGACAGTACAATAGCTTTTCACCATCAATTAGACTTGGAGAAACACTGCCTGGATTGGAAGTAAGAAGAGTGCTACCGTTTTTTATTTCTAGTACCAACTTCTTTTCGTCTGTCGCAATATCTAAAAGATATATTGATGTATCGGGACTTTCATAGTTTAGATTTTGATATAGCAACTGACCCTCATATGTGTCAATAAAGATATATGGTAGATAATACCCTGCTATTTGCCCATCTCCACCGTAATCAGGACTACGTTTTCCATTTTCCAATTCTGTCAATTTTCCAGTGTGCATATTATATAAGAGGTATTGAAACATTGGCTCTTTGTTCTCTTCATACCATGATGTTATGTACTCGTAATATGGATCTACATTGCTATCAAATTTCTCAAATTCACCTTGATCATAGGCTTTTTGAAATTCATTTTTCGTCATTTGCTCTAAATTGTTCCAACTTTTGCTGATCAACACATAATCTTTTGAGATAAACTCAAATTCATATGCAACATTGTTCTTAGACTCATATCTAGTTCCTTCTTTAGGTAGTTCATTTAGCGCTGTTGCTTTTCCGTCTTTAAGATTTATACCTAAGACTACTGTGCTTTGTAACTGTTCTAATTCACTATTGTCTTGCATCGGTTCTCCAATATATTGATAATGCGTTGTAAACCATGCCATACCACCTGCATAATAAACATCACCGATACCGTTTAATACCCAAGAACCAGGAACATAATTGCCAATATCTAAGGAGTAAAGAATCTTTTGATTATTGCCTGAAGGCTCCATTGTAAATAGATCGTATGTGTTACTTTCTTGGTTTAATTTTATTGCATACACATTTTCGCCATACATGGCTAATCCAGTTACATCTCCCATATTTTCATATCGTGCACTACAGTTAGAGTTAGAATGATGGCAATTCGCTTTTCCACAGAGCATATAAGAGTCCTTTGCTTCTAAATCATAATATTGCATTTTTGTATCTTTAAGATAAAATATACCGTAATCACTAACACTATATGTAAACCCAAGGGCACTGGCACCATAGACTACATCTCCTGTAGCATATGAATTCATATAAACAGAAGATTCCGATATAGGCCGGTTTTTTCTACACAAGAGTACGAAAGTTAAAATCAATAACAAAACTAGGATGCTAGATAGAATCTTAAACCTTTTTTTTTGCATATATGTTTCTCCTAAAGTAAATCGTAGTTTTTATTACTATAAAAGCATATAATACCAAACATAAATAGCAATATAGAACATAAAGTATGTTTCATACTTTATTAGCTTGTCTATTATAATTTAGGTCTTTAATCTAGTTATTTTTTAAATGATAATATAATATACACACCATATTATTGTAATATATAGCATATTGTATATTATTTAACTATATATCTTAAGAATACTACATATTTATTAAACATTTTGTCGAACGAAGTCATTTTATAAAGAATTGTTTTTTAATAAACTTATAAATACTGCAGCAAGTGCGGCTTAATCAAGAAAACCTTACACTTATATATTAGGAGGAGTCATAACTAAGACTTTCTAAATTTGTGCCTTAACAAGCACGCACATTATAGAATAAGGGTGTAACAAATTTTCAACCATTATCTACCTGCTGCTTAAAAATTGTTCAACTATCGTTTAACGTTATTTCATTACATACGCCGCCAACACTGCCTGTACCTCATAAATACTCAAACTCTTATTAAAAGTCTTTTGTATAGGCATTTGTGTGCCTGAAATCCATATTTTAAGTTCTGCATCTAAATCAAAATGCCCTGCTGTTTCAACACTAAAGTGAGTGATGCTTTTGTAAGGTATAGAATGATACTCGCTCTTTTTGCCTGTTACTCCCTGTTTGTCAATTAAGATTAATCTCTTGTTGGTAAAAATAAATAAATCTCGAATTAATTTATAAGCCTTTTCAATTTGTTCATTTGGAGCAAGTATCTTTGCAAAATCTTTCTGTACACTACCTAAATTTACCTCAGAAGCATTTCCCATCATGCCATCTAATAAACCCATGTAATCCACTCCTTTTTAGATATAACATATATTTTTAATACTTTAAAGTCAAGGAGATAAATTTGCCATTCTTCTCCTGCTTTTCTCTAAAAACAGTTCACTTCTTTATTCTACTAGTATAAAATGAGCGTAAAGGAAGTGAATTTATATGTTAACTAAAAATTTTTTTACTCAAAATAGAAGAGAGCTTTATGAAAATCTACAAGACAATAGCATGGCCATCTTCTTTTCTGGAAAAGCGCCACACAAATCAAATGACGCTTATTATATGTTTGAAGTAGATCGCAATTTTTATTATCTTACTGGTATCGCGCGAGAAGATATTATTCTTGTGGCTATTAAGTACGGTGATGTGGTAGAAGAGTATCTTTTTATCGAAAAATTTGACCCTATCCTTGCTAAGTGGGTTGGCGCAAAGATTAGTGCAGATGAGGCTAAGAGCATCTCTGGCATTGAAAATATAATGTATGTAGAAAATATTAAATCGAAGCTGGTACAGATTTTAGGCAGTGGGGCTTATAATGTAGAAAATGTTTATTTTGATTACAGCAGATACGCTTGGGATTACAGCGATAAAATGTCCTCTGCTTTCTCTACAGAGCTTTTATCGAAATACCCTTATTTAATAAAAAAGAATGCTTCAAAGATTTTGACAAAACTTCGAACTATCAAAAAACCTGAAGAAGTGAAATGCATGAAAAAGGCCATTGATATCACTAAAGAAGGCATTGAAAGTATGATGATTCATGCAAAACCAGGTATGGCAGAATGTGAATTTGAAGCTCATTTTGACTTTGTACTAAAATGCAAAGGTGCTGGACACGCCTTTGATACCATAGCTGCTTCTGGAATCAATGGAACCATACTCCACTATGTAGCGAATAACAAAATTACAGAAGATAATGATTTAATTCTTTTTGATTTAGGGGCGAGTGCAGACAATTACTGTGCAGATATTACAAGAACATTCCCTGTAAATGGTACATTTACGGAAAGACAAAAAGATGTCTACAATGTAGTCTTACACTGTAATAAGGAGATTATCCGACATATGAAACCAGGGGTATCTACTGTAAATCTGAATAAGCTAGCAAAAGATTTATTAGCGCAAGGCTGTAAAGAATTAGACCTTATTGACAATCTAGAAGATGTGAGTAAATATTATTACCATAGCATAGGTCATCCGCTGGGGCTAGATACCCATGATGTTGGAGATCGAAATATCATCCTACAACCTGGCATGGTCTATACTTGTGAACCAGGTCTTTATGTTGAAGAAGAAGCGATTGGCATTCGAATTGAAGATGATATCTTAATTACAGAGGATGGCAATATTAATTTGTCGGAGCATATTATTAAAGAGATCGATGATATAGAGGCATTTATGAATAAGTGAGCTGAATGCGGAAAGCGGAAAAAGCCTCGCCTTTAGGTAAGGTAATAAAAACTACATGATCCTTCGGCTAAAGTCTCGAGGATGACAGATGTGGGCTATTAAACAATGGGACCTACAATTTTTAGGTCCCATTGTTCATTTCAATCTAAAGCATCTGTGCCCTCTTCACCTGTACGAATTCTAATAACTCTCTCTACATCGCTTACAAAAATTTTACCATCTCCTATTTCTCCTGTTTTCACTACATTGATGATTGTATTTATGATATGGTCTACCTTCTCATCTTGAACTACAACGCTTACTTCAATCTTTGGAAGCACATTCATAAAAATTTCTGAACCTCTGTAATATTCTTTCCATCCATTTTGATTTCCACAGCCCATGACCTGACTTATTGTCAAGCCATTTATGTCCATTTTAGATAGTACATCCTTTAACTCCTCTAAAGCACATGGCCTTATAATTGCTTCAATTTTCTTCATATTAACCTCCTCAATCCATTCCTGTAAATGAAGGATATGCATTTTCACTATGCTCTGCCTTATCAAGCCCTTCTATCTCTTCCATATGGTTTACTCGAATCTCCATAAAAAATTGCAAGACTTTCATTATGGCAAAAGTTCCAACTACCGCTAAAATAATAGTAATCAGAATGCTCACTACTTGTGCTGTGAATAATCTTGTATCACCAAAGAAAAGTCCATTCCATTGAGTAGCAGAATGAATAGAACGATGTGCAAATAGTCCAGTGGCAATTGCCCCCCAGATACCTCCTATGCCGTGACATCCGAATGCGTCTAAGGCATCATCGTAGCCAAACTTATGTTTTATGGTACTTACTCCAAAATAACAAATAGGGCTTACAAGAGCGCCAATAATAATTGATGCCCATATAGGTACAAAACCTGCACCTGGGGTAATCGCTACAAGGCCAACTACTGCACCCGTAGCCGCTCCTAACAAGGTTGGCTTACCTCTCGTGATTTTCTCTATAAACATCCATGTAAGCAATGCCATTGCGGCGGAAGTATTCGATGTAATAAGTGCATGAACTGCTAAACCATTAGCTCCAAGTGCACTACCACCATTAAACCCAAACCATCCAAACCACAGTAGAGATGCCCCTATTACGACAAGAGGTATATTATGGGGATGATAATCTGTCATCCCATATCCTTTTCTCTTCCCCAGCATGATAGATGCTACTAAGGCTGAAACACCTGAACTAATGTGTACAACATTTCCACCTGCAAAATCAATAGCTCCAAGTTCCCTTATTAATCCTCCAACGCCCCATACCATATGAGCCATTGGATAATAAACTAGGAAAGACCATAATACGATAAACATAAACAGAGATGAAAATTTCATTCGCTCTACCAATGCACCCGTAATAAGTGCTGGTGTTATAATGGCAAACATCATTTGAAAGGATGCAAAAAGGTTATGGGGTATCGTAGCTGCATAATCTCCATTGGGATTCCAAGTTACACCATTAAATCCAAACCATTGTAGGTTTCCAATTATTCCTCCTAGATCTTTTCCAAAGGATAGGGAATACCCCACTATAACCCATAGAATAGATGCTAATCCAGCTATGAAGAATGTAGACATGATGGTATTTAATACATTTTTTCTGCGAACCATACCACCATAAAAAAAAGCAAGCCCTGGTGTCATAAGAAAAACGAGTGCTGTTGACATGAAGATAAAAGATGTGTCTCCTGTATTCATTTCTTTCCCTCCTTTTTATATAAAAAAAGCTGCTTTACATGGTTTCCCATAAAAGCAGCTCCATTGCCAAAATGAACTTGTATTCTTACTTAGTGCCTAGAAGTAACTAGTCACTGGTATCTAGATATTTCTTTAGCATCAAGATCTGATCCTGCATATAAAATGTCCCATGCAGGAAATAGATCAAAAGTAAACTTTCTTATCAATAAAAAAGAGCTATCTAAACGTATTATTTAAATAGCTCCCTTGCTCTTCATTTACTTGTTAAACTATATTATGCCATAACTATATTTTTGATGCAATATTTTTTTATATTTTTTATTTTTTACTACCTGTTTTTAATTCTCCTACTACAATCCGGTCATTTCCACCTAAGTCCTTCAGCTTCTTTACATGTTTGTAATCATTCTCTTTTAATATCTCTATAACTGCATTTCCTTGATTATAACCTATTTCAAAGGCTAAAAGGCTACCTTTTAAGAGATATTCTTTTGCCTCTGTAGCAATTCTTCTGTAAAAATCTAAGCCATCTATACCACCGTCTAGGGCACCTCTTGGCTCATAAGTGCTTACTTCTATTTGAAGATCTTCGATATCCTTTGCTGGGATATAAGGAGGATTTGATACGATAATATGATATTTGTCACTTATACTCTCAAAACAATCACTTAAGACAAATTGACCATTTTTAATATTTAATTTCCTGGCATTTTCTTTGGCAAGCTCTAAGGCTTCAGGTGATATATCTACTAGGGTTACTTGTGACTTAGGAAATTGTGATGCTATACTTAAACCAATGGCACCGCTACCACATCCAATATCAAGTATGTTTACATCTTCTTCTCTTTGTTTTATATATTCTACTACGTACTCTACTAGAATTTCTGTATCTGGTCTTGGAATCAGTACCTTTTTATTGACTATAAAATCTAAGCCCATAAACTCCTGATGACCTACAATATAAGCCACAGGCTCTCCTTTACATCTTCTGCCTATAAGCTGTTTATATTCCTCTACAAGATCCTCTTGTATATCCTGGTCTTTATGTAGTATAAAATACAATCGCTCTACCTCTAGTAAATTTGCTAAAATTACCTCTGCATCTAGGCGAGGGGAAGGCTTATTGCATTCTTTTAATTGTAAAACAGCTTTATTTAAGATTTGGCTAATTTTCATATTAAGGTCTCCTTCCTACTATAGCAAAAAAGATTAGTCACCTAAAGCAACTAATCTCTCTGTTGGTTTTTTACTCTTCATCTTATAAACCGAATTTTTTCTTAAATTTATCTACTCTACCGCCTGCATCAACTAATTTTTGTTTTCCTGTGAAGAATGGATGACAAGCAGAACATATATCAACTTTCAATTCTTCTTTAACAGAGCCTGTTTCGAAAGTGTTTCCACAAGCACATTTAGCGATAGATTTTTTGTAATCTGGATGAATACCTTCTTTCATTACATTCACCTCTTTCCAAAACTTAATATATATAAAATATTCATGTCAATTTTACACTCATAATATTTTATCACGGTTTGTCCCATATGGCAAATATTTTTATCTACTATTTTCTTCTAAACCTGCCTATTATTTTAAATTGTACTTTGAAATCATAAAATGAATAAAATCTTCATTGGTTTTTGTCCTAGATAAAGTATCAATGATTTTTTCCGTTACATCTGCATTAGAAGAATTGCTATACATCTTTCGGATTCCAAAAACAAGCCTTAATTCTTGTTCTGATAACAACTTGTCTTCTCTTCTTGTTCCAGACTTATAAATATCTATGGCAGGGAAGATTCTCTTTTCTGAAAGGCTACGGTCTAAGTGAAGTTCCATATTACCCGTTCCCTTAAACTCTTCAAAGATGACATCATCCATTCGACTGCCTGTCTCAATTAAAGCTGTAGCTAATATGGTTAAACTTCCACCGTGTTCTATATTTCTAGCAGCTCCAAAGAATTTCTTTGGCAAGTATAGTGATTCTGGATCTAAGCCACCTGAAAGAGTTCTGCCAGATGGATGTACTACTAGATTATTTGCTCTAGCAAATCGAGTAATACTGTCAATCAATATGACTACATCTTTGCCCTGCTCTACTAAACGCTTTCCTCTCTCTAAAACAATCTCAGCAGCTTTAATATGATTCGATGCCAATTGATCAAAGGTAGAATACACTACATCTCCTTTTATAGACCTTATCATATCTGTAACTTCTTCTGGCCTTTCGTCAATTAAAAGAACGATAAGTTCCATATCAGGATGATTCTTTGCAATAGCATTGGCAACCTGTTTTAATAATACAGTTTTACCAGCCTTAGGTGCTGCCACAATCATCCCTCTTTGTCCTTTTCCTATTGGCGCAAAAAGGTCAATAATTCTAGTAGAGATGGTATTATTATTCGTTTCAAGCTTAATCTTTTCTTCAGGAAATATTGGCGTCAATTTTTCAAAATTGGGTCTATTGACAACGGTCTCAGGTACATCTCCATTTACAGATTCTACATAAAGTAAGGCATCGAATTTTTCCCCTTCATTTGGAATGCGAATCTTTCCGACGATTTTGTCGCCTGTCCGAAGCTTGTAACGCCTAATTTGAGATGGAGATACGTAAATATCATTTTCTCCAGTTAAGTAATTATTGGTTCTAAGGAAGCCAAAGCCATCAGGATTTACTTCTAGTATTCCTATTTGGGATTTGCTATACCTGCTCATATCCTTTTTATCTGGATTGTTCATCATACTAGCTTCTTCTTTTATAATCTGGCTCGTAGTTTTTCCGTTAACATTCTCTACAAATAACATGGCATAATACTTTTCCCCTTCTTTAGGGCTACGAACCTTGCCTTTTATTTCATCACCGGATTCTAATTTAAATTTTTGAATTTGAGAGGCTGAAACATAGACATATTCTTCTGGGGAGATCATATCTTCACTTTTTAGAAAGCCAAATCCTTCTGGGAGAATTTGAAGAGTTCCTTTAAGATTAAAAGATTCGTGGATGTCGTCTTTAAGCTTAGAATATTTATTGGGGTTTTCTTTTTCTTCAAGCGGTTTGATTTCTTCTACTCTATTTTCTGCATGCCTTGCTTTTAATTGAGTTTTTTCTTCTTCTGCATAAATCATTTGAATTTTTTCGATTAGTTCACGTTTTTTATATTTAGTAACTGATGGGATTCCTAATTCCTTTGCTTTATCTCTCAGCTGTATAATTGTTAGTATTTCTAGGTTCTCCATTTATGGACAACACCTCCTATTTTATATTTTCACGATAATCTACGGTCATAGACGAAGTTAAGAATAAAAAATTCAATATAGAAATAATTTATAAATAATTTATACACTATAATACAGTATTTAATATATAGTCATTTTATGAATATAAACATGGCACTCAAAAGAAATTAGTATTAAACAGAGATGATGTTGAATATAATATAGATAATATTTGATTAGACATTATTAATATATCATAATTTTTTCACATGTCAATAAAGAAAAAGATTTTAATACGCAATTTTACTATTGGTGGATAAAATACAGCAAAATTTTAGTATGGCTTTATATCATTATCTTATCCACAATATTTAGATTTATCAATACTTTATTAATGTGAACAACTCTTGTGTTGTTCGACAAAATAATACACAATATCCTGTTCTATTTGTACTTTTTGTGAATTATTAAAAAAGTTATTCACAGTATCAACACTTTTCCCCATAGTTATCCACATTTTTGTCAATAAAGGTGTCGAAGAAATAAAAAAATGAACCCCAAAAAGTTAATAAATCTGTCTAACTTTTTGGGGTGCATTTAAAACTACACTATATGTTTAAAGCTATTGTCGATTATTTTTTGCGCTTTTAACGAACTCTCTAAATAAAGGATGCGCTTTATTGGGTCTAGATTTAAACTCTGGATGTGCTTGCGTAGCAACAAACCATGGGTGATCTTTTAATTCAATCATCTCCACTAGTTTGCCATCTGGAGAAACACCGCTGATCATCATACCTTTTTCTTCAAGTACTTCTCTATATTCATTATTTACCTCATAGCGATGTCTATGTCTTTCATCAATAATTGGCTTTCCATATGATTCATAGGACTTTGAGCCTTCTTTTAACTGACACGGATAAAGTCCAAGCCTCATTGTACCACCTTTATCATCAATGTCCTTTTGATCTTGCATAAGGTCAATAACAGGATATGGTGTATTCGGATCTAGTTCTGAACTATGGGCACCTTTTAATCCTACTACATTTCGAGCAAATTCAATAACAGCGATTTGCATGCCTAAGCATAATCCTAAATAAGGTACTTTGTTTAGTCTAGCATACTTGGCTGCTAGGATTTTGCCTTCTACGCCTCTATGCCCAAAGCCACCTGGTACGATAATTCCGTTAACATCTTTAAATACTTCTTTTACATTGTCTTCTTTTATTTCTTCAGAGTGGACCCATTTGATCTCTACTTCACAGTCATTTGCAATTCCACCGTGTTTTAAAGCCTCTACAACAGAAAGATAAGCATCATGTAATTCAACATACTTACCAACTAATGCTATTTTTACTTTATCTTTTAAATTTTTTGATTTTTCAACCATAGAGATCCAATCGCTAGAGTCTACTTGACCACATTTAATAGATAGTTTTTCACATACTAAATTAGCTAGTCCTTCTTTTTCAAGTAGTAAAGGAACCTCGTATAATTCCTCTGCATCTGCATTTTGGATTACTGCTCTTGATTCAATATTGCAGAATAAGCTTATCTTTTCTTTAATATCATCATTTACTTCTTTTTCAGAGCGTAAAATAATAATATCTGGTTGAATTCCTAGTCCTGTCAGCTCTTTTACACTATGCTGAGTTGGCTTTGTCTTTAACTCTCCAGCCATATTTAAATAAGGTAGTAATGTTACATGTATAAAAATTACATTTTTATGTCCTAAATCATTTTGCAATTGTCGAATTGCTTCAAGAAAAGGAAGACTTTCAATATCACCAACCGTACCGCCAATTTCAGTGATAACTACATCTGTTGAAGTTTCTTGTCCAACTTTTAAGATATTTTCTTTAATTTCATTTGTAATATGAGGGATAACTTGGACCGTTCCTCCTAAATAATCCCCTTTTCTCTCTTTAGAAATAACAGACCAGTATATTTTTCCAGTGGTCACATTACTCCATTTTGATAAATTTACATCGATAAATCTCTCATAATGACCTAAATCTAAATCTGTTTCTGCACCATCATCTGTTACAAATACTTCACCATGTTGATAAGGGCTCATCGTACCTGGGTCATAATTTAAATAAGGATCAAATTTCTGAATAGATACCTTTAAACCTCTATCTTTTAACAATCTGCCCAATGAAGCTGCAGTAATACCTTTTCCCAGTGAGGAGACCACGCCGCCAGTTACAAAAATATACTTGGTACTCATAAAAAACCTCCATATTTAAGTTAAACTATATTTATCTATATCCTATTTAGACTTTTTCAAACTATTTTAGTTTAATGTTTATTATGAATAATGTCAATTAATTATATATATAAATAGATCATCAATCAATAAAAATAACTGTCTATAATTCTTTAATGTATGCAAATAAGTCCTTTAACATAGCAAAACTCTAACTTATCCAAGTTAGAGTTTCATTAACGTGCTATTTTGTATCTTTTTATTACGATGTACTATTTTCTACTTATTACTTTTTTAGCAGCTTGTACGATATTACTTGCTGTTAAACCATATTTTTCTAATAATTCATTTGGTTTTCCGGATTCGCCAAAGGTATCTTGTACACCTACTTTTTCTAGTGGTGCGAAAGTACCATTTACTAATACATCTGCAACAGCAGATCCAAGCCCGCCAATAATGCTGTGCTCTTCAGCTGTAACGATAGCACCTGTCTCTTGAGCAGCTTTTACAATAGCGTCTTCATCAATTGGCTTAATAGAGCTCATGTTTATTACTCGAGCAGAGATGCCTTCTTTTTCTAATTCTTCAGCAGCTTTTAAGGCTTCTGCAACCATAATACCTACTGCTATAAGTGTAACATCATTTCCCTGGCGTAATTCTACAGATTTTCCAATTTCGAATTCATAGTTTTCATCTAATACGATTGGCAAGTTTGGTCTTCCTAATCTTATGTAAACAGGTCCATCATATTTTGCAGCTTCATTGATCATCTTTTCTGTTTCAACTCCATCAGCTGGGCAAAGTACAATTAAGTTTGGAAGACTTCTCATAATAGCAATATCTTCGATAGACTGATGAGTTGCACCATCTTCTCCAACTGTAAGTCCTGCATGAGTAACGGCTATTTTAACATTTAATTTTGGATAGCAAATAGAATTTCGAATAATCTCAAAAGCTCTTCCTGCTCCAAATACTGCAAAAGTTGATGCAAAAGGAATCTTTCCTGATGCTGCAAGTCCTGCGGCTATACCAAGCATATTTTGTTCTGCAATACCACAGTTGAAATGTCTATCAGGAGTTTTATCACAGAAAGTAGCTGTATTTGTAGATTTTGATAAATCTGCATCTAAAACGACTATATCCTTGTTTGTTTCTCCAAGTTTCGCAAGTGTATTTCCGTATGCTACTCTAGTAGCTACTTGATTACTCATAGTGTGCCTCCTAACTCTGCTAACGCTTGTTTTGTTTGTTCTTCATTTGGAGCTGAACCATGCCAACCAGCTTGATCTTCCATGAAGGATACACCTTTACCTTTTATGGTTTTGCACACTAATACATTTGGTTTTCCTTCTACAACTTTGCCTAAAGCTTCGCGAATTTGATCAAAATCATGACCATCTTCTACATTGATTACATTCCAGTTAAAGGCAGCGAATTTTCCATCGATTGGATCAGAATTCATTACATCGCAGCATCTTCCGTCAATTTGAAGACCATTGTAATCTACAAATGCTATAAGATTATCTAAATTGTAATGGCTTGCTGACATTGCAGCTTCCCAAATCATGCCTTCAGCTAATTCTCCATCCCCTAATAGAGCATATACTTTTGCGTCATTACCATCTAATTTGTTTGCAATAGCCATTCCTACTGCAGCTGATAAACCTTGCCCTAAAGAACCAGTAGACATGTCCACACCTGGTACGTTTTTCATATCAGGATGTCCTTGTAGTCTGCTGTCGATTCTTCTGAAAGTAAGTAATTCTTCTTTTTCAAAATATCCTCTTTCTGCTAAAGTTGCATATAGTAAAGGTGAAGCATGTCCTTTTGAAAGAACAAATTTATCTCTACCAACTTTTTTAGGATCTTTTGGGTCAATATTCATTACTTCAAAGTATAGTAATGTTAAGATTTCTACTCCAGATAAAGACCCACCTGGATGTCCTGATGCAGCATTTGCTATTTCTTTAATAATACTTTGTCTAATATTTGTTGCAATAGCTTTTAAATCTGCCATGTATAACTCTCCTCCTCATTTTTAATCTATATTTTTAAAGCCTTCGCCTATGACCTCATGGACGTTAGCTAATATAACAAAAGCATTTGGATCAATAGAGCGAACGATATCTTTTAACTGAAAGACCTCTGCTCGATTTACTACGCAAAGGAGTACATCTCTATCCTCATTAGTGTATGCGCCTTTACCTCTTAAAGTAGTAACGCCTCTATCTAAATCCTTCATAATCCTGTATGCGATTTCTGTAGAATTCTTTGAGATAATGTAGAAGGCTTTTGTATTACTTATACCTTCTTGTATTACGTCCATTAATCGCATATTAATGTAGATTGTCAAAATAGAATATAGTGCAACCTCAATATCTTGAAATGCAATTCCTGCTATAGCTACAACTATAGAGTCTACTATGAGCAACCAAGTAGAAACAGATATTGTTCTAAAATAATGATGCATAAGCGCGGCAAGCAGATCTGTTCCTCCAGTAGTTCCACCAAATCGAAAAATAATACCTATTCCTATTCCCAGCAAGATACCCCCAAAAACAGAAGATAAAAACAAATCATCTGTCAATTGAGGTGATTTTACAATAAAGTCAATACATAATGAAAAGAAAATTGTACCATAGAAACTTTTTGCACCAAATTTTGCTCCTAATAATTTAATGGAAATAATAAATAGTGGAATCGTTAAGACAAGGGTAGTGATACCAATAGGGAAATTTGTAAAATGATATATTACTGCTGCTAAACCACTAAAGCCCCCAGGAGCAATCCTCGCAGGTACGAAAAACGAATTAAAGGCTACCGCCATAATCATGCAGCCAATAGATATCCCAAAATAGTCTAACAATAATTTGCTTATCCTTTTAAAGTTATTGGTCATTTTCTTTCTCCTATTTAATTCATGGTTATTATACCATAACATTTGCTCAATTTATTAACAATCAAATATGTAAACGTGATCAAGTTTTTACTATGATAGATTTTTTGATTTACTTCATAAGGAAGAGTATATATTGTTTGCGCTTGAGTACTAGAAGCTGAATGCAGAAAGCTGAATGCGGAACTTTTGTCCCAATAAGGTAAATATGTAAAAGTCCACTAATACGAATAGCACCTCCTAAAAAGAAAGGTGCTAACTCGTAAATATTCTTAGAAATTTGCCATTCCAAAACTGATTTGTAAGGCTTCATTTACTTGATTCATTAATTCATCGTCTAAGTGACCAATTTTTTCTCTTAGTCTCTTCTTATCTATTGTCCTAATCTGTTCAAGCAAAACAACAGAATCTTTGCTTAGACCGAATTCAGTAGCGTTGATTTCTATATGAGTAGGTAACTTTGACTTATTAATTTGAGATGTTATAGCCGAAATAATAATTGTAGGGCTATATTTGTTGCCAACGTTATTTTGTAGAACAAGCACAGGTCTTACGCCTCCTTGTTCAGACCCTATTACTGGGCTTAAATCTGCATAATAAACGTCTCCTCGTTTGACATTCACCCTTTTTCACTCTCCGATTTAATATTATAAAGTCCTAATAACTTAATTTTTCAAATAAGCTAAATGGAATGGAGTCGTGTGCAAGCTATTTTTTCTCTATTTTCTTGTTGAGAGAGAGTTTACCAAATTAAGTATAGCTTAGAACCCAAACCATTTTCAGTACTTATAATATCTTATAAATTTTGTTATAATTTCGTTACCGAAATTGACAAGAAAACAGAGCGAATGATATGTAATTTTCTCTCAACTGTATTATGGTCAACTATAAAGATTTTTATCCATATTTATGAAATCTTTTTTCCAATAATAAAGTTTAGGAACACGAGGAGATATCATACAAGAAACTTCATAATTAATCGTACCCATCTTTTCTGCCAATTCTTCAATTGGCAAACCAGGTCCATAAAGAAGAACTTCATCATTTACCTTAACCTGTGAAATATGAGTAACATCTACCATACACTGGTCCATGCATATCCTTCCTACAATTTTTGCTCTCTGACCTCTAATGAGGACTTCTCCCTTATTAGAAAGCAATCGACTATACCCATCAGCATAACCAACGGATAAAGTAGCAATTAATCTTTCATCTTCTGCTATATACTTTCTACCGTAACTTACACTATCACCTGAATAGATTTTCTTAAGATTAGCAATTCTGGTTTTAAAGCTTTTTACTGGCTTTAAAGAAATTTTTTCCTTGTTTACTTCTTCAGACGGATACATGCCATATAGAATAATACCTGGACGAACAATATTATATTGGCTCGTAGGCAAATCCATAATAGCAGCACTATTTGATAAGTGTTTAGTGGGAATATCTATTCTCCTTTTCGTTAACAATTTTAGTACTTCTTCAAATGATTCCATCTGAGATAAGCTATAGCTTTTATCTTTTTCATCAGAAGTTGCAAAATGGCTATAAATCCCTTCTACTACCAGATTATCCATAGTATAAATATCCTCTATAGATTTAACACTTTCTTTTATCCCTCTAAAACCTAATCTACCCATACCTGTATCTAATTTTATATGTATTTTTACAGTTTTAGCAGTTTGTTTAGATAACTCTCTTGCAAAGTCTATATGGTATACTGTAGGAGTCAAATCCCACTCTAATAATTCTCTTATTTCATCATTAGAAATATAACCTAAAATAAGAATAGGGCATCTAATCCCTGCATTTCTCAGTTGTATTCCCTCGTCTACACGGGCCACCGCAAACCGTTTTGCGCCATTTTGAACTAAGGTCTTAGCACATTCAATAGCCCCATGACCATAGGCATCTGCTTTAATGATAGGCATCAATTCGACCTGTTCTCCTACACATTTTTTAATCTCATTATAATTGTCAATTAAATAATCTAAGCGGATTTCACACCAAACGGGCATCATATAAAAAACCTCTTTTCCAAACTAAGATACGAGCTATTATTGTAAGCAAAGGGTTTTACTTAGCTTTGAAACTCAAATCTTAGAGTTTACAATTTTTCTAAAATACTTTCTAACATATAACTTGAATTTTTAGCTGCAAATTCTACAAATTCGTTGTAATTGATCTCTACTTCTTCGTCTGCCTTATCGGAGATTGCTCGAATAATGAGAAAAGGAACTTCATTTAAATAGCACACATGGGCGATAGCGCCACCCTCCATTTCAACACAATATCCTTCAAAATTTTCTACTAAGAAGTGTTTTATTTCACTGCTTGCAATTCCTTGATCGCCTGTTAATACTCTACCTTTAAAGATTTTATGATCTTCTATTGTGATTCCATCAATGATGTCTAATAGTTTTTGATCTGCTACAAAAATACTCTCTTTTAAGCCTGGTACAATTCCTCTTGGATCTCCAAAGACAGAGGCATCTATATCGTGTTGAAGAGAATCTGTAGACACTACAATATCCCCTACATTTAAATCAGGATGAAGTGCCCCAGCCACACCTGTATTGATTACTACATCTACATGAAAGATATCTATTAAAATCTGTGTACACATGGCTGCATTTACCTTACCAATACCTGAACGAACTAAGACGATGTTCTTATCTCTTAATTTCCCTATGTAAAAAGTGAGACTCGCTTTTTCTTCTATTTTAGTTAAATCCATTCTTTCTCTTAAAATAGTAATTTCTTTTTCCATTGCACCTATTATACCTATTATCATTTGTTTTCTCCTTTTTTATATATTTGATATTATTAACACTAATAAGGGTATGGTAACCATCGACAAAAGTGTACTCATAAATGTTCCTGATGATGCTAATTCTGCATGACCTCCATATTCTTTTGCTACAATGGCGCAGTTAGCAGCAATGGGCATACCTGTAATAACTACTGGTACCCCTAATAACAAAGGATCGCTGATAAAATTTTGAAATAAGAGAAGCACTATTAGTGGCAAAATGAGAAGCCTTATAGCTGATATTGCATATAATCGCCACTCTTTAAACATTTCTTTCATATTTACACCACATAAAGATCCTCCTATAAAAATCATAGATAGAGGTGTTGTCATATTTCCTACTAGCTCCATTGGTTGAAGTAAAAAGGCAGGAATTTGTATAGAGAAAGCAAACAATAGAAAGCCAATAATAACAGCTAGAATATTAGGATTTAACAATATCTTTATATTAAACTTTTTCTTTTCACTGGCCATCATGTAAATACCAACGGTATACAGTAAGATGTTAAAAGGTATAATAAAGATTGACCCATAAAATATGGCTTCGCTAGAATAAATAGACAACAATACTGGAAATCCAATAAACGACACATTAGAAAATATGGTCATAAATTGGTATACACCCCTTTCATTGTCTCCATTTGCTCTTAATAGTTTAGGCACTATAAGAGAAATTATGATAGAAATAAAGTAAACTATTATAGATAGTAAAAAAACAGTTTTGATGTCATCTAGTTTATCTTGTGTAAAAGGGATCTGCATCGAAGAAACAATCAACAACGGACTGCATATATTTAATAAAAATTTAGGTAAGCTATTTACTGCTTCTTCACTTAATATGTTTTTCTTTCTACTGCAATAACCAATTATCCCCACTATAAACAAGGTAAGTATCGAAACAAAAATACGATTTAGATTCATAAATTACTCCTTTATTGCTCTTTTTTCAGTCAATGAATTCCATGAAATTATTATACAGTTTTAATTATGCAAATACAATATTACAACTTAATAGGTCTTATTTATTACTTCACTTACTTTATCTAGAAAAGTGCCATTTTAATGCTCTAGCCATCAGCAATCAGCCACCAGCCACTAGTGCTCAAAGGTCAAGTCTTACAGGCCAAATACGCAAGTCTTGTATATAAAAATAATTTAAATAGTAGTTAATTCAAAAGGTAAAACCTTCTTACTGTAAAGTAAAAGAAAAATAACTTCTCCTTAAAAAAGAGAAGTTATTTTTTCTTTTGTAGTGATTAGGCAGTTATTTTTATAATAATAGCAACTATGCTAATTCGTATTTATCCTTGTAATAATTTAAAGGATCCTTGAGGTCTTTGGCAAATTGGACACACACCAGGAGCTTCTAAGCCTACATGAATGTGTCCGCATTCTAAACATAGCCATTGGACTGTGCCAGTTTGTCTATACATCTCATTATTCTTAACTCTTTCAGCATATTCTTTAAATCTTTGCTCATGTTTTACTTCTACTTGTGCTACTAAATCAAACACATCTGCTACCTGTATAAATCCTTCTTCTTTAGCTTCTTTAGCCCAAGTAGGATAAAGTATAGAGTTCTCCTCGTGCTCACCCTCAGCTGCTGCTTCTAAGTTTTCTAAAGTAGTACCCAATTGTACAGGATAACCTGCGTTAAAAACAGCTATTTGCTCTCCTTTAAATTCTTGATTTAGTATCCTAAAAAATCGTTCTGCATGGTACTTTTCATTATGAGCCGTCTCATCAAATACTTGGTAAATATCTTTTTGCTTTTCTTGCTGAGCTTTCTCTGCATAAAATGTGTACCTATTTCTAGCTTGTGATTCCCCTGAAAAAGCTTTCATTAAATTTTCAGCTGTTTTCGTTCCTTTTAAACTTTTCTCCATATTATCACCTCATATGTATTATTGCCCATTCAAAAAAAATAACTACATAAAACTGATTTTATTGTTTTAATAACAATATAAAACATTAGTCAAACGATTGTTGGGCAATGGTTCAACAGTAGTTAAACAATTGTTTAATATCCTTATACAATTAAATAAGTAAAACTGCCATGGAAAGTATGGCAGCTTTACTTTTTTTATTCTTCAGTGTAAGATAGTCCAGCTGTATCCATATATGGTACTCCTGGTGCAGAAGTATATACTGTAACAAATTTGACGGAGTACATATCGCCAACGAGTATATTGCCTGTTTGAACTTCTCTCAATTCTATAAAATCAATTCCGACTTGAGTTAATATACCATCTCTGTCAATAAATGTTCCTGTACCAACTAAGAAGTCAATTCTTATATATTGGCCGATAAACTGTTGTAAATAGCCTTGGATATAATTAGGTCCCATTACAGGTGATATTCTTTGTGGGACACCATTTTGTGGTGGTACAGGTTGCATGGGTTGCATGGGTTGCATAGGTTGTTGTGGCTGCATAGGCATACCACCTTGAGGTGGGCGCATATACATTGGTGGCATTTGCATAGGTGTTGCATATTTATTTTCAAATGTTGATAAGATTTTTGAACTATCTGGTATTATATTTTTTTTCATTTTAAACTCCTCTTCATTTTTTATGTTTGCGAATATAACGGTGTTGGATCAAAAAAACAGTGTAATCTTATCCTAGAATTAATAACACCACTTTGATTATATGGAAAATACACAGGACAATCTGGTACAAATGGATTCATATACCACAAAGATTCAACGATATTATAAACTTTATTGCCTGCTAGTGCCCAATCTGCAATATCATAGTGTATTTGTTCTGGATGGGCATTATATATATTTTGTGGATTATATTGACCACCTAATGTCTCTGTTGCGCAATCAAATTGACCTGGTTGAAAGATTACTCTTCTCAAATCACCTTGATTAACCCTTTGATATTCTCCTTCGGCGACGTGTACTCTATTCATTACAACTGTTGCTACAGCCTTCATACCAGTGTCTCCTTCGCCTTCGGCTTCGCATTTAATAAGTCTTGCAAGCAATTCTCTAACTGAGTACGCCATATTTTCCTCCTATATTTATTAACAATCTTTATTCATTATATTTTGAGATTTTATTTTTGCTACAAGTCTAAACACTTTGTTTTAATTTATGCAAAATTACTTGAACCATATCATTCAGTATAAATATTTTATTTATAGATTATTAATTAGGGTATAATGATAGTAGATATTATTATATTAATATGAGGTGAAGAATTGTGAGTGTTCATAATAGTGCAAAAAAAGGAGATATTGCAAAGACTGTTTTAATGCCTGGGGATCCCTTACGAGCAAAATTTATTGCTGAAAAGTACTTGGATAGTCCCTTTTGTTTTAATAAAGTAAGGGGTATGCTAGGTTTTACTGGACTATATAAAGGCAAGAAGGTATCCGTAATGGGCTCTGGAATGGGCATGCCCTCTATGAGTATTTACTCTTATGAATTATTTACAGAGTACGATTGCAATAATATTATAAGAATAGGCTCATGTGGTTCGTATCAAAAGGATATTCAAATAAGAGATATTATCCTGGCTATGGCTACCTGCACGAATTCTAATTTTGCACATCAATACCAGCTCCCTGGTAATTTTGCTCCAATAGCAAATTATGATTTATTATCAAAGGCTTATAATATCGCTGGTTCAAGGAATTTAGATGTAAAAGTTGGGAATATATTGACCAGTGATTTATTCTATAATGATGACAAAGACTCCTGGAAAACTTGGGCTAAAATGGGCGTTTTAGGCGTCGAGATGGAGACTGCTGCTCTTTATATGAACGCAACTCAATTAGGAAAGAATGCTTTATCTATTTTGACTGTGAGCGATAGTATCGTAACCTCAGAAGCTACCACTCCAGAAGAGAGAGAGAAAACGTTGACAGATATGATTGAAATTGCTTTAGATTTAGCTATTGAAATCTAATAGCACTGTGATAATTTCCATAAAATATCAATTTCTTTTTAATAAATATATACAAGGGGGTACCAAAATGAAAAGATTATACAAAAACAAAGCGGAGGGTAAGATAAGCGGCGTGTGTCAAGGAGTATCCGAATACTTTTCTATCGATCCATCTATCGTGAGAATTCTTTGGGTGGTATTATCCTTACCATTAGTAGGTCTTGGGCTATTTCTCTACATTGCATGTGCTTTCATATTGCCTGATAAAAGCGATCTTAATTTTGATGACTATACTATAGACTAACATTAAAGTGCCTTTGGCACTTTAGCCATCAGCAGCTAGTCTTCAGCTTTCAGTGCTAGAGTCAAGTCTTACAGGTCAAAGATTCAATCACATATAAAGAGGGCTTAAATAATATTTTAGTCTAAAAGTAAAACTTTCTATGGGGTTAAAGATCTTTCGCTGGCGCTTAGGATGACTTAAGCAGTAGCTAGGATCAAAAAGTAACACCTTCCTGTCAAACAAGGAAAGAGTGGAAGGGAGAGCTTTCCACTCTTTTATAAATACAAAACTAACAAAAGAGGTACTTTATGTCAAATATACGTTACATAGCTAATGCAGGCTTTTTAATTGAAAATATGGGGAAAAAGGTCATGATTGATGCCATTCATGCAAAACAAATAGACCCTTACTATAATGTAGATCGTCAAACAATTGATAAGATCATAAATGGGATTCCTCCATTTGACAATATGGATCTACTATTATTTACACATTACCATCCAGATCACTTTGATGGAGAAGCAACTTTACAAACATTACGTAATCACCCTAATACTAAGCTATTTTCTAGTAAACAAACAGTAGAGTTATTAAAGAACCTATCTCAATACGATATTTCTCTTGAACAACAACTCATTTATGATGAAGTAGAATTAAATACAATAAAGGATTTTAGCGTTAATGGGATTGATTTTTCGGTTACTTCATTAACTCATGATGGAAATGATTATAAGAATGTGGTTAATTTTGCATATCTATTAAAATTTAAGAATGAACGAATTTATCATTGTGGAGATGCAAAACCAGATTTAATAAATTACGAGAACTTAGGACTAGATAAACTGAATATAAATTATGCATTATTAGATTTTCCATATATTACATTGCCTAGGGCAAGAAAGGTCATTAGGGATCATATTAAGCCGCAGAAAATTGTATTAATGCATATGCCTAATAAGGAAAAAGATGAATATAATTGGTTGGGATCTATATATAAGGTGGTGGATAGATACGGAGACGAATTGCCGGAGTTGATTTTGTGTGAGGAGCTTGGTAAGGTGGTAAGAAGGTAGTAAGGTGACAAGGTGGTAAGGAAAAGCAAAAGCCACCGCTGGTGGCTAAAAAATAAAACCTTTCACTGAACAATGAAAAAATGAACACTAAACATCGAACAGTACAAATATGCGACCTCTCTATTAAGTCCTTCATATATTGTTCACTATTCATTGTTCAGTGTTCATTGTTCACTGCGACGTGAGTCGCTTAGTTCGACAGAAAAAAAGACCCCTGATAATCAGAGACCTTTCTTTACTAAACAAATCCGCAACGTCCTATTCTCCCAGGGCGTCACCACCCGAGTACCTTCGGCGCTGGAGGACTTTACTTCTGTGTTCGGTATGGGAACAGGTGTAGCCCCTCCGCTATTGCCGCGGAATGTGTTAGTTCTAAGTTTTATGTTCTATGTTCTAAGTAAAACCTTGTCACCTTCGGTGACTTACTGCTTTTCTCAAATCATAAAACTTTATAACTTATCACTAAGTTTATATCAAATGTTCCGCATTCAGCATTCAGCTTTCTGCTTAATAAGTGATATTTAAAAACAGCACAAGAAAGTAAATTTATTCATCATCTTTTTAAGGTCAAGTCCTCGGCCTATTAGTATCAGTCAGCTAAATG
>NZ_CALNCS010000060.1 GCF_937875145.1 Alkalibaculum bacchi | reverse complement strand
TGCATCACCTTTAGCGATAATGTCTTCAGCAATTTGTGGCGTACGAATATTTCCAGAAGTCATTACAGGCTTATTAAATTTTTCTTTAAAAGCTCTAGCCATGTAACTTCTCCAACCTTCTGGTAGACTCATTTTATCATGTTGTAAATATAGATTGTCGTTTTGAGCTATAGATATGTTCAATACATCTACTTTTTCTTCTAAATATTTCATTAATTCAATAGAATCTTCAAGAGTATTTCCGCCTTCTAGCATATCATCTGCACTAATTCTTAAAGAGATTGCGAATCTTGGCCCTACGCTCTCTCTTACAGAATCAATAACCATAGATGCAAATCTTGCTCTATTTTCTAAACTTCCGCCAAATTCATCTATTCTCTTGTTGAATAGAGGACACAAGAACTGACTAAGAAGGTAGGAATGTCCGGCATGTATTTCTACACAATCAAAACCTGCCAATTGTGCTCTTGTAGCAGCTTCTCCGTATTTTTTAGCTATTTCGATGATTTCTTCTTTTGTTAGTGGCCTAGGAATTACTCCACCAGTTTTAGAAGGTGTAGTAGATGAAGACACTGGTTGTTGTCCATCCAATCTTAATCCATAAGCAGATGCCCCTGCATGATTTAATTGAATGCAAGCTTTAGCACCATAATCGTGGATTCTTTCAACTAATTCATATAAACCTGGGACAAATTGAAGATTATCAATTCTCAGCTGCTTTGTTCCGTTAGTGCCCATTGGGTAATCTATGCATGCATTTTCTACAATTATTAGAGCAGTTCCTCCTTTTGCTCTAAGTTCATAATATTTCATCATTTCTTCTGTTACTTCTCCATTAACGGAAGCAAAATTACTACCTATAGGTGGCATAACAATTCTATTTTTTAAATTCATTCCTCTAATTTCTAATGGTGAAAAAATATTAGTGTATTTCATATTTCCTCCTTATATAATTTAACTATAACAGTTTCCACTATGATTCAGTTCCAAGCATTTACTTGTTTGCTAATATAATGCTTGACTACAAACCTCACATCGTGTTCTTGCAGTTAAATTATATGAATTTGTTATATATCAAACAAATCAGAAATTTCGGTTGAATTAATAGAATTTATCTATATATATGAGAAAAGTACCTTAATCGCATGAAGTAGCTGTTTAACTATTGTTTGATGATTTTTTAGATATTGTTAGGTTTTCAGCTCATGAATAAAAATATTTTCTCTATACTTCTTTTTTAACCTTATACCTTAAAACGGTTTTCAATTTTGCAGATTCAACTTTTCTTGCATCAGAAAGATAAATTTCTCTGTGCCTTAGAGTTTTTATCTCAAAGTGATTGTCCTCTATAAATTGCTTCATCTTTTCAAAGGTTTGTGGTTCATCATCGTACGGACCTATATGAAGCATTTGAACAGATAAGCCATCTTCAATAGTATCAAATAAAACTTCATCCAGTAGTGGATTTGATTTCTTCTTTCTTGCAATTTCAAATGCTTTATCTACGATATCTTTTGTCACAAAATTCGGTTGCCTAATCATAATCGTATAGAGCAGTTCATCTTTATCTAGTGTATCTAATCTTCTACCCTCTTCCGTCAAATCCCATAACCCTTCTAATGGATATACCGTATATTCAAAATACCCTTCAGGAGTATACCCTTGCTTTGGCATCATCCGAATAGCATAGGATAATGAATAGAGAACTTCAATTTTTTCAGAGAAATCATCACTATTAGGATTTCCTTTTCCTTTAATCATAAAGAATTTTTGCTCTGGAACAGATACAAGTTCAGGTTTTTGCTTTGGTATATATAGTTCCTTTTCGTGTTTTCTCCATTCATGTTTCATTTGTTATGTCCCCCTAATTTATAATCACTTAATCTTTAGTGTTCACAACTACTTTCATAGGATAAAATCATATCATTTTATGTACAATTTTACATCCAAATTTCAGACTATTGTTATACTTTATTACTTAATTTTTTTCTTACTAATTGTTTCAATCTACAAAACAGATTTAACAAATATGATATTTGCAAGGTATTTGGATTATAAGAAGCCTAAAAAAGGATACTAAGTATATATTGTGCTATAATTTTACATAACACAAACTGAAGTAAGGGAGAATTCGTTATGACAGTATATAAAAATGTATCATCATCGTTTAAGCAAAAAGACATCCTAGTAATTGATGTTGGTTCTGGAACTCAAGATGTTTTAGTCTATCAAGCTGATAAAAATATAGAAAATTGCCCTAAATTAGTTATGCCTAGTAATACACAGCTTATAGCAAAGCAGATTCGCCAAGCAACACGACAAGGACAAAACATTTACCTTTACGGTCATGTAATGGGTGGTGGAGCATGTTTTTTTGCTGTAAAACAACATCTAGAGGCCGGTCATAAAGTTTATGCTACAGAGGAGGCTGCCTATACCTTTAATGATAAGTTAGAAAAGGTTCGTGAAATGGGAGTTGAAATCGTCGAAGTCACACCAGATAATGTATGCAAGATACGAATGGGAGATATTAATCTTGCAGCATTTGATAAGGCACTAGGAGCCTTTAACCAAGCTTTGCCTTCTCAGCTTGCTGTAGCAGTTCAAGACCACGGTTTTAGCACTGAGGAAAGCAACCGTATAGTGAGATTCCGTTTATTAGAAGAATTCATTGCCAAAGGTGGTATTCTAAAGGACTTGATCTTTACAGAACAAATACCAGAAGTTTATACTAGGATGAAGGCTGTTCGAGATGCAGTGCCTGGAGCAATACTTACAGATACTGGAACAGCTGCTCTATTAGGTATTATGGCAGATCCTACTGTGCAACCACATCTAGAAAAAGGAATCCTTGCTATTAATATCGGCAATTCCCATACATTAATCGCAGCTATTCGTGGTCAACGTATCTATGGATTATGTGAGCATCATACTGGTTTATTGAATACAGATTCTCTAGTCTCTCTAGTTAAAAAGATGCAAAATAATGAATTATCTAATGATGAAATTTTTAATGGCGGTGGACACGGTGCAGCCTTTCACCCAGATATGACTCCAGGCTGGGACTATATCGCTGTCACCGGACCACAGCGATCTATGGTCAAGCCGTTAGGATGGTACGAAGTTGCACCATATGGTGATATGATGCTAACAGGCTGCTTTGGCATCTTAGTTGGTCTGGGAATAATCTGATTTTGCATGGTTCCATTGCTAATGTGGCATATAAAAAGATATGTCACATTTTTGATTTTTAGTAAAACCTGTTACGAAGTTTTTTATATCTTCTTTATTATCAATCCATTCTTCAGAATATCCACATTTTCAACAAAGATATCTGCTTACTTTTACAGCACTTAAAACAGTCATTCCTACCATAATATTATTTCCAGCACCCTAAGCACCTCTTTCACCTGGTATTGTTAATACATCTCTCGAATTGCATTTTCAACATAACATTGTATTTTTCAGATCAAATCTCCTTTCTCTTACTAATCAATTTACAATAAATTTTATTTGTTAAATTTTATTGGGTTTGTTGACAATGCTCCTATAATGACCAGCAAGGAAATAAGCAAAACATCAACCCATATTGAAAATTGAAACAATAAACTTGTGATTCCATATAAAAACGATATCAACATTATTTTTAAAAATATATCTAAATGTGCTTTTGCAAATTCTTTTCTTTTTTCACTACCTGCTGATTTCGCTTCTTTATAATTAGGACCACCATTGATCCAATATACATATTCACCCTTATATATTAATAACATTAATATGTATAAACTAATAATCATAATAATTAATGAAGACAATACAGATATTTTTGTAGATACATCAGACATTCTTTTACCAATCATAATTGCTATAATGGGATACCCAATTAGCCAAACTATAAATGGTTTATAAGTTTTTTTATATTATTTATTATTCAACTTATTTCCCCCTATACTCCCATAATTTTCAATGTCACTTTTCTCTACAATGTTCTTAAATGATATATGTGTATATTATCATTATATCAATATTAAAAATGATTATAAAATTGTGGATAGTGCTAATCCTATACTATTGAGATTTGTTTCAATCCTAATTTAATAGGGTATTAATCTACATGAACCCTTAGATTATTTAATTCCATTCAATACTTGGAGGTATGAAGATGAAAAGAACAATTAAAGATAAAGTTACTGGTTTTCAAACTACAGATGGTGCAGGAGTACATCTTGTACGAGTTTTAGGAAATACGACCACTGAAACATATGATCCTATTTTGATGCTTGATTCTTTTGATAGTACAAATCCAGAAGAATATACAGCAGGATTTCCAATGCATCCACATAGAGGCATTGAGACTATTAGCCTTATTGTTAAAGGCAATATGGTGCATAAAGATAGTTTAGGAAACCAAGATCAGATTACAGATGGAGAAGTACAGTGGATGACAGCAGGCTCAGGAATATTACATGAGGAAACGCTCCCTGCTTCCGAAAAACTTCTTGGACTTCAGCTTTGGCTCAATATGCCCGCTAAGGACAAAATGTCATCACCTGAATATCACAGCATAAAAAAAGATGAGATTCAAGAAATACCTATTAAAGGTGGAACATTGCGACTTGTAAGCGGAAGCTATAAAAATCACAAGGGTTTTACAGGGAAATACTTGCCTCTTGATTACTATCACATTACCTTAGAAGCAAATCAAAAATTCACCATTGAAATGGAAGAAGATAAATCCGTTATGGTATTTTTGTTAATTGGTGATGCTAAAGTTGCAGAAGAAGTCATAACAGAAAAGACTGCAGTAAAGTTAACAGAAGGAAGTTCGCTAGATATTGAGTCCCTTGATAAAGATATTCAGATTATATACCTCAGCTCTAATAAATTAGAAGAACCGATTTATTGGGGAGGACCTATCGTAATGAATACTAAGCAAGAACTAGATCTAGCCTTTAGCGAATTAAGGTCCGGAGATTTCTTAAAAGAAAAAGTAGATTATTAAATATGAATTAAAACGACAAGAAGAAATCTTTATGTTGTTTCTACACCTCACATTTAGAGCTATCGCAGAAATTTAATGCGATAGCTTTTACATTATGATATTGATTATAAGGTGTTCGACTTTTCGTGTCCATACTTATATACTAGCACCAGTGATGCCATAGGTCATGTCAGCAACAAATTTTTTCTGAGGTCTCGAGAGACCTTTAGAGAATTTATTAGAAAATGTTAAAATTTCACGTTTTATTGTATAAGTATTTGTAGTAAAATAAGCCATAGGGAATCCTTTCTATTTTGTTTAGTAATTTTTTTTAGTGAGCTTAATTTTACTACAAAAGAGATAGGGATTCCTTATTTTTTAGCATTTTCTGAAAATTGTGTATAACAAATCTATAAAAAATATAGCCTGTGGATAAAAATACGGAAACTCAAGTACAATTTTGTGACATTATCTTACCAATGATATAATAGATTTAAATGTTAAACCATTTTTTTGAATTACTATCAATTACTATCTATGATAGAATAAATTTGTTATACTTAGCTAACTGAAAGTTATTTTACAAATTAATATAAGCGTGAAAGTACTTTTTGGGAGGGAAAATTATTGAAAATATTTTTTTACTTTTACAGTGAATAAATTACAAGAATCTCTAGGAAAGAAATCGCAAATTCAATATATGGGTCCAAGAGACCATATTACTTGGATAGGACATAAAAGATTTAACAACAAAAATCAAAATAAAAAAAGTACAATCATCTCAAAGTTTTTAAATTTGTCAGCTGCATATATAGAAATGTGGTATAGGGTTATTCGGCATTGGTCTAAAGATTATATTGTAATTTATGATAGATATGTGTGGGAAATTTATGATAATTCTGCAGGGTTTACAAAATTTATAGGAAAAATTTTTTTTAAATATCTATTTCAAAAACCTAAATATATATTTTATTTGCATTGCCCGATGCATGAGTCAATAGATAGGAAGGACGATATATTAGATATTGAGGAATTCAAGGCCATGAAAGAAAATTTTGACAAAGCTTACTTAAATTCAGGTTCAATTATAGCTATTAACACCTTTAAAAATGATTTGAATTTAACAGTAGAAAAAATAACAAACAGTTTGTCTAAAGACTTTTTTAAGTATTTATAATATCACTTTCGTATATTTAATTTTACACGATTTTATGGGGGCGGACAACTAAAATACAAAAGAGTAGGGAACTATGGAGGTATAAATGAATTCATCACCAGATAATCAAAAGAAAAAACACAAGAGGCGTGTTCGATACTCAGGTACTCACCCCAAATCCTTTCACGAAAAATATAAAGAACTACAACCAGAAAAATATGCTGATGATGTAAATAAGATTATTCAAAAAGGCAATACACCTGCAGGTACGCATCGTTCCATTTGTGTAAATGAAATACTAGAATTTTTACAAATTACACCAGGACAAGTTGGATTAGATGCAACTCTAGGTTATGGTGGGCATACACTAGAAATGCTTAAATGCTTAGATTCAAAAGGACATTTATACGCATTAGATGTAGACTCTATTGAACTACCACGTACTCAAGATCGCTTAGAACGCTTGGGTTTTGGTCCCGATATAATAACCTTTAAGCAAACGAACTTTTCTAATATTGATCAGGTTGCTCTTGAGTCGGGGCCACTGAATTTTGTATTGGCTGATTTAGGTGTCTCCTCAATGCAAATAGACAATCCAGAAAGGGGCTTTTCTTATAAAAGTGATGGTCCTTTAGACTTAAGATTAAACCCAAACAAAGGGATGTCTGCATCGAATCGTTTAAAAACAATGAAGCAAAATGAATTAGAAGGTATGTTAATAGAAAATGCAGATGAACCTCATGCTAGCGTAATCTCACATGCTATCATCGATACAATAAAAAAAGGGATAGACATTACAACCACTACTCAGCTCCAACAAATTATTGAGAAGGCTTTACACTTCCTTCCCGAAAAAACCAAGAAAGAGGATATCAAAAAATCCTGTCAACGATGCTTTCAAGCATTACGAATTGATGTTAATAGTGAATATGAAGTCTTATATGAATTTTTGGAAAAGCTTCCTACCACTCTTGCCAAGGGTGGACGCGTTGCTATACTTTCCTTTCATTCTGGAGAAGATCGACTCGTCAAAAAATCTTTTCAGAAATTTTATCGAGAAGGAGTCTATAGTGATATAGCCTCAAAACCTATTCGGCCAACAGCAGAAGAATGCTATTCTAATAGTCGTGCACGATCAACAAAATTAAGGTGGGCTATCAAATCATAATATTGCTCGCCATTCATCTGACTTTTCAGTCTCCAAGCTATGGGGACTGAAAAGTATATTAACTTTTTCACTTGAGTATTTTTCCCATAACAATCTCATGACAATATGTTCTATCTATTGCATTATTTACATTAATTTTGCCATCTTTATAACTTCACATTATCTAAAATATTACGAAACATTCTTTCTATTATTCTTATAAGTTGTTACTATATTGATTGTAGAAAAAGTTACTAATACAAAAATCCATATATAACCATTACCAAAACCTAAGGTTGCAATTGATAATAGAAATAAAGTACATCCCCATCTAATATTAATTAATCCACTTATTTTTGATCAATTATAAAGTTTATCACCTTGAATTGATGCTTTTATACTATAAGGAATCATTTTTCCATTAATCTGAAAAAAACCTTTAATAATTAATGCTATTCCTATTAAAAGAAACAAAATTGTCAACAAAATCCCCTCCATTTAATTCTGTTATTGCGTAATTTCCTACAATTACGAAATTTTTCTTTATTAGATTTTAAATCGATAACCTGCTCCCCATACCGTTTGAATATATTGTCTGATTTGAGGATTTTGTTGGATTTTTTCTCTTATTCTCGCTATATGTACCGTTATTGTAGTGGCATCGGATAGTGCATCATAACCCCAAACTTTCTCAAATAGCTCTTCTTTGCTATAAACTCTATTGGGATTTTCCATAAAAAACAAAAGAAGTTCAAATTCCTTTTGAGTTAAAAGTACTTCATGCCCATCAATAAAAACCCGATGATCTTCCTTATCTATGGATAAAGCACCTACCTTTATTTGTTTCTTTTGAGAGCTGTGTCTAAACTTTTCATAGGTTTTCAGATGGCTGTTTACCCTTGCTACTAATTCACCCATACCAAAGGGTTTCGTTATATAATCGTCAGCTCCTAAGTTTAATCCTTTAATCTTATATACTTCCTCTGATTTCGCTGACACAATAAGTATAGGTATTTCTTTTGAATCTGCTACTTCTTTTAATATTTCAAAGCCATCTTTTCCAGGAAGCATTAAATCTAAAATAATTAAATCAAAATGGTCGTTTTTATTATAATGAAGGCCTGTTTCCCCATCAAAAGCACAGACAACCTCATAACCGCTCATTTCCAAGTAATCTTTTTGTAGCTCTGATATGCTTTGATCATCTTCAATAATTAATATCCTTTTCATACTTTTTCACCTTTTTTAACGAAATCATAATTGAGGTACCTTTATCCAATTCAGAAATTGCCCAAATTTGTCCACCTAATTCTTCAACTATTTGCTTTGCAATGGCTAGTCCTAATCCACTTGACCCTTTAACCTCTCTGGCCGCATCTGCTCTGTAAAACCGTTCAAAAACATGAGGCAAATCCTCCTTATTAATCCCTTTTCCATTGTCCTTAAACTCCATTATAACCGAGGAGTTCGTTTCTCTTAATACTATTTTGAGTTGACCTAAGTGTTTTTCGATATTTCTTTTGGCATTGTCCATAATATTTTGAACGACCCGATTGAATTTGTCGACATCGATCGTGATAAAGACTTCATCCCGAAGTTCATTTTCAAAGACAATCCTTTTATCTTCACCCTTAAATTCTGACAAACTATCTTCAATACAACTTTCTACGTATTTTCGAACATTGATTTTTTCTTTTTCGAAAGGCATTTGATTTAAATCAAGTTTAGAATAGAGCAGTAAATCTTCAATCATCGTATTGATTATCTTTGTCTTGTCAACGGCTTTTGATAAATAATATTGTTTCTTCTCATCGGTATCTGCAACCCCATCTAATACTCCATCTATATAGCCTCTTATTGATGTTACAGGAGTTTTAAGGTCATGAGATATGCTTGAAATTAAAAACTTTCGATTATCGTCAACTTTTTCCTCATAATATATAGAGTTTTTTAACTGGAGGCGTAGCTGTTCCACTACTCTTTCTAAATCTCTAATCTCTCCATATCCTTTATCTGTAATGGCTGTTTCAAGGTCCCCATGTCTTAATTTTTCCGTTTCCTCTGTCAAATTTGTAATGGGATTTATGATGTTTTTCATGTTTTGTTTTTGTACTATTATGCTTGCCACAGCAAACACTATTAAGAACGTTGTAAAAACAAGTGCCATAAGATTTCTATAATAACCCCATACATTTATAATCGGATTAAGGATTATAATATTGTGATTATCACCACTTACTGTTGTAAAATCCTCTGTACTTATCCTGTATTTAGTATTCTGATGAATATAATAGTTGTTCCCAATGCTTACATTCATCAGGATCTCTTTTACTTGTGCGCTACTAAAATCTTCATTTTTATATATCATATCATCGTTTTCAATAACCAAAATAGACGCCTCTCCTATGCCACTGGTAATAGGAGATTTGTTAAATAGATTACAAAAATATAAATAGGCAAAACCAACACAACTCGTAATAAGAATTGTGCCTATAAAAATCAATATACTTTGTGTTAGAAATCTCTGTTTTAGGTTCATATCATCTTATCCTAGATGTCTCTTTTTTCAAAGGAGTAATAACTTGCTGTAAATAACATTATACCGTAACCCAGCAAAATTAGAAATACTCTAAGTACTTTACTAAGATTGATATAACTTCCTAAAATCAATGTATACCAATCGAAAGCAGACGTAAAAAAGAAACTTTTAAAGCCTGGAAAGATCATGCCTAATCCATTGAATGCTAAAAACACAAGCATAGAAAGCATAAAAGCACTTGTTGTTCCCTTAGAAATATTTGAAAGGAAAACAACTGCCAATGCAAAGATGAATTGTGGCAAAAACGCTATAGCATATGCTAGTATTATTTTTAAGAGATTAGGCATGCTGCTATTTATGAATATGGAAACTACAACAGATAAAATCATTACAATAATAAGATTTGCCGTGATAAAGGTAGCAATAGCTAAAATTTTTCCTAAAAATACTTTAATCCTTGGCGATAGCCCTGTCAGGGTTAATTTAATGGTACCATCCGTAAATTCTCCTGCAAATATATCGATACAAATAAAAGCAGTAAAAAGTGGAAATAGCGTATAGCTTAAGACCGTTAAAACCATAATAGAGAAGTCTGAATTTCCTGTGATGCGTATCCCGGCAAAGTTATTTAAAAAATAGACTATAATAGCTGCTATAATAATTGAAAACAATAAAAAGAGTAATGCTGCTGTAATCTTCTTCTTTTTAGATATTTTAAACATCTCATTTATGTATACTGCTTTAAGAGTCTCCATTCAAATCCACCTCACTTAAATAATAGTTCTCCAAGGTAGAGTAGTTTTTTAAAATATTTTGTGTGCTATCTACACCTGAAAATTTACCATTGTACAAAATACCTACTTTATTACAAGTAAGCTCTATATCGTGTATTAAATGACTGGATATAAAAAGAGTTGTCTTATGCTCTTGTGATAGATTAAGGACTAATTTTCTAAATTCTACCATTGCTTCTACATCTAAACCATTTAAGGGCTCATCTAGTATTAAGATTTCGGGATTTGATAAAATAGACATGGCAATGCCAAGCCTTTGTTTCATCCCTAATGAATAGTTTTTTATCTTTTCATCTTTATATTTTAGAAGTCCTGTAATATCCAAACATTCATCAATTCTCATATCATCAACACCTTCATAAAACCTTCCGCATAATTTCATGTTTTCGTATGCAGTCAGGTAGGTAAAGGGTATTACACTTTCTATAATACAACCGACTTTCTTCATTGCATTTTCATAGTCCTGGGAAATACTGTAACCATTTAGGCGCACATCACCTTTATCTGCTTTCATAAGACCTACCATAACTTTCATGGTGGTGCTCTTTCCTGATCCGTTAGGACCTAAAAATCCAAATATGTCTCCCCGATCAATTTCTAAATTAATATCTTGTATGCCACGATCGTTCTTATACGTCTTTGAAAGATTTTCAATTACAATTGCCTTATCCAATATTGTACCTCCTTTAGAATAGTTTGAGGCGCAAAGTTCAAGCCCTTTGCGCCTTATATTGCTATTCAAATACTCTTACAAATTCATTATTAAAGTTTTCCTCATCATTTGTATGTGAGTATCCACCATTTTCTTCATCGATTTTTACATCAAATGCTGCATACAGGTCTTGTAAATTTGTACTATCTATAGTTCCCTTTTTCTTTTTCCCATTGTTGTCTGTATAGTTTATTATTGTGTAAAATTCTGACTCATCTTGATTGGAGCTAAACTCAAAGCTTCTTATAACATCTGGTTCATATCCTTTATTATAAACCTCGTAATATTTACCCTTTACATTTCCCTCTTTAACAGAGGTGATTTCAATAATTCTTTCTCCAACTTTTACGAAGGAATTCTTCTTTACTTCTACGATATTATTGCTATATTTTCCAATGTATTTCTCATCAAATGGACAACCTTGCTTGCTATAAGTAACCTTTTGTCCATCTAAGTTTGGAGCAACGACAACGGTCTTATTTATGTCTTTTATGTCCAGTGAAAGCTCTAAAGTATAAATGTGTTCAGCACCCTTATCATCTTCTGCAGACATATTTACACTGAAGATTCCACCTTCTATAATTCCATCTTTGTTTTCAATGGCTTTTCCTGATGCATCTTTAAGGGTTACATTGGATTTAGGAGATGGAATATTAAGTTTCTTTATCGTATAGTCATCCAGTGTTGAATATTTGAATGCAAAGGATGAAAGCGCATTGACGAGAGGAGGGATTTCTGAGTCTCCTATATTTCCAATATACATTTTCTTCTTACCTGATTGCTCAACTTGAATGACATTTTCTAAACTTCCTATAAATGCATCTACAATCCTTTCTACATCCTTGACTTCCTCTTCTTCAAAAGGATTTTGTGCTACATTTGTGTTTTTCCTTGATTTTTGTTTTTCTTCCACATTATAGGATCCATCTTCAAAATTCTTATTTATATATTGTTTTTTATCGCTATAGGAGTAATATTCTACGTGATTGCCTTTTTCAAGTTGTATGGTCCTTGTTTCTTCAGCTTGATTTTTTATATCAACTTTTGTATTAGTAGTCTCTTCTGAATAAATCTTACCGTCAACTTTGAAAGTTGTAGTAATATCAACACTAAAGTTATCCGTATCATCTACCAATCTAGCTGTTGTTGTTTTTAAGGACTTCTTTAGATTCTGATACCCTGATCCAAGGGCCGCATCGGCAAATCCTGAAGTTACTAAAATCATTGCACCAAAGATAAAGATGCCAAACATCGTTGATTTTTTATTAAATCTCATTTTTCTGCCTCCTAATATAGAATGAATCACCACAAAATCACATATGTTTATGTTATTCAATTATATATTACAATAGGAGTCTTGAATAACTCTAAATGAATTATTAAAAATTTATTAAATGACGAATGCATCACCATAGTTAAGGCACAATGTGTACTTTGCTGCATCTTTACGCCTATATCCCCTTCAATCTGTTTTAGGCTTCTATTTGATTCGTCTTCTTGTTCTCTATTTATCATCGGCTTCTCCTACATATTCCCATGTGTTGCCACGATCTAGCGATTGATATAAAGCTTTAATGCCACCTTTATAATCTCCATCTTGCCCTTGTCCGACCAAAACTTCAAGCTTTTCATCTTGTAAATAAGGCATACCTGGAAAATCAAAAGCCTCGTAAGTCTCGTTTTCATTTAAAGGCACTTTAACTGGAGGAAAGCTTATCTTTTTATAAGAAACTCCTCCATCCTCTGTACAGTATAGCTCCCCATAAGAACCGCCGCTATGAGACATGGCAATAAATCCAAGCTTTTCATCTAGAAAAGTAATTCCTGCCGAGGCCCCTGCATCCCCTGAGAAGGGATCTTTATTTAAAGTCTGCCAAGTAAGCCCAGCATCTTGTGTTTGGTCTAAAATGTAGAACCGGCTCCCTAAGGCAGCATCCGCTACAGTCAATCGATATCCTCGTGTTTCATCTAGAAAAAAAGCTTCTTCACCATCAAAATCTCGGTAACCTATAACATTATTTTTCTTAATCATCTCTGGCTCTATCATTACAGTCTCCCAATCGGGAATATACCGGACAGGAATAATCATGTCCTCTTTTTCTGGTACATAGACAGATATTGTATACCCTACGATTTCATTCATAGCATACTCTTTCTTTTTCACATTTCCTTCCTTGTCGATGGTCACAATTCCCGCGGTATTGTACCCCCAGTTGCGTATACCAGCATATAAAATACCAAACTCCTCTTGCTCCCATTGTAAGATAGTATCCTTCAAGGGAATTACCTTCATAGCATCTAACAAAGGTTGAAATTTATGTATATCATCATAATCTGCATTGACGTTTCCTCGTAGATAAACTGTTATTTTTTTAGACTTTTTGTCATCATAAGTAATCAGGAAACTCTCGGTCTCTCCTTCTTCATTTCGGCCATACAAGAAAGTGTCAAAAGAAAGTATGGTTCCGTCTTTATTAAATTTCAATATAAAATCTGACGAAACATACAAATCCTTAGGAAGATCTAATCTTGTTTCTATGGCATCAAATATGCCCTGCAGTCCATGCTCATAGATATTGCTTTCGATATACTCGACTTGTCGTTTGTTTTTTAGATCCTGCAGTAACCAAGATAGCTTCCCATTGTAGTTAACAGCACTATTATAGACTCCAAGTGCAGTAAGAACAGTAATTCCTACTAAAATAAAGCATGAAATCGAGTACCATAGCTTACTTCTCCTTATATCTTTTTCTGCATCATATTGTTTCTCTTTTGAAACCTCCAGCACCATATTTTGAGATTTCTTTTCGTGTTTATGCTTGGAATAAACACACCACAAAAACCACAATGATAACAACCCCATGCAAATAATGATTATTGGCATTCTTCTCTTCACTCCACCATACTGGCATAAAGAGTATAGATAAAAACAAGCAACACCATATATTGTAAGTGCCACTGGGTTGAGTACTCGGGACCAAAATAAATATCGAGAATCTTTTTTATTCTTCAAATGATCTCTCCTTAAATTTTATCTTATGAACAGAATCCTCCCATAATTCAAAACTTTTCTTTTCTGACACTTCCGTTACCTCTCCTTGTAAATTTAAATTAGTTCATTCGCAATCCAAAAAAAATATTCACTTAATCTACTCAATAAGTTTGTATTTACTTTTTTAAAAATGTAGGTTTTAGCAATAATCTAGATGCTATCATAAAAATACCTCAACTTATAAAGAATGGTAGAAGTCCAGATGAATTTTCAGGTAATTTTGTAAATACTGGCTCCATTAACAATATCGATCCAAAAACGATTAAAACTAATCCTATATAAGATAATACTCCGTATTTTTTTATATACTTTCCATGTTTATAATTTTTCACAAGAAAATAAAGACCATAAGTGAAGAACACAACTCCAATAAACATCATACTCCACAAACGCAACGATTATTATGTCCTGTTTACTCTCTATATAGTTCTTCAAAAACTCCGCTTCTTTAGCGTCTGTTAGCTCTATTTCCTCAGGGTATCTAACCATATAGTGTGTTTCTGTCGAGGTCATTTTCATATACTCTAGCATAGTAGCAGCATCTTGTTCATCTGGACTTCGAAGAAAGCATTTTGTTCCATCCTTCAAAATGATATTTTTACCTACGTATCTCATGTATATGCCGCCTTAAGAAATTTCTACTTAATATTCACTTTGGCGGCAATTTCTTATTGCCCAATGTTATAGCAGTGATAATCCTAACCCTATTTACTTCTTATATTTTTCAAAAGTTTTATCTGGATTAATATGAACACCTTTTAAGAAACGAAGGGACAATTATTGTAATGTTGAAATGGAAAGTGATTTTCTTCAGAAAATTTATGATACTTTTTTACAGACATCAACCCAACCCTTATAACTCGAATGAGTTTCTAACTCTTCTATTGATAATTCTACAACACTGTTTTCATTACCTGCACCGGGATATATTATATCATTTTCCTTAAGAGAAATATCCAAATAAATTGAAACATTAGGATTCACTGCAAATGGACAAACACCGCCTATGTCGTGTCCTATATATTCCTCTACCAATTCACTTGAAACCATTTTTGATTTTTGGTGAAATGTAGTTTTGTATTTTTTATTATCTATCTTAACATTACCTGCTGCAACAACCAGTATAGGTGCATCGCCTACCATAAAAGACAGGGTTTTTGCAATCTGCTTTATTTCACATCCAACTGCTTCTGCTGCCATTTCAACAGTAGCACTGGATTGTTCTAATACTTTCACACGCTCACATAATCCAGCATCTTCAAAGTATTTCTTTACATTTTTATATGACATTGTTCTTCCTCCATCTTATGTACTGAAATTGGTGTTTTATTCTCCTCTAATCCGTATTTACAAACTATAACACCCTGTAATGAGGAATAATATCCTCATATGTGCCATCTTTCATCAAAAATCCCTGAGGAATGATTCCTAATTGAACAAACTTAAGTTTTTCATACAGGCGAAGGGCGCTTTCATTTGTCTTAACTACTGCGTTAAACTGCAAAATCTTGAAACCTAATTCTTTTGCTTGATTCATACAATGGATAACAAGTTTTTCGCCAATGCTATGACCTCGCACGCTCTTTTTTACAGCATAACTTGCATTACAAATATGTCCGCATCGCCCAACATTATTGGGGTGGAGTATATACAGACCAATAATTTCTCTACTGTCCCCATCATAAGCTATGCCAGTAAAGGATTGTTGCGAAAAGAATTCATCACCGCTACTCTCTGTTAAAGAATCCATTTGGGGAAAGGCAATACCATCTTGAACAATCTCATTCCAGATAGCGATTGACTCTGAAATGTCATTTTTATCGTATGCTCTTATTTTTATATTCATATTTGTGCCTCAATTCCTAATTAACTTTTTTCGCCATTTTTTCTACTATTAATAAGTAAATCATCTCGTATATTAGTCATAATATCAATATTGAAAATTGTTCACATACAAATCTACTTTAAACATTACCTCTGTGCTTCATCTTTATCTATAGTTTTCTTTTTTATAGAAGACCCAATACAAATATATGCACATCCTAATACTATAAATTCTGTTTTTTCGCCCACTATTCCTGCTATTATAAAACAAATAGCCCCAAAGAACCAAAGTTTGCGAGCAATATTTTTTTTCATATAAATTCCTCCATCTAAAAAAACGAATCAACTCAATCTTGTATGATGTTTATAACGTACTCTTACTTTTTTCTTTTTTAAATATAAATACCATCATAGAACCAAATGCACCCACACACTGGAAATTGACAAGCTCCCAACCATCTTTTCCATGCTGTTCAAGCACTCTATTACTTTTTTTCTTTAAGCTTTTCTCAGTATCAAAAAGGCTATTAAAAGTTACTGTTGTGTATTCCCACATAATTAACTCTTTTTAGTTAAATTAGATTTAATCGCACAACAAATTATTGATACGAAATATATAGATATTGTTCATCATGGGAGGTTAAAGACCTCCCCTACAACCCGCAT
>NZ_CALNCS010000059.1 GCF_937875145.1 Alkalibaculum bacchi | reverse complement strand
TATGTGAAGATAGGTGATACGACACGTGACGCTGTTACTAGAATTTTTGAACAGGTAGGAACAGCTGGATTAAATCCTAAAATTTTATTTGAGAAAGTAGCTCGAAAATCTGATGGAGAATGGTTCCGTGATAAAGATTTACATAGATTTCTTATTTTAAATGGAATAGAGAAAAAGGATTTTAATAGTCGTGCTGATGAGTGGTTCTATTTTAATGGAACGCTGGAAAAGGCTGAAGAGTTAACGAATAAATTTATTAACCGTGATTATGATGAAATACAAATTGATGATAACCGTTCGGATTATGTATTAAGAAATGAACAGCAACAAGCGGTAGAAAAAACGTATGAGTATTATCTAAGTAAGCAGGAGCCAAGAGAATTTTTATGGAATGCAAAACCACGTTTTGGGAAAACATTAACAACATATGACTTTATTAGAAACCTTAATGCAAAGAATGTTTTAATTGTAACAAATAGACCAGCAATTGCAAACTCATGGTTTGATGATTTCCAAAAATTTATTGCCTGGCAAGAGCCACAAATGAAGTTCGTATCGGAAACAAATGCATTAAATGGTAAAGCGATGACTAGAGAGCAATATCGTGATTTTCTTGATACAACATCTCATCCTAATCCTACACAAATATTCTTTATGTCCTTACAAGATTTAAAGGGAGCAGAATTTGCTGGTGGTAATTATAAAAAGTTAGAGTGGGTACCTGGCTTAAATTGGGACTTACTAGTAATTGATGAAGCTCATGAAGGTATTGATACGAAAAAAACAGATATAGCATTTAGCCAATTAAAAAGAGACTTTACCTTGCATTTATCAGGTACTCCGTTTAAAGCCTTAGCTAAAGGTGATTTTTCTGAAGAACAAATATTTAATTGGTCTTATGTCGATGAACAAGAAGCTAAAGAAAACTGGGATTCAACGGTTGGCAGCAATCCTTACGAAAGCCTACCTACTTTAAATTTGTTTACGTATCAAATGAGTAAAATGATAGAAGATGAAGTATCGGCAGGGTTAACAATAGAGGAAGAAAAAAACGTTGATTATGCATTTGATTTAAATGAATTCTTTAGAGTGAAAGAAAATGGACGATTTGAATATGAAGAAAGTGTTATTCGCTTTTTAGATAATCTAACTTCAGGGAAGTTTCCGTTTTCTGAAAATCAATATCGTAATGAACTAAATCATACATTTTGGCTGTTACCACGAGTGAATGCTGCCAAAGCACTTGAAAAATTATTAAACTCTCATCCAGTATTCAAAGATTATAAAGTAGTACTTGCAGCAGGAGATGGCGTTAGCTTACATGACGGCATAGAATCTGAAGCACTTGATTTAAAAGAAAATACAAAAAGCTATGACAAAGTTAGAAATGCTATTAAAAGATATGATAAAACAATAACACTTTCTGTGGGACAGTTAACAACTGGTGTGACAATACCTGAGTGGACGGCTGTATTAATGTTAAATAATATTGAATCACCTAGTTTATACTTTCAAGCTGCATTTAGGTCACAAAACCCTTATGAATATGAAAAAGACGGTAAACTTTTTAGAAAAGAAAATGCGTATATCTTTGACTTTTCACCAGATCGAACATTAAGACTTTATGATGAGTTTGCTAACAACTTGTCTAGTGGCAGTTCTAAAACAAGCGAAGAAAGAAAACGTAAAATAAAGAAGTTATTAAATTTCTTTCCAGTAATTGCTGAAGACGAAGATGGCACAATGCATGAAGTTGATGCATCTGAAGTCTTGACGATACCTACTCGAATTACGTCACGAGAAGTTGTAAAAAGAGGCTTTATGAGTAATTTATTATTCGCTAATATATCAGATATTTTTTCAGGTGACTCACCATTCAAAGAAATTCTAGATAAAATACCGCCTGAGAAAAATAAAAGATTAGAGAAACCCCGAGAGGTGTCTATTACTGATCCGAATTTAAATGAGGATGGAGAAGTAGAAATACCAAAAGAAGTAGTGTTAGGTAAGTCAAAAGAACTTTTTGGAGAAAAAATTTATTCATCAATTGAAGTGGTTGATGAAGTTGTATCATCCTTCGAAGAAGCTGAGGAAAAACAAAAAGAATCCATTAGAAAACTAGCGAAAGATATAACAGCTTCATTTTCAGATGGCTTTAATAATTTAAAAGACTCCTTCAAGCTAAACAAAGGGCAGACTGATAAGTTGAAGGATTCAGTAAATAATTCTATTGAGGATATTATAACTGAGAAAAGTTTGACACTAAGCAATCAAGTTAAAGAGATAGAGGAAGAATATGAAAAGAAAAAGCAAGAAGCAGAGAAGAGAAAAGATGAAACTGAATTAAAAGTAGTAACTCGGCAATATGAAGAAGAAAAACAAAAGATTGAAGAGTCTTTCGCCGATGAAATTAATAAAGAAGTAGAAAACACAATCAACACTGTTGTCGAAGAACAAATAGAAAAAGTAGAAGAAAAGAAAAAGAAAACAACAGAAGATGATGTTCGAGATCATTTACGAGGATTTGCACGTACAATTCCTGCTTTCCTAATGGCATACGGGGATGATAATACAAAATTAGAAAACTTTGAAGAGAATATTGATGCAGATACGTTTGAAGATATAACGAGTATAACTTTAACTGAATTTAAAAAGCTTCGTGATGGATTTGAGTATACAGATGATAACGGGGAAACAAAAGTCATTCCAGGATTATTCAATGAAGTTGTGTTTAATGCTAGTATTCAAGAATTTTTAGATACTAAAAAGCGTTTAGCAAACTATTTTGATGATGACCTGAATGAGGATATATTCGATTACATTCCTCCACAGAAAACGAATCAAATCTTTACACCAAAATCAGTGGTGAAAATTATGGTTGATACGCTAGAGCGAGAAAACCCAGACATTTTCAAGGACTCTAATAAAACGTTTATAGATTTATACGCAAAAAGTGGGATTTTTCTAACTGAAATTACCAAACGGTTATTTAAAGGCTTGAAAAATGAAATACCTAATGAAGGTGAACGATTGAAACATATTTTAGAAAACCAAGTCTATGGAGTAGCGCCAACTAATATCATCTACAATATCGCGAAAGAATATATATATTCAAATTTTGATAATATTTCAGCAGATAATTTAGTTGAATGTGATTTAACTATATATGCTGAAAAAGACTCTTTAGCAGAGAAATTAACAGAATTATATGGAGGTAAAAATGTGAAATTTGATGTAGTCATAGGAAATCCACCGTATCAGGAAGAAGATGGCGGTGCACAAGCAAGCGCACGACCAGTTTATCATCATTTTGTTCAAGCGGCTAAGAGTCTGAATCCTGAATATATTAGTTATATTACACCTAGCCGATGGTTTGTAGGAGGGAAAGGTCTAGATTCTTTTAGAGATGAAATGCTGAATGACCTTCATTTAAAAGAAATTCATGACTGGTTAACTCCTGAATATATTTTCCCTAATACAAATATTAGAGGTGGAGTCAATTACTTTCTATGGGACAAAAACTTTACTGACAAATCTGTTAGATTTGCATCTTATAAAGATGGTAAAAAGATTAGTGATGTAATTCGCCCTCTAGCAATTGAAGGAATTGATATTTTATTAAGGGATAATATCGGCATAAAAGTCTTAGAAAAAATATATGCTAATGATTATGAAAATACAAATACAATTTCTGAAATAGTTTCACCATTAAGACCATTTGGTTTCAGAGGCTATTTTATAGATGATGAAAGATTTAATAGTACTCCAGATTCATTAATAAACCATGTTATTTGTTATGCTCGTGGTTGGAAAAAGGGATATATAGAACGAGATATTGTTGAAATTCGACCAGATTGGATAGACAAGTGGAAAATTTTCACACCACGTGCTAATAATATTGGAACAGAATTGTCTGATGATAATTTTAATATCCGAATTGGGGAGCCAGGAACAATCTGTACAGAATCATATATGGTAATTGGAGCAGATAATGATTATGATAAAAACGAAGCGGAAGCTTTAGGTAAATACTTACAGACTAAGTTTTCAAGGTTTCTTCATAGTTTAGCTAAAGGTAGTCAAGATGCCACATCAAAAACCTACCGCTTCATTCCTATGCAAGATTTTTCGCCTGAATCTGAAATTAATTGGGATAACTCAATTGCAGAAATTGATCAGCAATTATACAATAAATATGGATTATCACAAGAAGAAATTAGTTATATTGAAGAAAATATAAAACCAATGAAATAGAAATAACTTTATATTAAAGTTGTATTCAACTAGCATCTGTAATTGTGGTGCAAATTGGTTCAAGTAATGTCAATCTCAATCCTTTTTCATACATTTTTATCCATATAACAGTTCCCAAAACGTTGTTATAAAAGGATTCAGATGGATTAGGCATACTTAGAATTTATCTGTATATTTCTCAAAACGTTAATATTGGTTGCGCAAAAATACAGTACATCGTGGAAGCGAGTTTCCAGATGCTACTGTATTTTTTTAGTTGAAAGGTGGTCAGGTGTTCAGAAAAAGAAAACTCGCCTTAAGGCGAGATAATGTAAGATCCTTCGTTGCAAGCACCTCCAGGATGAGCGGGTAGTTCGTTTAAACTCTCTCAGAGGCTTTTGAGTGCCACAAGCACATGGTTGACCCTGACTACTGTTTTGCCATCCTGGAGCGTAGCGAAGGACATCACTAGATGAACTAATATGTAGTATGCTATATATTAGGCACTATAGTTATAAAAGACCTTCAATGAACGATGAAAAATGAATATTGAACAATGAGCAATACAATTATGCGAATTTGCATTAATCTTCTAAATTGTTCATTATTTATTGTTCCATGTTCATTATTCACTGGGATGCAAGTCGCATATTTGCTGACTACATTCTTCCGTATATTTTGTACTAAACGCTACCTATAGCTGCATAAATTAGTTAAGAGGTGAGGATATTGAGAAGAAATAAAAATATTATACTAGCAATAATTGGGATAACTATCGTGATGTTATCCATCTCATATTACCTAGGAACTTATTTGCCAGCTAGTTTAGAATACCCATTAAACAGAAAGACTATCGTTATAGATCCAGGTCATGGCGGGATTGATCCTGGGAAAGTAGGCCTGTATGGTGTTGATGAAAAGTTTATTAATTTTGATATTTCCATGAAATTAAAAGAAGTATTAGAGATATCAGGTGCGAAGGTAATTATGACAAGAGAGGATAATGAAGGTCTTTATGTGGAAAATGTCCCCAATCCTTCATGGATTAAAAGCCAAGATATGCTTCAGAGAAGAAAGATCATTCAAGAAAGCAAACCTGATATTATGATCAGCATCCATATGAATAGTTTCCCTGACACGAATGTTTATGGTCCTCAAACCTTTTATCATGAAGGGGATGAACAGAGTGAAAAATTAGGCAAATGCATACAAGAAGAATTACTCCAAGTGTCTTGGAAAGAAAGTAGAAGAGTAGCAAAACCTAATAGCTCGTATTTTATTCTAAAAAACCATATGCCATCTTTAGTAATCGAATGTGGATTTCTCTCAAATGTTCAAGAAGAACAGAAGTTAAACGACAAAAACTACCAAGAAAGTATTGCCTGGGCAATAGTAAAGGGAATTATGCGGTATTTTTACGAAGAATGACACCCTTTGCCGAAAGCTGAAGGCGGAACTCTCTATGTTGTTGGGTGCAAAAACCATAAAACCGTCTCTATTAAGCTATTCTAGTCATCCGGGGGAGTCAAGTGACGAAGGATCTTATCAGTATGACTAATACATAAGGTACCATAGTTATATAAAATCTTCAGTGAACAATGAAAACTGAACATTGAACAGCGAACATTGAACAGCGAACAGTGCGAGTATACGACTCTTGCTATGCATTTGCTTACCACCTGATCACCTCGCATAAGTTGACTATCTGCCACCCTATGTCTTTTGTCAGAGAATAACTAGTGACTAGTAAATGTTTATGATATAATAAAAAAGATTCTAAAACAGAAAGAGTTGATCTATTTGGGTAATAAGGATTTACCTATTGGGGTCATGGATTCTGGAGTAGGCGGATTAACTGTTGCTAAGGAGTTGATCCGCTTATTGCCTTGCGAGAATGTCATCTATTTTGGTGACTCTAAGAGAATGCCCTACGGAAATAAGACAGAAGAAGAAATTGTATATTTAGCAAATAAGATTATTGAATTTTTAGAAATTATAGGCGTAAAAGGTATCCTTCTTGCCTGTAACACGGTCTCCTCTCAGATACACAAACTAAAGAGCAATGTGCCCTTATTTGGCATAATTGAAGCAGGTTGTGAAGCGGCTTTAGATGCTACTGGAAATAGTAAGATTGGTTTAATTGCTACAGTTGCTACGGTAAAGAGCAGTGTATATGAAAGAACACTAGAGAAAATGGACTCAAGTAAAACAATTTTATCCAATGACAGTCGAAAGCTTCCTAAAATTATAAACGATCACTTGGAGCGAAGAGATTTACTAGATATTCACATTAAAGAATGCATAGACCCTATTCTAGAGAAGGGGAATATAAAAGAACTTATATTAGGTTGTAGTCATTTTCCCATTATTCAAAAAGAAATCCAAGAACTTTACCCTAATCTAGTGCTCATTAATCCTGCAAGCAAACAAGTGAAAAAACTCCAAACTTATTTAGAGGAAAAGAACCTTTTGCGCCAATGTCAAGATCACACTGTCCAAATATACACGACAAGTGGCATAGAAGAGTTTAAAGGGACCTTAGATAGATTAGAAATCAGCGGATATTCACTAGAGAAAGTAAGATTGTTAGAGGAAGACTGATGCCTTCGCACATTTGAGAATTTAAAAGTATAAAAGCGAAAGGTGGAAGCGGAAAGGGGAAAAAATAACGCTTATATAGGCGAACACTTTAGACCCTAGCTGCTACCCACCTAAGCACCTTAAATCATGAAAAGGAGAAAAGAATGGAAGAACAAAAGAAGATTTTATTTAGTGGGATACAGCCTTCTGGTGTATTCACTATTGGTAATTATTTTGGCGCTTTAAAGAATTGGGTTGAATTACAGGATGAATACAATTGCTATTACTGTGTAGTAGACTTGCATGCAATTACCGTTCAACAAGTGCCAAAGGACTTGCGACAAAATAGCAAAAATGCATTGGCAATGTTATTAGCCTGCGGTCTAGATCCTAAAAAGGCTACAATTTATTATCAGTCTCATGTGTCAGGTCATGCAGAATTGGCTTGGATTTTAAATTGCTTCTCTTATATGGGTGAGTTAGGCCGTATGACTCAATTTAAGGATAAGTCTAGAAAGCAAGGTGAGAATATACGTGTTGGTTTATACGATTATCCGGTGCTTATGGCTGCAGATATTCTCTTATATCAAGCTGACCTAGTACCTGTTGGACAAGACCAAAAGCAACATCTCGAACTTACAAGGGATATTGCTCAGCGATTTAATAATACTTTTTCACCTACATTTACAATTCCAGAACCTTATATTCCCAAAGCAGGTGCTAGGGTAATGAGTTTGCAAGAGCCAGAGAAGAAGATGTCAAAATCAGATGGAAATATCAATGCTTTTGTCTCTATGACAGATCCAAAAGATACGATTATTAAAAAGTTTAAAAGAGCTGTAACTGATTCAGATGCAGAAGTTCGATACGATGAAGAGAACAAGCGAGGTATTTCTAATTTAATGGAAATCTATAGCGTAGCCACAAATAAATCCTATGAAGAAATTGAAAGAGAATTTCAAGGAAAGGGTTATGGAGACTTTAAACTTGCAGTAGGTGAATCCGTAGCAGATTTCTTAGAACCCATTCAAAGAGAATATACAAAATTATTAAATGAAAAAGGATATATGGAAGAAATCCTAAAGGAGAGCACAGAAGTCGCTAGAAGAGTTTCTAATAAGACGCTAAATAAAGTAAAGAAAAAAGTAGGCTTTGTCAGCTTTTAGATCCTCCCTAGCATGTAGGTGTTTTGTGGGATTATTTTGCTAAGAGAGCTAGGATTGGTATAGCGAGTAAATATACTTTATTATATATATAGTAGAAATTAACAAGAGTTAAATGAAAGTTTCAATAAATAACTTTCACCTGATTGAATATGCTGAATAATAATGATATAATATGCGAATTAACAGATTGACTCGCAGAAATCATAAAACTTTCTGTACTTGCACAAGAGAAAGCTGTGATTTCTATGAGAAAGTGCCATCAATGAGACCGCAAGAGTGGCTGAGTAAATCTATGTTATTTTGTGATATAATAATTATACAGAATACTAAATTGGGATTTGAAAGAAAATAAATTGCTCTAAAATCCTGATTATGCATGCGAATAAGGAATATAGTTCATAATCTTATGAATATATATTCAGACATAAATGAACCATTAATAAATAAACTTGCAAACAGGAGGCGGATATATGAGCAAAGAGTATAAGTACCAACCTATAGATGTAACAGAAGCCAATTTATATAACGAATACTTTCCATACGAAGAAATTCCAAAGATTGTTATGAACAATAAACTGATTCCCTTGAATTTACCAGAAAAGATTTGGATTACAGATACTACCTTTCGAGATGGTCAGCAATCCATGTCTTCTTTTACAGTAAGACAGATTCTAAAGCTTTATGATTACCTGCATGAAATAGACAACAATATGGGCATTATTCGACAATCAGAGTTCTTTTTATACTCTGCTCGAGATCGAGAAACTGTTAGAAAGTGCCAAGAAAGAGGATATGAGTTTCCAGAGATTACATCATGGATTAGGGCAGATGAAAAAGATTTTGAACTGGTAAAAAAGATGGAAATCAAAGAGACTGGTATGTTGATGTCTTGCTCAGATTACCACATCTTTAAAAAGCTAGGACTAAATCGAAGAGAAGCTATGGAAAAGTATATAACTGTGGCTAAGAAAGCTTTGGACGCAGGTATTACGCCAAGATGTCATTTAGAGGATATTACTCGGGCAGATTTTTATGGCTTTGTAGTTCCTTTAGTAAAAAACATAAACGAACTAGGAAAAGAAGCAAATATACAGGTAAAATTTAGAGCATGTGATACCCTAGGACTAGGCCTTCCATACGGGGGAGTAGAGTTGCCTAGAAGTATTCCAGCCATCATTAGCGGTTTACATGAAGAATGCCAAGTTCCCTCTAAAGCTCTGGAATGGCATGGTCATAACGATTATTGCAATGTTGTGTCCAATTCTACAAGCGCCTGGTTATATGGCGCAGCCTCTATAAATACAACATTACTAGGCATTGGGGAGAGAACAGGAAATAGCCCTCTTGAGGCTATGCTTGTTGAATACGCCCAATTAAAAGGACAAAGAGGAATTCGATTAGAGCTTATACGAGAAGTTTGTGAGTATTTTTCGAGAGAGTTTGACTATACTATAGATGCCAAAAGACCATTTGTAGGCTCTGAATTTAATATGACCAAAGCTGGCATTCACGCCGATGGTATACTTAAGTATGAGCCGATTTACAATTCCTTTGACACGAAAAAAATCCTTAATAGACCAGTAGTCATAAAAGTTAATCAAAGTTCAGGTCTTGCTGGTATTACTGCTTGGATTAACTCTTATTACAATTTAGAAAGTCATAATAAGATTAACAAAAGGGATTTAAGGGTCCAATCCATTAAAAATTGGATAGACAATGAATATGAATGTGGAAGGAATACTGATATTACGAGCAAGGAGCTAGTAAATTTGACTAACAGATACTTTTCAGTAGAGTTGGACAATTTAGAGATGGATCAATTAGATGAAGTAAATTAAGAAAGGTGGAGCAAAATGGGATTAACGCTAACGGAAAAAATTATCAAAGAACATTTAGTGGTAGGAGAAATGGTTCGAGGTACAGAAATTGGAATTCGAATTGACAATACACTAACACAAGATTCTACTGGAACAATGGCTTATCTTCAATTTGAAGCGATGGATGTGCCTAAAGTAAAGACAAAAAAGTCTATTGCATACATTGATCACAATATGCTACAAACGGGCCCAGAAAACATGGATGACCATATTTACATTCAAACTGTAGCTAAAAAACACGGTATAATTTTTTCTAAACCAGGTAATGGAATATGTCATCAAGTCAATATCGAACGATTTGGCAAGCCAGGTGAAACGTTACTAGGTTCTGATAGCCACACACCAACTGGTGGAGGTATAGGTATGTTGGCCATTGGTGCAGGAGGTCTTGACGTAGCGGTTGCTATGGCTGGTGGCGAATACTATATTACAATGCCTGAGATCGTAAAAGTAGAGCTAAAAGGGAAGTTACAACCAGGAGTAACGTCAAAAGACATCATATTAGAAGTGTTAAAGAGATTTACTGTAAAAGGTGGAATCAATAGAGTTTTTGAATACGTTGGAGAAGGTGTAAAATCCTTATCTGTACCAGATCGAGCTACTATTACCAACATGGGTGCTGAATTAGGTGCGACTACGTCTGTTTTTCCATCTGACCAAGAGACGAAGCTTTTCCTTACAGCACAAAAGAGAGAGGAAGATTTTATCCCTCTAAATGCAGATGCAGATGCCATCTATGACGAAGAGACTGTAATAGATTTAGACCAATTAATACCTATGGCAGCAGCGCCACACAGTCCTGACAATATAAAGCCTATAGATGAACTAGAGGGAATGAAAATCAATCAAGTAGCGATAGGTTCTTGTACGAACTCCTCATTATACGACTTAATGAAGGTGGCGAGCATTCTTGAAGGCAATACGGTAGCAGAAGAAGTATCCCTAGTAATCTCTCCAGGTTCAAAACAAGTACTAAATATGCTTGCAGAAAACGGTTATTTAGCCAAGATGATCGATGCAGGTGCAAGAATACTAGAATGTGGTTGTGGTCCATGTATAGGTATGGGACAATCGCCAAATACAAAAGGCATTTCTTTAAGAACATTTAACCGAAACTTTAAGGGACGTTCTGGAACGACAGATGCAGATGTTTACTTAGTAAGCCCTGAAGTAGCTGCTATATCAGCTATCCATGGGGTAATTACAAATCCTGTAGGTAAAGTAGATGAGGCTGTAGCAGGTGTAGAAGTAGCGAAAGAATTTAAAGTACATGACAATATGTTTGTTGCGCCAACTGGGGAAGAAGTAGAGGTTATAAAAGGACCAAATATTAAGCCATTCCCTAAAACAGAAAAATTAAAAGAAAACATTCATAAAAATGTCTTGATCGTTGTAGAAGACAATATTACTACAGACCATATTATGCCATCTAATGCAAAACTATTGCCATATAGATCGAATATTCCTTACTTATCAGATTACTGTTTGACACCATGTGATCCTGAGTTCCCAGCGAGGGCAAAAGAACAAGGTGGCGGAATCATTGTAGCAGGTCACAATTATGGACAAGGTTCAAGTAGAGAACATGCAGCTCTTGCCCCATTGTATCTAGGAATTAAGGCAGTAATAGCAAAATCCTTTGCTAGAATCCACAAGAATAATTTAATAAATAATGGAATACTTCCATTGATTTTTAAAGATGAAAAAGACTATGATGGATTAAATCTAGGAGATAGCTTATCACTAGACAATATATTAGTTGGAGTAGAGGCTAAAGAGCTCATTGTAAAAAATGAAACAACTGGAAAAGAAATTAAAGTAGTCCTAGATATTACAGATCGCCAAAAAGAAATGATTTTTGCAGGCGGATTGATTAATATGATGAAGGAAAATAAATAAGGTGGTCAGAAAAACCTGCATCACTAGTGGTGGCATTATGATCGCCTTCTAACACATCAAAAAAGCGCTGAAAAGCGTTTTTTTTGATTGGATAGGACTTTCCCTTGTGCTAGTCATCCTGAGCGTAGCAAAGGATCTTTGACCTACAAAGCCTAGCCCTATAGTATTGACGATTACTCAACTACTGTTCCCCAAAAGGGGTACAATATAGTAAAGTAGAAATAAAGGGGTGGTATAAAAAGTGGTTGCTTTAATTTGTCAAGTGGAGATGCGCATACAGGATGCTACAACGTTAAAAGAAAAGCGAAGTGTGGTAAAGAGCATTATTGAACGAACGAAGAAAAAGTATTTTATTTCTATTATAGAAAGCGATTTTCAGGATTTTTGGCAAAAGTCTCAGCTTAGCTTTGTCTTTTGTTCTTTAAATTTAAAGGACGCAGATAAAAAATTAAATAATATCCTTGGTTACATTGAATCTAATCCTTATATTGAGGTTTATGATATTCTGAGGGAGGAAGTGCATATGTAAAAACGGCTGAGACCATTTTTATAGCTACTAGTTTTAGTCGCTAGATTGCATGGTTCTTTTAAGCTCTATGGCTACTTTGAGTAGGCTTTATGCTAGGGGCTTCTTTTTAGCTTGTATTCTTTCATTCAACGAAGCAATGGTCCACCAAAACAAGAAAAAGCCAATAGATTAAATAAATCCATTGACTTTTTCTTGTTTATATAATTATTGGGGAAGGGGACTAATCACATTTAATATCGGAAGAGGATTGCCATAATCCGTGAATATTGCAATAGCTTAGTGCGTAAAGTGTACCTGATGTTTGTACTTTTGTCTTTACTACTCCATAATAGTCGCTGTAGACTTCAGATTCGCCGTGAGCGCTGAAATTTACATTTCCAATTTCTATAGGGAATTTGCTTCCTTCTGGTTTAAACATAACTTTAATCCATACAATGTGATGTTCTAATGTATTGGGATGAGAGATTTCGTTGCCGATGCTTACTACGACGTCAAAGGCCTCATCTTTTTTAACACTTTGAGGTGCTGTAATTACTGGTACGTGTTTTTCATTTTTCCAATCTCCGCTTTGTATCGTTTCTGCTAATAAATGATGCATATTAAAATCACTCCATTCTAATCTTTGTTCAATTTAGATATACCCAATATCCAAGAATATAAACAATTGACAGTAATATTATTATATTTCGATTAATATGTAGTTATTCATTGTAAAAAAATTGATTATCGTATATAATTCCAATGAGAAAAAAGGAAAACTGTCAACGGTTAACAATCAGTTTATACTACTTAAATGAGCTAAAATAACTAAAAAAGAATGCTCGAGTCCACTTGTTAGGGATTCGTAGCAGGGAGTTCAAAAATGGAGGGTACAAATGAGTTTACATGAACAATGGAAAAAAATAATTGAAGAAGCATCAACAGATGAAGAAAAACAGCGGGATTTTTGGGTCGATTATTGCGAACAAGAAAAGAATATTTACCAAGGTATACTTGCAAATAAGAATGCTGTTGTAGAAGGAACAGTAAAGGAATTAGCTCAAAAATACAATATGGAAATCCCATACTTCATAGGTTTTTTAGATGGAATCAATGATAGCATAAAGGATTCTTTAGACATATCTTCATTAGAAGAAGAGAGCACTATTACATTAGAAATTAATTTTAGAGAGCTTTATAAAAACATGTTAGCAGTTCCAGCAGAATGGCTTTACAATCTAGAAGAATGGTCTAATATCTTTACAGAAAAAGAGAGAAAAGAAATCACAAAAGAGTACAGTAAATCAAAAACTTTTGTCAACACAAACAAAGTAGGCAGAAATGACCCATGTCCATGTGGAAGTGGGAAGAAGTATAAGAAGTGCTGTGGAGCGAATTAAGGCGGTGAGGTGGTGAGCAAACCGCTCAACCACTAACGAACCAACCATTCAACCCCATTACCTACAACATAAAATTTACAACAAAACAGCCTAGTTTTGCTAGGCTGTTTATTTATCCGTCAAATAGAGCAAAGTAATAGTCGACAACACCGTCTCTGGAGAGAAAAGACTTACTAGTTTAGTCATGAGATTTACGGAACTGGTCTGTAAACTAATAAAGTACATGTAATAGCTCATAAACTTAATATTATTAGTTAATGGAATAGTAGGTAATTCCTTAGATGGTTTAAAGATGTTTACGATATTGTCTGTGCTCCTAATGAGTTGAATATTATCTTGTATTAAATCGTTTACGGCAAGTAAGATTTCTCGAATAAGTTCACTAGGTTTATATACTTTTAAACGCTCTATATTGAGTTGATTAGCTGTAATCTCCAGTAAACTTAAGGGGATGCTCTTGTTTTTATACTTTGTACGGTTAAGGAGATTTAGTATAGGTGGTATTAAATCGAATTTAGATTCAATAGAATCGATACCAAGGAGTAAGGGAAGCTTTTTATTTACTTCACTCTTTAGAGGGTTTCCCAAATTCTCAGCAAACTTGTCGTAATACGTATCTTCCTTCTCAAGATCAATATAATAATAAGACCCGCTTAATCTACCAAATTTTCTTAAAGTATCTAGATACCCTAATTGAATATTACTCCTCATTAAATTAGGAGTAAAGTCTAATATTCCCCCGAGTGAATTAGAGGGTTCAATGTTTATGATATTTAAGTCTTTTGCTTTTGTTTTTGTTTTAATATTAAAGCCCACAAGAGACACTGTAATTAAGTTTTCATAACCACATGAAGTAAGAAGTTTTACAGGAAGATTATCATAGAAGCCTCCATCTAAAAAAACAGTGCCATCAATTTCATGTTTTTTAAATGTAGGTAAAGCTGCACTAGCTAGTAAATAGTCGTTTAATTTTCCCTCAGGTATTTGATCAATCATCAGCTCTATAGGTTTTAAATCTGTAAGGGATATGGTTACTAAGCCTAGTTTAATGGGGGATTTTCGAATCTTATCTTCACTTATATACTTATTCATATTCTCTTTCAAAGGGCTAATATCTAAGCCACCGTCGGAGAGCAATGTTCTAAAAGTAGATAAAAGAGTGCGAAAATCTAGTTTTACCCACTCAGAATTATATTTTTCTAAAGACTCTTTATCGATAGAGAACACATCTTCAGTTTTTAAATTAGTCCAAAAATCTATAGCCCATTCTAAATTGTTTTGAGCGATAATAGCACCATTAATAGCGCCTATAGAAGTTCCAGAAACGGCAGTAATATTGATACCTAATTCTTTTAAAGCCTTCCACACACCAATTTCATAAGATCCCATAGTTCCCCCACCACCAAGGACTAAACCGTATTCCATAGTAATCAACTCCTGATTTGGATTTTGTTGTTTACATTATACCATATTCTATTTGTCACAAAATAGAATATGGTATGTTCACTTGAAATCACATCATAAAAAGTATAGAATAAGAATCTACGACAGTTCGAAACCATCCTGTCGCAAAATAAAACTATGGAGGAAAAGAAATGTATGAGAAAGTGCGTTTTATCGCAAAAGCAGGTATTATCGCCGCCATCTATGCGGCAGTAACAGTACTCGTGGCCCCTTTAAGTTATGGGAGTTTGCAGATGAGGATATCGGAGGCTCTTACAGTATTGCCTTATTTTACAAAGGCATCTATTCCAGGGCTCTTTATTGGGTGTTTGTTAGCCAACTTTTTTGGCAGCCCTTTAGGTATGCTTGATGTAGTTTTAGGAAGTTTAAGTACCCTTGTGGCAGCTCTTTGGGCATCTAAAATAAAGACGAAAGCATTTTTGCCTCTTCCCTCAATTATCGTCAATGCACTAGTGGTTCCATATGTATTATGGCAAGCACTAGGTGTTCCATACCTTCCTTCCGTGCTTTATGTAGGGCTTGGGCAAGCTATTGTTACATATGTTCTAGGGTATCCATTGTTGTTGTATATTGATAAGAATAGTATCCTAAAAGAGAACATCCAAGATTAAGTTCGGAACCTCTGGAAAATTTTTGGAAAATAGGATATGATAGATGTAGTAGTAAGTAGATGTTTTAGTGATTTAGAAATTCTTGCAAAATTATTTTTAAAGAAATAAGATCATCTATAAGGCTATGTTATAGTAATCATATGGAGGAAACAGCATGTATGAATCTGGAGAAAATTATTTAGAAACTATTTTTGTTCTTCATAAGAGAAATGGTTCCGTAAGATCCATTGACATTGCAAGAGAACTTGATTTTAGCAAGCCTAGTGTAAGTCGTGCAGTAGGTATACTAAAGGATTCAGGCTATATAATAGTTGATGAACACGGTTTAATCAATTTAACAGATGAAGGTCGAGAAAAAGCAGAATCCATATTTGAAAGGCATCAATTACTCACAGCCTTTTTAATGAGGACCGCAAAAGTATCTGAAGAAGTAGCAGAAGAGGATGCATGTAAAATAGAACACGTAATCAGCGACGACACCATTCAAGGAATAAAAAATTACCTTAATAACAGTCATTAGCAGTAAAAGCGTTTAGTAGCACTGATGCTAAAAGAAAAGTACGAGAGTTTAACTCTCGTACTTTTCTTTTAAAGCATCTACTAAATCAAATGCTACTTGATTAATTGTTTGAGATCCTGCTACTAGTACAAAATCATCTTTTACCGTATTGTCTACAAGGTATTTGACAATGTCCTTAAATTCACTAATATGTTTTGCAGGTATTCCTAATCGATCTTCTACTGCTTTAACCAAGTCTTCTGCATGAATATTAAAAGAATTAGCTTCTCTATCAGAGTAAATATCATTGATAATAACAAAATCTGCACCCTTAAAGGAGTTTACAAAATCATCAAAGAAATAGTAAGCTCTCGAGAAGGTATGTGCTTGGAAAACTACCCATAATTTATTGTAGTCATAGTTGGTACAAGCACTAACCGTAACTTTTAGTTCTGTAGGATGATGAGCATAATCTTCAAATACTTTAATATTATTTACTTCGCCTCTAAACTCAAAACGTCTATGAGCACCTTGGAAACTGGACAAAGTGTCTTCTATAATTTCCTTTGAAATATTTAAGTGATTGGCACAAATAATAGAGGCTAGAGAATTGAGTATATTGTGTTCGCCTGGTATATCTAATTTAAAATGCCCGAATAAACTGCTATTATTGTATACATCAAAACTTGGTTTTCCTAAGTGATCATAGGTAATATTCATGGCTTGCCATTGATTGGTGTTTTTTAGTCCAAAAGTCACCACGGCACAGTCTAAGTCCTTTGTCACATCTAAAACATCTTTTGAATCTCCATATGCGATTAAGACCCCGTCAGATGGAAGGATCTTTGCAAATTGATGAAAAGATTTCTTCATGTGGTCTAGATCTTTAAAGTAATCAATGTGGTCTAATTCAATGTTGAGAATAATACCAATTTTGTGATGAGATTTTAAAAAGCTATCTACGTATTCACATGCTTCTGTTACAAAATATTCACTTTGACCAACTCGATAATTTCCACCTATTAAGTCTAAACTACCACCAATGCTTACAGTAGGATCTAAATCTGCATTAAATAATAGAGACGAAACAATAGATGAGGTAGTGGTCTTACCATGGGTACCTGCTACAGCGACGGTTTCGCCAAAATCTTTTGTCAATGCTCCCAAAAAGTCCGAACGCTCCATTAAAGGGATGTTTAGCTCTTTTGACTTTAATATTTCGGGATTTTCTCCGTTGATCGCAGCAGAGTAAACAACCAAATCACAATTGTCAGTAATATTTTTTTCATCATGACCTATGTAGATTTTCGCTCCTTTAGCGACTAACTTTTCTGTATAGTTTGAGCTTTTCATATCTGAACCAGAAACACCTATGCCTTTGTTCATAGTTATTTGGGCTAGTCCACTCATGCTAGTGCCACCAATGCCTATAAAATGTACTAAATTAATTTTTTTATTTAACATTTTTTCTAAATAAAACTTCATTATAAAACCCCCAGTTACAAATAGTCCACTATTATTATTATTACCATTTTCTTCAGAATATTATACTTTAAATAAATTCTGCAGATTGTCTCCACAGCTTACGTTGCATCGGTCGCTTGGAGTGTCACTTCATTATGAAAGAGCAAAGCGGTGCGGATAAGTATTCGTGGCACCCATGTCAGACTTGCACGATCAACTCGTTTTCTTGTGCAAGCACAGAAAAGGTTTTGATTTTTGTCCGTTAATTTGCTTGCACGAATATTATACCACATAGGAAATATTACTCACTTATTTTATTTTTATTTTAAAAAAACCTGTGAAATCTAGTTGAAATATGAATGAAATTAAGATATCATTTGTTTAATATTCGTGTTTAGGGGTGTAGAATGGAGAAATTTAAAAGAAACGAACGGATAGGAGCTATTATAAAAGTTTTAGCAGATCATCCAAATCAAGTGATTACGTATAATTATTTTAGTCAATTATTAGCTGCTGCAAAGTCAAGTATTAGCGAAGATGTATCTGTAGTCAAAAAGACAATAGAGGAATTGAAGATGGGAAAGGTAGAAACCGTCTCAGGTGCTGCTGGTGGAGTTAAATACATTCCTGTTTTAGATGACCGTGATAGAGAGCAGTTTATTGATGAAATGTGTACCATGCTCCAAGATCAAAATCGCATCATCTCCGGAGGGTATTTATATTATACAGATATTATTTATTCCTCACAATACGTAGATAAAATTGGAAAAATTATTGCTGGAGATTATATTTATAAGGATATCGATTATGTAGTGACCATGGAGACTAAAGGGATTCCGATCGCCATGATGACTGCTAAGTATTTGAATCGCCCCTTAGTAATTGTTCGAAGAGGTAATAAGGTGACAGATGGAGCAACTGTCAGCATTAATTATGTTTCAGGGACCAGCAGCACAGTCCGCACGATTTCTTTGCCAAAGAGATCTTTAAAAGATGGATCAAAGGTCATTATTGTAGATGATTTTATGAAGGGTGGAGGTACTGCCTTAGGAATAATAAATTTATTAAAAGAATTTAATACTATTGTAGAAGGCATTTCTGTATTAATAGCATCTGAAGCACCTCAAAACAAACTAATAAAAGACTACGAGCCTCTAATGATTCTCAAAAATCTAAACTCAAACAGTGAAGCGATTGAAATTGTGCCTTATAAAAAGGGGGATACTGTACTTTAATTACTAGTTAGATAGCATCACTTCAGAAACTACAGCAAAAGCACTGTTTTCGCATAGCTCTCTAGTAGGAAACTTCTCCCTTTGAATAAAGTTCTTATTGATATGTAAATACTTAAGGGCAACGGTCACCATTGGTGACCTAAATCATTTACATAGAGCTTACAACATATATAACTTAGAACGAAAGCGCCGAAGGCGCTTTTCCCTACTTTGTGAAAAATAATAAAAAAGTTTTTAAAAAAAAGAAGGAGTTTTAAAGTTTATATCGAATAATATATATATACCTATACATAAGATCCTGAGGGGGGACATAATATGCAAATTACTGATGTACGTATTAGAAAAATTTCTAAAGATGGAAAGATGAAAGCGATAGTCTCTGTTACATTTGATGATCAATTCGTTGTACACGATATCAAAGTAATAGAAGGACAAAATGGTTATTTTATTGCAATGCCAAGTAGAAAGACACCAGATGGTGATTTTAAAGACATTGCGCATCCCATTAATATGAATACTCGTACTATGATTCAAGATGCTGTATTGGATAAGTACAACGCAGTATTATTAGAAGAAGAGTTTGTAGAAGCAGAAGGTGTTGTAGCAACAGAGGAAGAATAAGAATCAAGTACATGAAGAAAGAGGGGATACCCCCTCTTTTTTGCATGTTCTAAACGGTTGGTCGGGAAAGAACAAGCTAAAAGGAAGTCCCTAGTCTTTAGTCCCTAGCATAAAGGCTACTTAAAGTAGCCATAGAGCTTAAGAGGAATCCATGCAAGCTAGTGGTTAAGGACTAGCGACTATATTTTTTCCTATACAAAAATTATAAAAATCTATATAATAAGTGTGCAGTATGCTTTTAAAGGAGAGGGTATCAATGAAGGAAAATATTGCGATTATTTTAGCTGCAGGACAAGGGACAAGAATGAAATCCGATATGCCGAAAGTTTTACATAAAATTTGCGGAAAATCGTTGATTCAGCATGTACTAGACCATTGCACAGATGCATCTATAACAAAAAAATACGTAGTAGTAGGTCATAAACACGAAGAAATTCGAAAAGCTTTAGAAGATACAGTAGAGTACGTTCTTCAAGAACAGCAATTAGGAACAGGTCATGCCATTATGCAGGCAAAAGACATATTAGAAGAAAATCTTGAAAGCAATATTATCGTTCTTATGGGAGATGCACCTTTAATATCTTCTCACACATTAGATAAATTTATAAAGCTTCATGAAGAAAATAAAAATAGTGTAACGGTATTAACTGCTACTACAAAAAGTCCTCATGGATATGGTAGGATAGTTAAAGACCAAAGTGGAAATTTGCTGAAAATTGTCGAACAAAAAGATGCTACTGAACAGGAAAAGCAAATACAAGAAATTAACTCAGGGGTATACTGTTTTAAAGGAAAGGATCTTGTAGATGCATTATCTAAATTGACAAATGATAATGCACAAGGAGAATACTACCTGACAGATGTAATTGAAATCATGAAAAAAGATCATCTTATAGCAGGGGTATATAATACTTGTGAAGAAGATATTAAAGCAGTCAATTCAAAGAGAGAATTAGCTGAAGCCGATTTCATTATGAGAAGGCGAATTAATAATAAATTAATGGACGCTGGGGTTACTATTATTGATCCAAACTGTACTTATATCGGTGCAGATGTTATCATAGGTAGAGATACGATTATCTATCCTGGAACGATAATTGAAGGCGATACTGTTATCGGAGAAAAAACCACTATTGGTACAAATTGTAAAATTGTCAGTAGTCAAATTGGAGATAGAGTAGATATTCAAAGTTCTACAGTACTTGAGAGCGAAATCATGAACGAGACAAAAGTCGGTCCATACGCCTATATTCGCCCTAATTGTACCATTGGAGAAAGGGTTAAAATAGGAGATTTTGTCGAGGTTAAAAATAGCACTATAGGAAATGATACAAAGGCATCACATTTAACCTATATAGGAGATGCTAAAGTAGGCTCTGGGGTAAATTTAGGTTGTGGAGTAGTATTTGTAAACTACGATGGGAAGAAAAAGCATCAAACCATAGTAGAGGATGATTGCTTTATAGGATGCAATGTAAATTTAATCGCACCAGCTAATATAAAAAAAGGTTCATACATTGCAGCAGGTTCCACAATAACAGAACCTGTTGAAGAGGATACTTTAGCTATTGCACGATGTAAACAAATTAATAAAGTAGGCTATATAAAAAATAAATAAAAGAACACATATTCTAAGGAGGAAATAGTTTATAATGGATGGTAAATTTCAGGGAGTGAAGCTAATTGCGGGAAATTCTAATCCCATACTTGCACAGGAGATATCACAAATATTAGACATTCCGTTGACCAATGCAACAATTCAAACTTTTAGTGATGGAGAAATCTCAGTTAATGTTAATGAAACGGTAAGAGGAGCTGATGTCTACGTAATTCAGTCTACATCTAATCCAGTTAACGACAATTTAATGGAACTGTTAATCATTATCGATGCAATGAAGAGAGCATCTGCAGGAAGAATCAATGCAGTAATCCCTTATTATGGATATGGAAGACAAGATCGAAAAGCAAAATCTCGAGATCCTATTACTGCAAAATTAGTAGCAGATTTAATTACAGTAGCAGGAGCAGATCGTGTAATCACTATGGATTTACATGCAACTCAAATTCAAGGATTTTTTAATGTGCCTGTAGATCATTTATTAGGTATGAATATTTTAGCAGATTATTTCAATGAATTAAATCTTTCGGATTTAGTAGTTGTTTCACCAGATGCAGGTAGTGTAAAGAGATCAAGATTGCTTGCCCAGAAGCTTGAGGCACCTCTTGCTATCATTGATAAGAGAAGACCTAAGGCAAATGTCTCTGAAGTAATGAATATTATCGGAGATATCGTAGGAAAAAACTGTATTGTAATAGATGATATGATTGATACTGCTGGAACCATATGCAATGGAGCAGAGGCACTTATAAAATTAGGAGCTAAAAATGTGTACACAGTATGTACTCATGGTGTGCTTTCAGGTCCAGCTATAGAAAGATTGAAAACGGATAATATTAAAGAAGTTGTTGTACTTAATACAATACAAATTCCAGAAGAAAAGAAACTCGATAAAATGACCATATTATCAGTAGGACCCATTTTTGCAAAAGCTATCGAGCGAGTTCATGATAGCAAATCTTTGAGTAAACTATTCGACTAATTAGAAACAGGTGATTCTTTGAAAGCAATAGTTGGTTTAGGCAATCCTGGAGACCAGTATGCCCATACGAGACATAATATAGGATTTCAAGTCATCGATGCTATTGCTGATAGTTATGCGGTGCACTTTAAATCAAAGGGTAAATCTCTTATAGGAACATTTTTCTTAGATGGCGAAAAGGTCCTTCTAGTAAAGCCTCAGACCTTTATGAACTTAAGTGGAGAAAGTGTATTTGATGTAGTAGATTACTACGATTTGGATATGGAAGATCTTTTGATTATTTACGATGATATTGACATTGATGTAGGAAAAATGCGAATAAGGCAAAAAGGCAGCGCGGGAACACACAATGGAATGCGTTCTGTCATTTACCATCTAAAAAGCGATAAAATGGCCAGAATACGATTAGGTATTGGAAAACAGGACAATATACCATTAGATAAATACGTTTTAGGCAAATTTACTTCTGACGAGTTATCCATTGTAAAAGAGACCGTTGAAAAAGCAGCAAAAGCAGCCCTATTTTTTGTAAAAGAAGGCATAAATCCTTGTATGAATAAGTATAATATACGATAAACAACTCGGCAAATGAAAGAGTTAGCTTTCATTTGGCGAGTGTCACGGTCACAGAATCGACGTAGAAGATTCTAAGGTGATGGTTAGGTGGTTGGACGGGAAAATTCGCCTTTAGGTGAGATAAGTTTTAAACGACACTTGAACAATTGTGTTACAATCGTTTGACTATTGTTAAAAGCTAGTACGTTAAGCAGCATAATCTAATAAGAAAAACGATTTCTACCTTGCAAAAAGTGTAGAGACGAAACACCTATGCCCGGTTCTTAAAGCCGGGCTAGTGGTATTTAGAGGTGAATAATGAAGAATTTGTTACAAGATGTAGTACGAAGTACAAAATCCTATAGTCATTTAGTGGAGGAACTAAATAGTAAAGATCATGTGGGAATAGCCAATATTGATGAAGGTCTAGCCCTAGTCTATGCAGTAAATTTACTGGAAAAGGAGAATATTCTTCTCATATGCGAAAATGAGCTACAAGGGGAAAAAATCACTACAAGCCTTAACGAAATTTCTCCTGGAGTTGCTATCTGCCTTCATTCTGAGCCCAGTCATTTTTATTTTGTCAACTCTCATAGTAAAGAATTGACTCACGATCGAATTCGAGCTTTTAATGAAATTCTTTCTCACAAAAAAAGAATTATCGTTACACCACTAGAATCTTTATTTAAAAAATTAATGCCTCCAAAGGAATACAAGAAATTATTTAAAACCATAAAAGTTGGGCAAATCATTGAAATGGATGATTTTGTGAAATTGCTCACAGATTTTGGCTATCAACGTTGCGAAATGGTAGAAAATCCAGGACAATTTTCGGTTAGGGGGGGGATTGTCGATGTATTTAATATTATTGACAAGAATCCCATTAGAGTGGAATTTTTTGATGATGAAATTGACTCCCTTCGGGTGTTTGATATAGAAAACCAACAATCTATGGAAAAGCTAGATAAACTAAGGCTCTCACCTGCTCATGAAATCCTGTTTAAAGATTATGAAAAACAGGAACTTTATGACTCGCTACAGAAAGATATGAAGAAGTCAAAGAAGAAGGTTGGAGAACGAGAGATACGTTTAGAAAATCTAACAGAAAATTACATCAATGGACAAGTAGAAAATCTAGAGGGATTAATACCCTATTACAAAGGGGAACTATGTTCTTTAATTCATTACTTTAGTCAAGACACTTATTTTTTATTTTTTGAAGGAGATCGATTTAATAACCAATTTGAGAGTTTTTCAAGTCAATTAAAAGAAGACTTTCAAAGTTTATTGGAAAGAGGCGAAATCTTTCCTAATTTTTTTCAGCGCTTTTTTGCTTTTGAACAAGTACAAGATTTTTTACAGGATAAGAAGACTATTGATTTTCAAGGCTTAAGTAAGAGGTTTAATTTTATTAAACCACAATCTATAATCGAAGTGAATTCTAAAGAGGTCTATTCTTTTTATGGAAAAGTTCCCGAGTTTATGGATCAATTGGCCCAATGGAAAAAAGAAGCCTATACAGTAATTATCCTCGGGCAAGACAAGAGTAGATGCAATAATATAGCTGAAATGCTCTCAAATTACAGCATAGAAGGTTATATTCAAAAGGAAAATATATTAAGCAAAAAAGTAAACATTGTACAAGGGAATTTAGAAAAGGGATTTGTCTTGTATGAAGACAAATTAGTCGCTTTATCTGACCGAAATATCTTTAAGGAAAAGATAAAGAGCAAAAAGAAAAAGAAAAATAAAAAAGGGAAAAAGATAGAATCTTTTACAGATTTAAAAGCAGGAGATTATATTGTACACGATACTCATGGTATTGGTGTATACGCTGGAATAGAGCAGATTGCAGTTGAAGGTGTGAAAAAGGACTATCTCCATTTAAAATATGCTAAAGGGGATAAGCTTTATATTCCAGTAGATCAAATGGACTCTGTACAAGTTTATATTGGTTTTGGCGATAAAAAACCTAAAGTCAATAAATTGGGTAGTGTAGAATGGAAGAAATCAAAGCAAAAGACAAAAGAATCCGTAACGGACATGGCCAAAGAATTGCTAGAAGTTTATGCAAAGAGAAGAAAAGCAAAAGGCTATGCTTTTTCAAAAGACAGTAATTGGACCAGGGAATTTGAGGAAAAATTTCCTTATGAGGAGACTGGAGATCAGCTTCTGGCTATTGAAGATGTAAAAGGAGATATGGAATCCGATATGCCTATGGACCGCCTAATCTGTGGAGATGTAGGTTATGGTAAGACAGAAGTAGCTATAAGAGCAGCGTTTAAATGCATTATGGATAATAAACAAGTTGCCATGTTGGTACCTACAACCATCCTTGCACAACAACACTATAATAGCTTTATGGCTCGATTTGAAGACTATCCTATACGCATAGAAATGCTTTCTCGCTTCAGGACAAAAAAGCAGCAAGAGCAAATTATCGAGGATATAAAACGAAATCAGGTAGACATTATCATTGGAACACATCGCTTACTATCAAAAGATGTAAGATATCACGATTTAGGGCTACTTATCGTGGATGAAGAGCAACGTTTTGGCGTTAAGCATAAAGAGCAGATTAAGGAATTAAAGACCAATATAGATGTCTTAACCCTCAGTGCTACGCCTATACCAAGGACTCTTCACATGTCCTTAATAGGTGCAAGGGATATGAGTATACTAAACGAACCTCCTCATAATCGAACGCCAGTACAGACGTATATCATGGAATACAATGAAATACTCATACGAGACGCCATCAATCGAGAATTGGCTAGAAACGGCCAAGTCTACTATGTTCATAATAAGGTTTATGATATTGAAACAATAGTTGCAAAGGTATCAAGGATGGTACCAGAGGCGAGGATTGCCGTAGCTCACGGAAAAATGAGTGAGACAAAATTAGAAAATATAATGATAGACTTTATGGATAACGAATACGACATCTTAATATGTACTACGATTATTGAATCGGGACTTGATATTTCAAATGCCAACACAATCATTATAGAGGATGCAGATCATATGGGACTTTCTCAGCTATATCAGCTAAGAGGTAGAGTAGGTCGTTCAAATAGATTATCCTATGCTTATATTACTTATCGAAAGGACAAAACCCTTAGTGAAATCGCAGAAAAAAGGCTGAAAGCTCTTAAGGATTTTACAGAGTTTGGTTCAGGTTTTAAAATAGCTATGCGAGATTTGGAAATTAGAGGGGCAGGCAGCATGCTAGGGTCTAAACAGCATGGTCACTTAACTACTGTTGGTTACGATATGTACTGTAAGATTTTAGATGAGGCAGTAAAAGAGTTAAAGGGAGAAGAGACTCCAATACAAATCAATACTACAATAGAATTAGATGTAGACGCTTATATTCCATCTACCTATGTGGAAAGTGAAAAACAAAAATACCAATTGTATAAAAAGATTATTGGTATTGAAAGCCAAGCAGAATTGAATCAAATTGAAGAAGATATTGAAGACAGATATGGAGATCTACCAAAAAGCGTTCAAAACCTTCTGTATATTTCCTATATTAAAAAAATGGCTTCAAGCTTAGGTATGGACAAAATCAAAGGAATAAATAATCAGATTGTCTTCACCTTTGAAAACAGCTTCTTTTTAAGCATGGATGAGATTAAAGAAATAATTAAGAAATATCCTGTACAATTTAATACGGATCGATCTGGAAATACAAGTCTTATATTGAAAAAATCTGTACATGACAGAGGTGTTCTCATTGGCCTAAAAGAGTTTGTAGAGAAGATTAAGGCTATTAAAAACCAAGGAAATTCGATATAATGGTTTAATGAACAATTGAACTGTAAGGAACAGAGCCTTCTCTGTTTCTCAAACAGTCAATCTATTTAAGGGAGGAAACAATTTGATTAAGAAAAAGAGTACTCTAGTAGCGTTCATACTTGCTCTTATCATTGGATTTAGTGGATGCAGTATGGTTAAGGTAAATCCAGAGCAAGATATGAAAAGAGTCGTATATGAAACAAAGGATGGGAAAGTTACCAAAAAAGAATTTACAGAGCTATTAACTTATTATGAGATGGTTTATCATCTAAATGGTTATGAAATGCCAAAGGATGAAGAACTAACTACTTTAAAGGAAGAGCTACTGGATACATTAGTTGAGATAGATTTGTTAAGAGCGGAAGGGGTAAAAAAAGACCCTGAAATGGACTCAAAAGAAATCCAAAGCCAAGTAGAAGCTACGATCTCTAATTTAAAGTCTGGTTTTGAAACGGAAGAAGAGTATAAAAAGTTTATTACAGATCGAAACCTTACTCAAGAAGAATATGAAGACTTCATTAAAATCTATACAGAAGACATAAACTATGCAAATGCCTTTATTGAAGTGTATACAAATGAGCTTTTTGACAGCGGTAAGGAAGCGAAAAAGGTTGCGGTTACTGTAGATGACGAAAAATTGATCAAAGATGAAATGTACTATTATTTATCTCAGGTAGAGTTAAACTATTACATGACTACCGGTAGTGGTTTGCCTACAGATGAAGAATCTATTAAAGCAACTTATAATCAAGTGCAAAATCAAATGGCAACCTCTTATTTAATTCGAAAAGATGCGGAAAAGCAAGGCATAAAAATCGATGATAAAGCACTCACTGAAAAACAAGCGGAGATTAAATCACAATTTGAAAGTTTTTATGGTGAAGACATCACAAGTTATTTAAAGAGTTATTATATTTCAGAAGCGAGATACGATGAGCTAACGAAATCAGATGCTTTAACAAGACTTTATGAGAAAACGATAAGTGAAAATTTCAAAAAAGATATAGATGTAACAAAAAAGGAAATTGAAACCTATTACAAAGAGAACAAAGAATCTTATAATGCGAGTACAGTATCTGCTAAACATATATTAACTACTTCAGAAGACTTAGCAAAGACCATTAAAGGTGAAATAAAGGATGCAGATAGTTTTGAAGCCGCTTTAGAAAAGTATCAAGATCATGAAGAGGTATCAGAAGCTGCAGACTTAGGCGAATTTGGATATAAAAAAATGGTAGCCGAATTTGAGAAGGTAGCCTTTAAATTAGAACCAGGTCAGATTAGTGATGTAGTAAAAACAGATTTCGGTTATCACATCATTTATGTTTATGACAAAAATATAGTAGAGCTTCCTACTTTAAAAGAAAAGACGGATGAAATAAAAGAAAATCTGCTAAATGAAAAAGTAAATACCAAATTAAATTCTTATAAAGATAAAATTTTAAAGGATGGGGACGTTAAAATCAAGGAAATTGTAGACCCTTTTGAGAGCTTTATTGATAATTTGAAAGAGGAATACAAAGTAAAAACCTATCCGAAAGTATTAAATTAGGGGAAAGAGGTTCTCTGGTGAGAAGAGCACAGATTGTCTTTGTACTAGTAATTCTACTTATGATTAGTGGCTGCGCATCGAATACAGAGGTTGTAACTACAATCAATGATAAGAAGATCGTAAAGGAACAATTAAATAGGCAATTAGTCTTGACGGAGATAAGCTATAGAATAAATGGCTACGATTTTCCTAGTGGCGGTGAAACCCGGAAGGATTTAGAGAAAAAACTCATAAACAAATTGGTAGAATCTTATGTATTAGTGGATGTAGCAAAAAATGAAGGCATTGAAATACAAGAAAAAGAAGCTTTAGCTCAAAGGGATTCTCTTATAGAGACCATTATCGCCTTATACGGAGGTAATGAAAAGTATAATGAGTTCTTAAAGGGAAAAGATCAGGATAGAGATACTTTTGACGAGTATCTTTTAGGCTTGGCTAAAGAAAATGAATACATCTCTAAATTATATGAAAAGATAACGGAAAGTATATCCGTAAACGCTGAAGAAATCTCAAATTATTATGACGAGCATATAAAGTATTATAATTACAGTATGAAATCCATTATGGATATTGAAGCTGAAGACCAAAATACGGTACAGAAAATTTATAATGAGATTAAAAAGAAGGATTTGAGTTTTGAAGAAGCGCTAAAAGAATTTGAAGATAAAAATGGTGTAAATACCTCTGACTTAGGTACGGTATACTACAGTAGCAATGAAAAAGAGTATTCTGAAATTGTTTTTTCTACGAAAGTAGGCCAAATGAGCTCGGTTTTCGAGAGTCAAGGAAAGTACCATATTATCTATGTTTATGACGAAAACATTCAAGAGCCAATACCCTATGAACAAGTAATGACAAAAGTGGAAAAAGATCTTCTAAAAGAAACGAAAGATCAGGCCTACAAAAATTATATAGAAGGTCAAATGAAAAATTACGATATCAGGTTAAATTAGAAAAATTTGAATAAAAACACCAATCTAATAGAATACTAAATTTTAGACAACAGTATCTATTAGGAGGTAATAATTTGAAAGCAACCGGTATTGTTAGAAGAATAGATGATTTAGGCAGAATAGTTATACCAAAGGAAATAAGACGAACTTTGCATATAAGAGAAGGAGATCCATTGGAAATCTATACGGATCGACAAGGAGAAGTAATCTTAAAAAAATACTCTCCTATAGGCGAATTGGGAAAATTTGCTCAAGAATATGCAGAGTCTATATTTCAGACGGCCAAGTATATAGTGTGTATATGCGATCGTGATAATATTATAGCTATTTCGGGCTTACCAAAGAAAAATTTGCTAAACAAAAAGATTGGTCCTCAGATAGAGAAGGTAATAGAAAATCGAAGAACTGTAATAGGGGAAAAGTCTACAGGAAGTGAATACACTTTATTAGTGGATGAAGATGAGGAATTATTTGTCTGTGTTATATCTCCTATCGTAGCTCAAGGGGATCCTATCGGGGCCTTAATATTATTATCAGAAGATAGTAGTATTAAAATAACCGATAATGAAGTGAAAATCGCAGAAATTGGCTCAAGTTTCTTAGGGAAACAGATGGAGCAGTAAGCATCTGCGGATAGGATGTAATGTGCTAAAATATTCGTCAAAAGCAAGGCTTTTGACGAATATTTTTTATTTATAAGCGTATGTTTTATTGATAGCCAAAACATAAACATACGGGGGTTACTTATATGTCACGAAATTCCTATGTACGTGGTGCGGGAATATTAGCTATTGGAGGGCTTTTGTCGCGTTTTATAGGGCTTTTTTATAAAGCGGCTATAACAAAGATTTTAGGTAGTTATGCCATGGGCCTTTATTATAATACGTTTTTTGTGCTCAATTTTGTCTTAAGTTTTATTATAGCGGCAGTACCCATAACCTTGTCAAAGATGATTGCTGAAAAGCGCACTTTAGGCCAGACAAAAACCATCAATAAGATTATGGTCGTAGTGACAGTGCTCTTGAGTTTAATAGGGGCTTTTTTTACTTATACTATTATCTTTTATGGTAAGTCCTTTATTGCTTTTGCAGGTTGGGATCCAAATACCTACTATCCTCTAATTGGCTTGTCCTTCGCACCTTTATTTATCGTCTTTGTATGTATTATTAGAGGATATTTCCAGGGTATGAATAAAATGGATCCCACAGCTAAATCTCAAATAGCGGAGTCCCTTGCGCGATTGTTAGTAGGAGTGCCCCTTTGTTATTATATGACCAATACTTATAATACTTCGTTAGGAGCTGGTGGAGCTACTATTGCCATATCTATAAGCGAGGCAGTTGGCTTAGTAGTTCTATTTGCTGCTTACACAAGATATCAGAAAAAAAGTACGATTGGTTTAAATTCAAACCAATCTATAGACAGTGTGCAAACCATCGTGAAGAGCTTTTTGTCTGTTGCAGTTCCTGTTTCTATAACATCTTTGTTATTATCTCTCAATGGTATGGTCAATTCTGTTACATATGCACCTCGATTGGCTATGGCAGGGATTGCTCTTAAAGATGCTACTAAAATGTTTGGAGACTACTCTAATGCGGGCACTTTAATCAATATTCCTATGACCATAAGTATGGCTGTATCTACAGCAATTCTTCCAGCTATAACAGAATCCTATGTGAGAAAAGATATGGCATCTATTTGCAGAAAAACAGAGTCTGCAATGAGAATTATATTCATGGTAGGCTTTCCCTGTATTGTAGGTTTAAGCTTATTTTCGGACCAAATATTTAGTATGATTTTTAATGATTCGATTTATGGTGGGCATATCTTGTCTTACAGTTCTCTTTCTATTCTATTCATTATGATGGTAGCAACGCTTCAGACTATTTTACAAGCAATGAATGTATTTAAGCGAGTTATGAAAGATATTGTAATAGGAACGATCATCAAGTTTATATTAAACTATACATTGATAGCTATTCCAGAGCTAAATATTGACGGTATGGTT
>NZ_CALNCS010000058.1 GCF_937875145.1 Alkalibaculum bacchi | reverse complement strand
AACTTGTAACTGCTGCTTTGTATGAAGCAAAAGTTAAGGACGAAGAAATCCTGCGGGTATTGATGAAGGTATGTGATGCAAATAGAGAGGAAGCAACTAATGCTTTTCGTAACGAAAAGTTCATGTTGTACCCTTGTAGGGAATTGTATCAATACCTGATTCTAGAAAAAGGCTTTGAAGAACATGACGCTGATGTGTTTATACACAAAAAAGCTACACGTGCGTTGGCTGACAACAGGGAGCTAAGTAAATTAACACCAGCTAAAATGTTTGACGCTATTAATAAATGATAAGTATATGAAATTGGTTTTACCTAGTTTAAAAAAGAAATTATAATGAAAATATGAAGGTTAAAAATATGAAGATTAATAATGAATGCTGTTGTGGATGCAAAACAGAAAAGCTGGATCAAATTAAAGACAATTGTCCTGTATGTAATAATGAAGGGATTTCCGTTAGTAAAGTAACTGTTGAACATCTAGTGGTAGATGATTATCGTAATGCTGTTAACGGAGATCAATTTAAGATTTGCATGAACGAGGACTGCGACGTTGTTTACTATAACTTAGATAATGAAATAAAATTCTTGAAAGGCCAAGTTAGAGTTCCTATCTGGTTTAAGAAAGATGCAGATCCTAAGTATGCTTGTTATTGTAGCGAAGTCACAGAAAATCAGGTAATTGAAGCAGTTGTAAAGCATGGTGCGAAAACCGTAAAAGAAGTAAATGCCATCACGGGGGCAATGAAAAATTCTAATTGTAAAGAAAACAATCCGTTGGGAGTTTGTTGTCATAAGATTATTCAGGAAGCTATCGATAAAGGCTTGAAAATGAAATAATTACAGTCGATATATTCCCACAAACGAAAGCCAACATTGGATATGTTTCCATCTACGAGCGTGGATATGTTCCCAATAACAACAGGGGTTGAAAACGCAGTTTTGATAGCTATCCCCTCATCTCAAAACACGTTGAGACGGTCGTATTGATGTCAAGGGTTGAAAAATAAGAGTATAAAAGTGCTTGATATAAAGGGATTTCCGTGATTTTGAACCATATTCAAGCTGGGTTCAAGGTCAGGAATTTTTTATTGTAAGAACATATCTACAGCAAAAAAAACGCAAGGTTGTGTGGATATTATTACTTTTTAGCTACCGAGTTGACGAAATTACTGTCAAAAATGTGGCGAGTGGATAAAATTACTGTAAAAATGGGATTAAATTGATAGGATAGTATATTAAGACAATTGAGCAAATATAATTTAAAATGAGTGACATGCCATTGACTTTGACTATCTTTTATGCTATTGTATGATAGAATGATTATGAAAAGGAGAAAAGATATGCATTGTCAACTCTCTACACTTATGGGGCAAGCTCGCTATTCCATTCAAGATGTGCATAAAAAAACAGGTTTAGCTCGAAGCACTGTTACGCAGCTTTATCATGATAAGGCTACGAGAATTGACTTTGAGACTATTGAGAAACTTTGCGCCTTATTTAATTGCGATATTTCATCGCTGCTTGAACTTGAGGGTGTCAAAGAAAAATAAAGAACGGATGGGATTGTTATGAACTATAATGCTTTATCGCTATTCTCAAGTGCAGGAGTAGCTGAAACATATTTTGATAAACACGGCATCCATGTAAAGGTTGCTGCTGAATTATTACCACAACGTGCAGAAATATATAAACACTTATATCCATCGGTTAAAATGTTTCAAGGCGATATAACCGAACAAGATAACTTTAAGAAAATAATTGAGGCTGCAAAAGAAGAAAAGTGTGATTTTATAATCGCAACACCACCCTGCCAGGGAATGAGTACTGCTGGGTTGAAAAAGAAAGACGATCCAAGAAATCGTCTAATAATTGATGTAGTAAAGGCTATCAAGCTTTTAAATCCTAAATTTGTAATTATTGAAAATGTCCCTGAGATTCTTCAGACGAAAATTGAGATTGATGGAGAATGGATTTATATTGATACATACTTAAGATCTGAGCTTGGTGACAAATATGAATTTAACACAAATAATGTAGTAAATGCTATGTATTATGGTGTTGCACAATCACGTGAACGCTGTGTATATCTTTTAGCTGCAAAATCAATGCAAATTAAATGGGAATTTCCAAAACCTTCCAGAAAAATAACAACAATGAGAGATGCTATTGGTGATTTGCCTTCACTAGATCCAAATGTAACAGATATATCTAGCGAAGAGCTTAAGAAATTATTCCCAGACTATGAGAAGAAAAAAAAGGAGGGATTAGCTGTATCAAAATGGCATTATCCCCCTCGTCATAAGTACCGTCATGTAGTTGCAATGATGCATACACCTGAAGGTTGTTCTGCCTGGTCTAATGAGACATATTACCCTACATTATCGGATGGAACAAAGTCTAAAGGTTATAAAAACACATATAAGAGGCAGTGGTGGGATAAACCCGCATATACCGTTACCAAATATACAAGCCGTATAGGCTCGCAAGAAAATGGACATCCAGGAAGAGCAATTATTGATTCGCCAGATGAGGAAACAAGATTGTGGTCTGATGCTCGTGTATTATCGATACTTGAACTTATGAGAGTATCTTCTTTGCCAGATGATTGGAATATCCCAGATGATGCGAGCAGCAATGTTATTAGAGAAATATTAGGCGAAGGCGTACCGCCAAGGTTGTTAGAACATGCCTTAATTGAATTGGAGCAATTAATAGATGAAAAACGTAAAATTTAAAAATAGAATTAAAGCAGTATCATTATTTGCAAATGTAGGAATAGCAGAAACATACTTTGATGACCTTGGAATTGATGTTGTAGTTGCTAATGAGTTATTAGAAGAAAGAGGAAGGTTCTATAATCACCTTTACCCAGAAACAAATATGATTATCGGGGACATTACTATTTCGGAAGTGTTTGATAGAGTAGTAGCAGAGGCAAAAGCAAATGATGTTGACTTGCTAATTGCGACACCACCGTGTCAAGGGATGTCATGTGCAGGACGTAAAGACCCTAAAGACCCAAGAAACTTTTTGATTTATTATGCTGTTGAAGCAGTTAAGCAAATAAGACCTCGCTTTGTTATGTTTGAGAACATACCAATGCAGCAACATACCCAGATATTATACAATGGCGACTATTTGTTCATTCCACAGTATGTTGAAAATGAGCTTGGAGACTATTATAATTTTAATGAACAGCATATTGTAAATGCAATGGATTATGGAGTACCTCAGTCTAGACAAAGATATATATATCTATTATCAGCGAAGACAGAGGATGTTAAATGGGAGTTCCCAGAAAAACAACAGGACATTATTACAATGGAAGAAGCCATCGGTAGTTTACCTTCTCTTGATCCATGCTTAAGAGAAGAGACAGAAAAATGGAGATTTCCTGATTTTGAAGAAAAAAAGCGTAAAGGTCTTGAGGTTTCAAAGTGGCATTATCCTCCTGTTCATAGCTGGAAGCAGGTAGAATGGATGATACATACACCAACAGGAAAGTCTGCATTCAAGAATGAAACATTTTTTCCAAAAACTAAGGGGCGCAGAATCAAAGGGGCTCCAAGAACTTATATGAGGATGTTTTGGGATAAACCTGCTACAACAATTATGCAGAATAGTGGTGTAATATCTGCATTTTCAACCGTTCATCCTGGTAGGCCAATAGTTGAAAGCGATGATGACACAAAACGAGAATATTCTGATGCCAGAGCACTGTCAATTTATGAGTTGTTAATTTTGTCATCACTACCTCTTGATTGGGATATTCCGGAATGGGCTAGCGATGTACTTATTCGTAAGGTCATAGGAGAAGGCATTCCACCGCTCCTGATAAAGAGAGCTATAGAGTCGCTAATTATAGGAGGTAAGTATGATAGGTAATTTAACTATAGATAAGGCCAGCATGAATATCAGTTATTTTCTTAATACTATTAGAATAATTAGTTTAAATGGTGGACGAATTTCTAGACGTGATTTTGTAAACCAGATGGCTGAATTTATAGGAGTTTCTGCACAAAAAAATGGAAAGGAAAACAGAACTCCATATAATAAAAGTAAGCTCCCAAGGTATTTTGGATTTGTTGATATTGATACTGATAATGACGGCATTAACTATCTAGTATTAACAAATCGTGGCAGAAAGTTGTCAGAGTATATAGGTGAAAAAGAAGATGCAGAACCTGATAAAAAATATTATATAGTGTCCACTCATCGAGAAGATTTTATAGACTTAATTTTTGAAAGTGTAATTTTTGATTCCTTTGGAAAAAACAACAGTGGAGCAGAACAATCAAATACAGATGTCGAACCACCGAAGGTAATATTCAAAACACTACGTGAGTTGGGAAAAGCTACGGCTGAAGAAATAAGTTATGTGATGTTTGGATTAAACAACGGTAAATTCACTGCCTTTGAAGCCGCTATTGCAGAAATACAACACAACAGAGAGAACTTAAAATATGATTATTCTGAAATCATGGAAGAATGGAAAGTAACTAATATCATTAGTGATTTTAAGTTAATCAACATTTTTACGGATGATAATATTAAACTACTAACAAGTGAACGGGTCAGGGACATCATGGCATACAGCCGTGAAGAAGCCGAAAGACTACAAA
>NZ_CALNCS010000057.1 GCF_937875145.1 Alkalibaculum bacchi | reverse complement strand
GATTAATGCTTTACCCTGTACAGAATTTGACCCATGTTATTACACCTGTACTTCATCCTATATTATCTGCACATCAAGACGATAGAAAATATATCTACGAAAAATACCTTAAAGTCCTCAAGGTTCTTTCGCTTCTTGGGGTATTTGTCTCAGCTTATTGCTATTTTGCAGCAGAGGAAATTATCATGATTTTATATGGCGAGCAATGGTACGCTTCTGTGCCTAGTTTTCAGTTATTGGCCTTATCCATATGGGCGCAGATGATTAGCTCTAGCACCGGATCTATATTTCAAAGTATTGGTAATACAAAGTTAATGTTTTTAACGGGAACGGTGTCGTCCGTTTTAATCGTTGGTGCTATTTTAGTAGGGATTGGATTTGGGAATATTAATATGGTAGCCGGCTTTGTAACGCTTGCTTTTAATATCAATATCGCCATTTCATTTTATTACTTAATTAAAAAGGGCTTAGGGTATTCCTTGAGGGCGTTTGCTGGCAAGTTTGTGCCTGATTTCATCATATTTTTGATTACATTTGTAGGATTATATTTTATCTCTCAAATATCCTTTAATCACCCATTGATTTCAGCTATTATCAAAGGTATCGTCGCAGTAGTCTTATTTGCTTTTGGTTTATTCATTACAAAACAATACTCTACGGTTAAAGGGATCATAGGTAGAAAGTAAAATAAATGTAGAAAAGGGTTTAGATTATGAAAGAACAATTTGATATCTCTGTTATCATGCCTATTTATAATACACAATCGTATATAAGAGAGGCTCTAGAGTCTATTCTAAATCAATCGAAGAAGAATATCGAGCTTATCGCCATCAACGATGGCTCTACGGATAAAAGTGGTGATATTGCAAAAGAATATGCAAATACGTACAGCAATATTTTATACCTAGAGCAGGTCAATAAAGGTCAAGGCGCTGCTAGAAATGTAGGCTTAAAAAACGCTAGGGGAAAATATGTTTACTTTATGGATAGTGATGATATTTTAGAAAATAGTGCTCTACAAGTCCTCTACGACCAATGCCAAGGATATGATCTAGATATGATCATATTTGATGGGGAAAGCTTTTATGATGAGAATTATATAAGTGAGGATAAAAAATCCTTTAAATACACTAGAAATAAAGTGTATGGGGGAGTTTATAATGGAGCTGTGCTCCTTGATGAGCTTATTAACAATAGGGATTATTATGTTTCACCCTGCCTATATATGTTTAAAAAGGAAATTGTAATGCAAAAGGGTTTGTATTTTCCAGAGGGAATCATTCACGAGGATGAACTGTTTAGCTTTCAGCTGTACTTGTATGCGAATAAAGTAAAGCATATTTCTGCGGTCTTCTTTAAAAGGAGGATTAGAGGGAATTCAACGATGACCTCTAACAATTATGCAAGGAGCTTTCAAGGTTATAGTCAGTGTCTTTTAGAGTTAATGGACAAACAAGAGATTTATAAAAAGGATTATAGGGGCGACTTGGGCTTAGTAGAAATTATCATAAAAAAAGAGCTTAGAAAGCTCTACAATGCAATTCTTAGGACTTTTCATGGCATGAATCCTAGTGAAAGGGCAAATTATAGGGAGCAATTCAGGAAAGTGAAGAGTAAGGCTAGGGAGCAAGCATACTTTGGAAAGCGATATGGTTTTTTTGAAAGCAATTTTTATTATTTCTACCATAGGCTTCTGGATTTGAAAAAGAAAGTCTAAATAATAGCTAAGTATCTAGCTAGATACTTAGCTGGGTTCTATCAGCAATTATTATGTGTACAATGGTTATACTTTTATAGACCATGATGATTGTATGAGGGTGTATTAGAATTTTTCTCGAATAAATTCGAGATAATTTGTAATAGCTTTATCTAAATCCTGGCTTGCTATTAAAATATTTGGGTCTAATAAGTTTGAATCTTTTTTTTCTATTAATACTTCTAATTTTTTCTTTAATTCTTCAATATCTTGTAGTATTTTTTGTATCTCGGACATTTTTATCACCACCTGTAATTAGGATGTACAGGTTGAGGTCAACTATGCGACTTACGTGAAGTAAATAATCAATATAAATGCTAAGTAAATAGTCGCAGAATACTTTTCAGTTTAAGAAAGCATATAAATGATAATAATGAATATGTAAAAAATACTCTATTAAAAAGGTTTGTTTAAGGTTTTATTTGTATACTTAATCTACAAAAGAGTATACGGACTTGATAAGTTAGGCAAAACGGAGGGATAAGAATGAAAATAACAGTTGCAGGAGCGGGCTATGTGGGATTGTCTAATGCGGTTCTTTTGGCTCAGCACAATGAAGTAATAACCATAGACATTATTCAAGAAAAAGTGGATATGATTAATAATAGAAAATCTCCCATTGTGGACAAAGAATTAGAGGCGTACCTTTCTAAAAAAGAATTACACTTAACTGCTACGACAGACAATTACAAGGCGTATAAGGAAGCGGATTTTGTCATCATAGCTACACCAACTAATTATGATCCAGAAAAGAATTTTTTTAATACAAGATCTGTCGAAGCGGTAATCGCTAGTGTTTTGTCTATTAATCCAGACGCTGTAATGGTCGTAAAGTCTACAGTACCAGTTGGTTATACAAAGAAAATACGAGAGATGTTTGAAACAGATGATATTATCTTTTCACCTGAGTTCTTAAGAGAAGGAAAAGCACTTTATGACAATCTTTATCCATCTAGAATTGTCGTAGGGGAGCAATCAGGAAGAGCTAAGAAATTTGCAGATCTTTTGGTGCAAGGGGCAATTAAAGAAGATATTCCTGTATTGTTCACAGATTCAACAGAAGCAGAGGCGATTAAATTATTTGCTAATACATACTTGGCGTTAAGGGTAGCGTATTTTAATGAGCTCGATACTTATGCAGAGGTCAGAGGATTAAATACGAAACAAATCATCGAAGGGGTATGTTTAGACCCACGTATTGGTACACATTACAATAATCCTTCTTTTGGATACGGAGGATATTGCTTACCAAAGGATACAAAACAGCTTCTAGCTAATTATGCAGATGTACCTCAAAATATTATGTCTGCAATCGTAGATGCAAACAGGACGAGAAAAGACCACATTGGAAAAATGATTGTCAAGAAGAATCCAAAGATTGTAGGGATTTATCGATTGACTATGAAGACAGATTCGGATAATTTTAGGCAGTCTTCTATTCAAGGGGTTATGAAGCGAATTAAAGGTAAGGGGATTGAAGTTGTAGTGTACGAGCCAGCTCTAAAAGAGGATACCTTCTACAATTCTAGAGTGATTAGGGCTATAGATGAATTTAAGGAAATCTCTGATGTAATTGTATCAAATCGTATGGCAGATGAGATTAAAGATGTAGAGGACAAGGTGTATACGAGAGATATTTATTGTAGGGATTGATTAAAGATAGGTGGTCAGCAAAACCTCTTTACTCGCCTAGAGGCGAGGTGATTTAGAACTTACAAATTAGAACGTACAAGGTGAATGAATGAGAACACAGAAAACTATACGCAATATGTTATCGGATATTATCCCCTTTTTTATTATGGGGATTTTGGGGTTTATTAAAATTCCTATTTTTATTGATTATTTAGGGCAGGGGTATTATGGCTTTACTCAGTTATTTAACCAAATTTTTAATTATTTAAATTTAGCAGAGGCAGGGTTTGGAACGTCTATTGTTTTTGCCCTTTACTCTCCTATCGCAGATAGAAATCGAGATAAAATCAATAGATTGCTGTCTGGGGCAAAGATTATCTTTAGGAGAATTGGAATCATTATTTTAACAACAGGGTTTATTTTATCCTTTTTTATTGATTATTTAATAAAAAATAATCCCATGAGTCCTCTTTATACCCAGGTAGCGTTTATCCTGTTTTTGCTCACGGGAATAGGCAATTATTTCGCTTATGCACCTAGATTTTTGCTGCAAGCAGACCAAAATAAGTACATGACGAATCTCGTAACCAATATCATGAGAATTGTTCAAATTGTCGTAGAGATTGTACTGCTTATTTTAGGTATTGATTTAATTGGTATTTTTGTATGGTATTTTATCAATATGATTTTTACCAATATTATTATCAACTATTTTGCTTACAAGAACTATCCCTGGATAGATCTAAAACAGGAACCTGATATGTCCACTGTAGATAATACCAAACACGTATTTATGCAAAAAATAGCTACTATTATTGCTTCAAATACGGATAATATCGTATTGTCTGCCTTTGTTGGCGTGAATGTAGTAGCCATTTATGCGAGTTACAATTATATAGCGCAGTTTATTATTAGCATTACAAATAAAATCATCAACTCTACCCAGGAGAGCTTTGGTAACTTTTTTGCTTCTAAAGAGAAAGAAGAGGCTCTTAGTAGCTTTTGGGAGATGAATTCTTTTTTATTTTATATGGCATCTATTGTTTTTACAGTGACTTATCTTTCTATAAATAATCTTATTCGAGTGTGGGTCGGCAGTAAAATGGTAGTCAGCCAGTTTACGGTGCTTTTGTTTTGCATGGTTTTCTTTTATCGAATCGTTCGAGGCACAGGATCCGTAATTATTAATGGAATTGGAGCCTTTAAGGAGACAAAGTGGCAATCTTTATTTGAAGCCATCATCAATTTGAGTTTGTCCTTGCTTTTAGTAGGTAAATTTAGCATTGATGGGGTGTTATTCGCCACAATTGCTTCTTATGTTTTAACTGGATTTTGGTTTATTCCAAATTATATATTTAAAAATGTATTTCACAAGAGTGCTAAGAGCTATTTCATAAATTATGGTATAAATGTATTGATTATGGTCATCGTCTTGTATCTGGGGGATGTATTTTGCTCTTATGTAGGTTTTTATGAAGATACGATTAGTACAATGAGATGGTTTATAGAAACTGGAATTTTTACTTTGTTGGTTTCTATAGTGTATTTTGTTATTTATTACTGTTGTTATAAACATTTTCGGTTATTGGTAAAACGCTTAGTAACGATCCTTAAATGATAATTGAAAAAAGGAGATCGTATGAAATTATCTTTATTGTTACCCACATTAGGAGAGAGAGAAGATGAACTTAGAAGGCTTCTCGATTCCTTGAATATACAAGAATATAAAGAGTTTCAAGTGGTAATTGTGTCTCAAGACAATCATGATATCATAAGAGAAATCATAAGCTATTATGGTGAGCTAGAAATCATTCATGTACCCATCGACCAAAAGGGACTGTCTCATTCTAGAAATATAGGTTTGAAACACTGTAATGGGTCTATTGTGCTTCTTTCTGACGATGATTGCTGGTATCATAAGGATTCACTAAAGATTATTGGAGAAGAATTTATTGGCGACTCTAATCTAGATGTGTTGTTGACGCAGATTTATGATAGGGTCAATGGAAAACTCTATAAATCAAATTATGGAAATGAGAGTAAGATGATTACACAAGACAAAGAGTTTCTCGCTAAGTCGTCTATTGAGATTGCCTTTAAAAAAGACTCCTGTCCTATTGGCTTTGATGAAGATTTTGGCTTAGGTGGGATATATAATAGTGGAGAAGAAGTAGACTTTTTAATCAATAATTTTTCAAAGGAAAAATTTTTTAAATATTTACCAATGGTTACGGTCTACCATCCAAGGAAAGCTGTCGTAGTGGATCAAAAAAGGGTTACAAATAGAGGTGCACTATATGCCAAAAATTTTGTTTTGGGGAGAGCTATAATGGATTTGGTGAAAGACCTCGTGGTTCGAAAGCAAAATTATTTTAGATTGTTTTTTAAAGGCTATCGAAAATATAAAGCAAGTGGTAAGCAAAATTTTTTTACTCGTCTATAGGCGAGGTGGTGTAAGCTCCTTTGCCTAGGATGACTGGGGTGGATGATCTGATATAGTAAATATAATTTGTAGGTTAGGGGGAAAATCGTTTTGAGCAAAATTAGTATTGTTATTCCTGTCTATAATGTAGAAAAATATATAAAGAAGTGCGTTTCTTCAATTTTAAAGCAGAGTTTTTTGGATTTTGAGCTAATTTTAGTGGATGATGGGTCCACGGATGGAAGTTTAGGGATTTTGGAGGGGTTTCAAGAGTCTAGTCCAAACAGAGTTAGGGTTATTACTCAGCAGAATAAAGGGGTTTCGGCGGCTAGAAATGCAGGTATTGTAGAGAGCAAAAGCGATTATATTATGTTTGTAGATAGCGACGACTTTTTGGAAAAAGATATGTTAGAGCTTATGTATGAGAACGCTGTAGAAAATGATTCAGACCTTGTGCTATGCAATGCTACAGTTGTTACGGACGAGAAATGTGAGTTTATTCGAGAATGGTCTTCTGGTGAGTTGACTCAAAAGGTTCAGTCTATCTTTGAAAACAAGGATCTGATCAATACGGTTCTCCCAGCTCCTTGGGGTAAATTATATAAGAAAGAGCTGTTTACACAAAATGAGATTTCTTTTCCCTTAGGCCTTCGCAATCAAGATTTAGGGACTACACCTCGTATCCTTAGCCATTGCAATAGAATATCAAAGGTAAGTAAGCCCTTGTACAATTATCGATATCGTACGGGTTCAGCTATGAGAACATACGATCGCAAGATTATGGATGCAGCCAAGAATCTAGAAATCGTAAAAAGGTATTTTGAAAAGCGAAATGTAGCAGAAGAATTTTCAGAACAGTTGGAGTATTTGTTCATAGAACATCTGCTCTTTCGAGCTATTTACCGAGTAAAATTTGTAGAGGAAAATTCTCTGAGAAATGAGCTGACTAAAAATATTTGCCTCGTTCTCAATAAAGAATTTCCTAATTGGTACAAAAACAAAAATATATCAAATTTACCATTTAAGAAAAAAGTATATTTAAATGTAGTTCGATTAGGGCATATTGGAAAGGTAATGAATCTATTTCAGTTAAAAAAGAAATTTGTAGGCTAATAAAAAGATTGACCGAGAGGATTTTTATGAAGAACATATTACAGTATTTAGATTATTATAAGTTATTGCTGTTGTATATCGTAATTCAACCAATTATCGATATCTTTACAGCGTTTTTTCTCCTACAATTAAATATTAGCATTACACCAGGGCTACTAATTAGAAATGGAGCTTTTCTTGTAGCCTTGCTGTATGTGTTTATTGTAGAAAAAAAACATAGGATTTATTTCGTTTTAATAGCCCTTTTCTATGGAATACACTTGTTGTTTAATACCTATTATAAAGAGGTATTAAATTACTATGAGGAAATCAGCTATTTTTCTAAATACGTGTTTTTTATTGCATTTCTTATAGCATGTAAGCATATTATAAGCTCGATGGAGCACTCACTAGGGAATCAAAAGCTATACAAGGCCCTTTGGATTTCTTTGAATATTATTAGCATATGCATCATTTTTGCTGCCCTTACAGGGACGGGAATTGAATCTTATGGAAGTGAAAAAATGGGACAGACGGGATGGTTTTTCTCTGGTACAAAAATAAGCGCTGCTATGGCTATATTATTTCCTGTTGCCCTTCTCTATACAGTGCAAAATCCGAAGTATCTCTTAGGAAAGCTCATCTTAATTGTATTCAATATGGCAGCTATGTTTATAACCGGAACAAAAACTAGTTATATGGGGATAATCCTAGGGCTGTTTGCAGGGGTTGTAATCCTAATATTAAGATCTATTATATTAAAAGAAACTAAGTGGAAGAAGGTGGTAGTGATATTTACTGCTTTATTAGTAGGAGCCGTCCTTTATACCCCATATTCTCCTGTATACAATAATATCCGCATTCACCAGTCTTGGGATAGTGAATCGAAGCCAGACATTATCTTTAATGGCAGGGAGCTTAAGGCAAATGACACCAATGAAGATTTTGAAAAGGGCGCTGTAGTGAGAAAGTTTATAGGCGTAGGGTACGGAGGCGACTATGAAGATAAAAACAAAGTAATCCCAATAGAAAGGGATTTCCATGAGCTACTTTTCTATTATGGTGTCGTAGGCTTGATTTTGCTTTTATATTATCCAGGCATTATGATTATAAAACTTGCGGTAAAATATCTCATAAACTTTAAATCCATTTCAATAGAAGAGACCATGCTTATGACTTCGCTTGTTGCAGGATTAGGATGTGCTTTTATTGCAGGGCACGTGTTGTTTGCGCCATCGGTAAGTGTATTTCTAACCTGCACGATAATCGCTTTGTGGAAAAAACAGGAGAGAGCAGAATGAGAGTATTAATAATTTCTAATATGTATCCCACAAAAGATAAGCCCCAATTTGGCATATTTGTGTACAATCAAGTAATGGAATTAGAAAAAATGGGCTATGAGTGTAAGGTCATTAGCTTGCAATCAAAGGGCAATAAATATTTGCGCTACCTTACATTTCTTGTAAAGGGATTGTTTTATTCCTTAATAAAGGGAGGATCCTACCATATTGTTCACGCCCATTACGCTTTTCCACCAGGCATTTTTGCCACACTGCATAAGAAAAGATACGGTTCTAAGATGATCATAACAGCTCATGGTAGTGACATCAACAAGATGCCGAATAAGAGCCCTCTTATTAAAAAAGAGATACAAAAAATTATAAGAGAAAGCCATAAAGTCATTTGCGTTAGTGAAGAACTAAAGCACAAAATATTAGATTGGAAGATTCAAGAAGAAAAGATTCAAGTAATCAATATGGGTGTTAATGGCTCCATATTTTGTAAAATGGACAAAGAAAAAGTAAAGCATGAGCTAGGTTTACCTTTTGATAAATTTGTAGTTTTATTTGTCGGGAATTTTTACAAGGCAAAGGGGATTTTAGATTTACTTGAAGCTTTTAAGAAAGCACTTATTCCAAGCAAGATGCTCCTCCTAGTAGGAGATCCAAATGTTGAGACAAAGACTACGGAACAGATCCATAGCGGACTTGAAGAAAATATAAGGGTAATTCCGCCACAATCCCAGCAAGAGGTAGCAAAGTACATGAACGCATGCGATGTATTTGTATTGCCATCTTATACAGAAGGCTTTAATCTAGTAACATTAGAGGCCATGGCAACAGAGACTTTGGTAGTGACAAGTGATATCGAGGCATTTGAGTACTTAGAGGAAAACACTGTCATAAAATCGAAGACAGGAGACGTTGAGGACTTAGCCCGACGTCTTGAAATGGCTTATGGATTAACGGCTGAAGAAAAAGAAGCCTATATAGCAAATGGATGGAAAGTAGCTCAGGAAAATAGCGCTCAGGAGAAGGCAAAAAAAGTAGGGATAATTTACGAAGAATTATTTAATGAAAGGATAATTTCATGAAGAAAAAAGTAATGTTTATTTCCTCTGTAGGTGGGCATTTGACGCAACTTTTGCAGCTTAAGGAATTATTTGATGAGTATGATTATAAAATTGTAACGGAAAAGACAAAAATTACAGAAAAGATGAGAGATGAGCACGATATGTCTTATTTGTTGTACGGTGCGAGAAATTATCCTGTAAAGTACATTTTTAAATTTATTGCCAACTTTTTTAAGTCTGTATTTTTGTTCTTACAATTTCGCCCTGATTGTATTATTACAACGGGAGCTCATACTTCAGTGCCTATGTGTTATATTGCAAAGATTTTTGGCAAGAAAGTTATCTTTATTGAAAGTTTTGCCAAGACGAGCTCTCCTAATTTATCTGGTAAGCTTGTCTACCCTATTGCAGATTTATTTATTGTTCAATGGCAATCTATGTTAAAATATTACCCAAGAGCAGTGTATGGGGGGTCAATATATTGATACTCGTACAATTAGGAACTCATGAATTAGAATTTCCAAGAATGCTTCAGTTGATTGAAGAGTGTATTGATGAGGGTGTTATTGATGAAAAGATTATGGTACAGAGGGGAAATACAAAATACCAATCAGATAAAATGGAATTTGTAGAGTATTTAAGCTACGAAGAAATGGAAGTTTTGACCAAGGAAGCTCGTTATATCCTCACCCATGGAGGAACGGGGTCAATTATCACGTCTATTAGGCATGGTAAAAAAGTAGTAGCCTTTCCTAGGCTAAAAAAATATAATGAGCATAACGATGACCATCAAGAAGAAATTTTAGATATGATGGAATCCCAGGAATATATTAAAGTGTGCCATGATGGAGATGATTTGGTTCAAATCATAAAGGATTTAGACAATTTCGAACCAAAGGTCTTTAGTTCGGACAATAGTAAAATGGTCGGTATTTTGCGAAACTTCATTGACGGTATCGATACGAGACATACTAAAAAGAGGTAATCCATGGAAGATATATTGATATATTTATTTTGTTGTAGTGTCGCTATGGCGATTACTCCATTTATTTCAAAGCTGGCAATAAAAATTGGTGCAGTGGATAAACCAAATAAAAGAAAAGTTCATAACAGAGTAATGCCCACATTAGGGGGATTGTCTATTTTTATTGCCTTCTTATTAGGTCATGTTTTTTTTGGCTATCCTCATTTTCAATTTAAAGCCATCTTAATTGGAAGCATTATTATCATTAGCTCTGGCATAATAGATGATAAGTTTGACTTAAGTCCAAAGTTTAAGGTTTTATTTCAATTAGTAGCAGCTAGTATTGTGATCTTTTACGGAGGAATTTATTTAAAGTCTATTACTTTACCTTTTTTCGGTACAATTAAATTAACTTATCTAGGTTATTTTCTCACTTATTTATGGATTATCGGGGTTACAAATGCTATTAATCTTATAGATGGATTAGATGGATTAGCCTCTGGAGTAGCTACTATCACCTTTATGACCATGTACATACTTGCGACATTAGAAGGGGATTACTTTGTTATGACCTATGCCCTTATTTTAGCAGGCTCGAGTACGGGTTTTTTGGTATACAATTTTCATCCTGCTAAGATTTTTATGGGAGATACAGGAGCATTGTTTTTAGGCTATATTATATCCGTCTTGTCTTTAATGGGTTTTAAAAATGTCACGTTTATTTCCTTTATTGTGCCGATACTCATATTAGGTGTACCTGTTTTTGATACCTTTTTTGCCATCATTAGAAGAAAATTGAGAGGTCAGTCTTTTGCCCAAGCCGATAAAGAACACTTACATCACTTGCTTATGACTACAAATAGATCTCAAACAAAAACGGTCCTTATGATTTATGGGATTAGTATTACTTTTTCGGGAGTATCTATTATTTATTCGGTCGTATCCATTAAGCTAGGATTGACCATACTGGTGATTTTATTTGTTCTCATTCAATATTATGCAGGTAAAATAGGGCTACTAGGTAAACACTTCCTCCCATTTTCTTTAGTTGTAAAGGACCGCGGGGGTACTGCTACGACTGTGGAGGGGGATACTAGGGAAAACTTGGATTTAAAGGATAAGAAAAAATGAGCTTGATTAGATGGCTAGATGTGGGAAAAATTTCCACTGACTCACTTTTTTGCTCTAATCTCCTCGTACTTTCTCTTCCCTAGTAGATACAGTGCCTCTTCGTCAAGGGTGG
>NZ_CALNCS010000056.1 GCF_937875145.1 Alkalibaculum bacchi | reverse complement strand
ATAAGTGTAGAAGGTGCAGAAATCAACAGATCTAGTTTTTACACAGTATATGGTGGACTGTTTTTCTTGGGTTTATTTATAGGTTTATTGTTTATTATGGCTACAGTTCTAATAATATACTATAAGCAGGTGGCCGAAGGTTTTGATGATAAGGAAAGATATGAAATTATGAAAAAGGTAGGTTTAAGCCACAAGGAAATAAAACAATCCATTCATTCCCAGGTAATAACTGTTTTTTTCTTACCATTAGTTACAGCAATCATTCATATTGCTTTTGCTTTTAATGTTATTACTGAATTGCTCTCTATCTTTAATTTAACCAATATATCTTTATTTGCTATTTGTATAGCTATAACGATACTTGTTTTTGTAGTATTTTATATAGCTGTTTATTTCCTAACAGCAAGAACATATTATAAGATTGTAAGTTAAGATAAAAAAATCATATACTTTAGCTATAAAAAGCCTCCTGAATTTAGGAGGCCTTTTATACTATACTATACTTAGAAAATTCTATTTTCTATTCAAGCAATCATTATTTACTTAGTGTTGCAAATTGATCCCAAAGAAAGCCCCTAAAGCTAGTGACTATTATTATCCTATAAACATTTGTGTCCAGTGAGCTGTTCCACTAGGGCTTACAGCGTAACCAACACCTATTTCGGTAAAATTAGGGTTTAAGATGTTTTTTCTATGCCCTTCAGAATTCATCCAACCATTTACTACTTGTTGCGCTGTTTTTTGACCTTTTGCTATGTTTTCACCAGCTGTTCTATAGCTGATTCCAAAGCTTTTCATCATGTCAAATGGTGAACCATATGTAGGTGACTGATGGTCAAAGTAGTTTTTGTCAATCATGTCTTGAGATTTCGCTCTTGCTACACTTGATAATTCAATATTCGCTTTAAATGGTGCTAAACCATTTTTTTGTCTTTCTTGATTTGTAAGATGGATTACTTCCTGTTCAAATGCATTTAGTGAACTATTTTGTTTAGGTGCTTGATTTTGCTCTGTGGTATCTTTTTTGTCTTCTGTTTTACTTGGTGCTGTAGGACTTGTATCCTTTTTCTCTTCTGTTTTACTTGGCGTTGTTGGAGTTACATCTTTCTTGTCTTCTGTATTCTTTGTATTTGTAGTTGGTGCTTCTTTTTGACCTTCAACAGTATCCTGTTTTGGAGCAGTATCTTGTTTTGAACCATTTTTTGCATTTATTATAGACGCTATGTACTTTTGAATATCCTCTCTTTTTAATATATTATTGAAAGAATATCTATTATTGACATTATTATCTGGGCACTTTGTGACTGTAGCTGCTCCTACGCTACTTGGAATCATTGTAGCTAATACCAGTCCTATTGTAACAGCTTTTCTAAGTTTATTCATTTGTACTTCCTCCTTTTGTTTGTTACATCTTGTATACATTATAGTTACAATTATGATGTAATTCAAGTGGTAAATGGTGGCAGATATATTGAAATATACTTAATATTTGATTTTGTATAAATAATGAGTCATTTATTGTATAATGAAAAGATGTTTGAAAAATTCATAGACGTAATTGCTAAACATAGCAAAAATAAGGGGGAAGATACGTGAATACGAACTGGAAAAGAAATATTATTTTATTTGTAATAAGTCAGTCTATTTCTCTTTTTGGTTCATCTCTAGTCCAATACGCAATTATGTGGTATATCACTCTGAATACTCAGTCAGGGGTTATGATGACTATATCGATTATCTGCGGATTTCTGCCTACATTCTTCTTATCGCCATTTGCAGGAGTATGGGCAGATCAATATGACAGAAAGAAATTAATAGCGATCTCTGATGGATTAATTGCAGGAGTTACTTTTATTATGGCCTTGTTCTTTTATTCAGGAAAGGAATCTTTAGGATTATTATTTATGGTATTGGGGATACGGGCACTAGGAACAGCAATACAAACGCCAGCGGTTAACGCCTTTATTCCACAGCTAGTACCTGAAGAACACCTTATGAGGGTGAATGGCATAAATGGAAGCATACAGTCCATAATTTTTCTTCTTTCACCGGTGATAAGTGGAGTTTTGTTGACATTAGCAACTATAGAGGTCATATTCTTAATAGACATTATCACCGCTATCACCGCCATAGGGATTTTGATTTGGTGCTTAAAAGTCCCTCCTCACAAAAAGATAGATAAAGGTGCAAAGGTAGATTATTTTAAAGATTTGGGCAGGGGATTTACGTATATTCAACATAATAAATATGTAAAAAGTTTCTTTACTTACGATGCCATATACCTATTTTTAGTAACACCAGTCGCTTTTTTGCTACCATTACAAGTAACACGTCGATTTGGGCAAGATGTATGGAGACTAACTGCTATTGAAATTGCCTTCTCTATAGGCATGATTCTTGGGGGAATACTTATGACCACCTGGGGTGGGTTTAAAAACAGAGTACACTCTATGGTTTTTTCTTGCTTCATTTCAGGACTTTTTACATTATTAATAGGTATAGCACCTAATTTTGTACTGTATCTTTTATTTACTATGCTAATAGGTGTAGTAATGCCAATCTTTAACACACCAGCTATAGTATTATTGCAAGAAAAGGTAGATCCTGATTATTTAGGCAGAGTTTTTGGTGTATTATCAATGATATCTAGTTCCGTAATGCCTATGGGCATGCTTTTATTCGGTCCAGCCGCGGATATTATAGACATAGGGTGGCTCCTAATTATTACAGGTGCTTTACTAAGTTTCCAAACTATTTTTATGATCAAAAATAAGGCTTTAATAGAAGCGGGGAACTCGCCTTCTAAGAGCTTTAAGTTCTAAGTAAAATCTTTAATCATCGTAGGTGACTTTATAGAAGATAAGAATTAGTATGGCAGAGCGAAAAATTTCACTATACTTCTTTAAAGGCTAAAAATAATTCTAAGTTTATAATTGCCCAAAGGGCACACCACGTCCATCCAACCCAAAAAGAAGAGGTTCATCTACCTCTTCTTTTTGTTATTAATCAAGTTTTGTTCAAATGTAACAAATCAAATGTAATAGTTATCATTGGTATCCTAAAGGTTTTATTAGATATTAGGGATTATGCCATTTCTGATGTTCATGATACATATTATTATGTATTCGTTCACAATCGGAATCTAGTCTGATATAAGGCTTTTTTTCTTCATCACTATACCCTATAGAGACAATACACTCAACTTCGTAATTGTCAGGTATATTAAGGGTCGTTTTGATATAATCTTCTGCAGATTCGTGATTACCTCTTTTGCGATTTCGAATTTGAGTCCAACAAGTACCAAGGCCTTCATCGTAAGCCGTCAATTGAATAGTATAAGCTGCGATGGTTAAATCTTCAATCCACACATCTGATACTTCTGTTTCTGAAAGGACTACAATAGCGGCAGGCGCATCTGCTAAGAATTGAGAACGCTGATCTCTACATGCAGATAGCTGTTTTAAGATTTCCCTGTCGGTTATTACAATAAATTCACATAATTTTCTGCTAGTAGAAGTAGGAGCGATTAAAGCGTTTTCAAGGATGGTATCTAATACTTCTTGTTCGATAACTTGGTCCCTGTACTTTTTAACGCCTCTTCGCCTTAAAAAATCTTTCATGATTACATTACCCCCTAAAGATGGTATCCCTAAATTATTATTTGGTTATGACAATAATAGATTATATAATAAATTCCTGTATGTAAAGCCATTTAGCCATGTCGATAAACCAATATATAAAATTATACTCTAATTATACCAAATTAAGAGATTAGTACAAGCTATGGTAATTATATAACAAGCAATATGATTGGATTCAATTGTTAATAGCACTATTTTATTCAAGTAGAATAAATTAATAATAGTCGAATATTAAAAGCAGAAAGCAAACATGTAACAATATTAGACAAAGATTAAGAGATCGTTTAGTAATTGATTAACCATCTGTTGTTTGATACTAGGAAGAATTTATGAAATCCTTTAAATTGGACAAGGACTTCATATTTAGTATAGTAACATCTAATACTCAAATTGAAGGAGGAGATAAAAGAAGATTTAATATGAATAGGATAAAAATAGAATGTTTTACAAAAAAATTCTTTTATTATTATTTGCTAAATGATAAAAATCTGTCAAAAAATGACCAAGGATGAAGCATATACCCTGAAGGAATTTACAGAGTTTGTAAAAATAGTGTAGGAAGTATGATCTACTAATCTAATACTATTTAATAATGAAATAATACCTAAAAGAATAATAAAGAATCTATAAGTAGATTGCCTTTTAAATGAAACATAAAACTCCCCTTGTAATAATTTTGATAATCGCTTTATTACACTATAATTCGCACGATTATAACTCTTGTTTGGAAAAGTTTACTTAAATTTAAAGGTAGAAGTTTACTAAATCCTGACTACAGCTTGATTTTGAACAGTCCTACTGATTTGTGGTTATTTACTAAAATATGATAGAATAGAAAAGTAAGAATATCATTTAGAAAGTGGTAGTAAATTGAAAAAAGTAATGACAGCAGATGAAAAATTCAAGAAGATGACGGAAACACCTATTAATAAATTAGTTTTATCTTTGGCCGTTCCTACTATAATCAGCATGTTGACATCATCTATATACAATATGGCCGATACATTCTTTGTCAGTCAGATTAGCACAAGTGCCTCAGGCGCAGTTGGAGTGGCTTTTCCTTTGATGATGATCATTCAGGCAATTGGTTTTACTTTAGGTATGGGCTCAGGAAATTACATATCTAGATTATTAGGTCAAAAGGACCGTGAGTATTCCTCAAAAGTACTGGCAACAGGATTTTTTACTGCATTAATTGTAGGAGTGATCCTAGCTATAATAGGCATTTTACTATTAGATCCCTTAGTTTACATGCTTGGTGCTACAGAGACCATCGCTCCCTACGCGAAAGATTATATACAGTACATTTTATTAGGAATGCCTTTTATGATTACTTCTTTTGTACTAATGGAACTCTTCGTTTTCAAGGAAGCGCTTTTTATTCCATGATTGGCATTACAACAGGTGGTATTATAAATGTAATACTAGACCCTATATTAATTTTTAAGTTTAACATGGGCACAGGTGGTGCAGCATTAGCTACTGTAATAAGTCAGTTTATCAGTTTTTGTATCCTCGTATACAATTCAAGTATTGGTGGAAATATTAAAATCAAATTCTCTGATTTTACACCAAAGTGGGTAATGTATAAGGAAATCCTTCGTGGCGGCTTGCCATCCTTTTACAGGCAGGCCTTAGGTAGTGTGGCTATGATTTTCCTAAACTTTAGTGCAGGCTTTTATGGGGACGCAGCCATAGCTGCTATGACCATTGTGGGTCGAGTTATCCATTTTGCAATTTCTGTTATGCTCGGTCTTGGGCAAGGGTTTCAACCTGTGTGCGGGTTTAACTATGGCGCTAAACACTATGACAGAGTATTAAAGGCCTTTTGGTTTACAGTAAAGCTGTCCATAACTGTACTGAGTTTACTAGGACTTATAGGATTGATCACATCACCTTCTATTATCACTGTATTTCGAAAAGAGGATTTAGAGGTTATTTCTATTGGTTCATTAGCTCTTAGGTTACAGTGTTTAACTTTGCCACTATCAGCGTGGATTATCATGACGAATATGCTAGTGCAAACAATCGGCAAGGCCAAAGAGGCAACCCTTGTGTCTATATCAAGACAAGGATTGTTTTTTATACCATCTATATTGATTTTACCAAGAATCTTTGGTCTAGTAGGGGTACAAATTAGTCAGCCTGTTTCAGATTTGCTCTCCTTTGTAGTAGCATTGATTGTTGGAAGGAACGTTTTACTAGAAATAAAAGAAGCTATAAAAGAGGAAAATCAATCATAGTATATAGTATACTTATATTAAAAAATGGAGATAAATTAAATGAAATGGTTACAGCATTTTCGTACAATCACTCGACATAAATGGCTCGTCATGAAACACTGCTTTCGCGTTGGACTGTATAAGCAAGGATTTCTTCATGATTTATCAAAATATTCCTGGACTGAGTTTTCCATAGGGGCGAAGTATTTTCAAGGGTATCGAAGTCCTAATGCTGCGGAAATTGAAGAAAAAGGGTACAGCACAGCTTGGCTCCATCATAAAGGAAGAAACAAGCATCATCCTGAGTATTGGACAGATTATAATGCAAGAGGAGATCATTCTTATTCACCAATAAAAATGCCCACAAAATATGTTGTAGAGATGTTCTGTGATCGGGTGGCAGCAAATAAAATTTACAAAACAGAGACATACCAAGATAGTGATCCTTTAGCATATTTTGAAAGAACAAAAGCTCATCTAATAATCCACGAGGAATCTAGTGAGTTGCTTAGAAAATTGCTCACTATGCTCAAAGACCATGGAGAAGAAAAAACATTCCTATATATTCGAGAAAATATCGTAAGAAAAGAAGGAGAAAACCTCACCTTCCCAAGTTTAAACAAAGAGCATTTGTCTGAGGAGTTTTCGACTACAAACAAAGAGTAGAATAAAGATGAAAAGATTATATTTGATTATATGATCATTTTTTCCTATAATAATACATTAGAATAAGTAAAGGAGTGTATAAAATGGCAGGTAATAGAACGATATGTATAGCCAACAATGTTGATTATTCATCAATAAGAAAAGCAATGTGCGAAGGCGCAAGAACAGTAGAAGATGTAAAAGAAAAAGCAGGCGTCTGTGGCGAATGTGAAGGATGCAAAACAGAATTAGAAGGTGTATTATCTTCTGTGTGTGGATGTAAGGAAGTTTCCTTAGAAGCTGTAGTCAATGCGGTAAAAAACGGCGCTGATACAATTGATAAGGTTGGAGAAGTTACAGAAGCTGGAACTGGTGAAGATTGTGGCAGATGTAAAGCGTTAATCGCTAATATTATTGAATTAGGATACTAAAGTATATTTTACTACGAGGATAGAATTCTTTTCTATCCTCGTTTTTGTATTAAGAAAGTTTTGCTATTCTATTTGTTATTAATCTCAATAAGATTAAAAATATTAAAAGAATTACAATTATATTGACGTATATGGCAAAATTATGTACAATTAAATTATAAAGCTAAGGATTTAATAAATCATACATATAGTACAATAGTGGTTCAAATCTTTAAAAGACATTTATTTGCAATGGAATGTATTTTATATGAGTAAATAATAATAGTAGGAGGTCAGTATGAATTTAAGAGAAAATGCTATGGCAATTTACAATGGGGAGCAACCAGATTTTTATGGGGATTTAATGGCAGCAGTCGAATTTATTATAGATCCTCTTTTGGAAAGAGACGCTTTAATTCCTCAGGACGGAAAAGAGTACATAGACTCATGGGGAACAGTAAAAGTGTTTTTGCCAGGGGCTCCTGGGGCACATCCTCATTTAACTCCAGAAAATATTGTAATTAAGGATATTGAAAAGTGGGAAGAACAGATTAGCGTGCCTTCAATAGATGCGTTTGATTATTCAAAAGTAAGAGATCAAGCAGCTTCTATTGATAGAGAAAAAAAATTAGTCTGTTTCTTTTGCCCTGTTGGGATCTTTGAGCGAAGTCATTTCCTAATGGGAATGGAAAATGCCCTTATAAATTATCTTGAGTATCCAGATGAAATGAAGGCTATGCTTAGAGTGATTACAGATCATAAAATAGCTTATATTAAAAAAATTGGCGAAGAATGTCATCCAGATATTATTTTCTATCATGATGATTGGGGTACAAAACAAAATTTATTTTTGCCACCTTCTGTTTGGCGAGAAATCATCAAACCTCTTCAAAAGGAGATTGCTGACGTCATTCACGAATGTGGAATGATCTATATGCACCATGCAGATTGTATATGCCAACCTATTGTAGAAGATATGGTGGAAATTGGTGTAGATATATGGCAGGGTGTAATCGCTCAAAATGACATCGTAGAAATTCAACGAATTACAGAAGGAAAATTAGCCATGGTTGGGGGTATAGATGCGCCCAAAATCGATATTGAGAATATAACAGAAGAAGAAATCAGAGCAGAAGTAAGACGCGCAATCGATACCTATTGCCCAGCAGGACGCTTTTACCCTTCTATTCCTAATGCAGTGTGCTATAGAGAATGGAATAATTCCATCGTTATGGACGAACTAGAATCCTATGGGCGAAAATTTGCAGAGGAACATCCTATTCAAAAAACACAGTCTATTTAATGTTTTTAGATTGTAATGACATTTGTTCATCTAATAAAATTGTATTAAACATCTATAAACAGATTCATTTAATGGTCTTCTATGATAAAATTATCCTAAAAGACTATTTTACTTTATAGTAAATCCATACTTTGTGTATATTCAAATTATTGCATGCAAATGCTACCTCTGGTTGCTAAATGACCCGAAAAGAATGCAAAATACTGATAGCTTAACATTTAAGACAAGCAAAATATTTCTGTGGCAATAACGAGATTTCTACATAAAAAGCCATAATTATTCATAAAATGCATATCTAATATTGAAAGGAGAAGATAAATGAAATTCCAATTTATATGTTATTCAAAATGTAGTACATGTACGAAAGCGAAAAAATGGCTAGAAGCAAATCATATCGAATTTGAAGAAAGACCTATTAAAGACGAGAATCCAACAGTAGATGAGTTAAGAGAATGGATACCTAAGAGCGGTTACCCAATCAAAAGGTTTTTTAACACTAGTGGAAAAATATATAGAGACCTCAACCTAAAAGACCGCTTACCACAAATGACAGGGGAAGAACAAGTAAAGCTTTTAGCAACGGATGGAATGTTGGTTAAAAGGCCTATTCTTGTAGGTGATGATATTGTTTTAGTTGGTTTTAAAGAAGAAGAATGGAAACAAATTCTATAGTTTGTAAAGTGCTTTGCAAAAGGTCTTATTAAAGCCATACTATGATAATCCCAGAGTACTCGGTTTAGCAGAATTAATGGATTATGAAGGAACCATTTCAGGGAGTAGAGATATTTTAAAAAAGCTAGAAGATGCTTCAGGCAAAATTGTCGATGGCCATGGACCATCATTAAGTGGTAAGGACCTTTGCGCCTATGTTACAGCTGGTGTTTTGTCTGATCACGAATGCACGACCTTACAAGAGGCTAAAGAGCGTATTCGATTAGGGCAGACAGTGATGATTCGAGAAGGTACTGCTGCAAAAAATTTAGAATCATTAATAGAATTATTTGCCGAACCTTATTACCAAAGATGTATTCTTGCCACAGATGATAGACATCCAGGAAGCCTTAAAAAGGAAGGTCATATTAACTTTATTATTCGAAAAGCCGTTTCTTTTGGAGTAGACCCGATTAAGGCTATTGCAATGAGTACCTATCAGACGGCAAGATACTTCGGCTTAAAAAATCGTGGTGCTATTACCCCTCATTATATTGCGGATATAGTTGTCTTATCGGATTTAAAAGAGTTTTACGTAAAAAAGGTTTATAAGAAGGGTAAATTGGTGGCTGAAAATGGTAATATGCTTGAATATACATCTGCGCCTAGAAATATAGATGATAAGTATAAATCCATTTATCATTCCTTTCACATAAGTAAATTAGAGGAATCTGATTTTTATATTGAAGAACCTTCAGGAGACAAAAGGAATCAAATGAGAGTGATTTCTCTAGTGGATAATCAGATAACGACAACTGAACAAATAGAAGAATATGAACCTGAAAATAACGGAATTAATATTCATAAAGACATTCTAAAATTAGCTGTTGTGGAGAGGCACAAAGGGACAGGGAGTATAGGACTAGGGTATGTTTCGGGTTACGGTCTTAAAAGTGGCGCCATTGCCTCTTCTGTATCCCATGATTCTCATAATTTAATCATTATCGGAACCAATGAAAAGGATATGGCCCTTGCAGCAAATGCCCTTCAAGAGATGAAAGGTGGATACATTATTGTCAACAATGGAGTCATTATAGACAAACTTCCTTTACCTATAGCCGGCCTTATGAGTGACAAAAAAGCAGAAGACCTTGCAGAAGATATGGACAGAATTAAGAAAAAAGCTTATGAACTAGGCATTACAGAAGGAGTTGACCCTTTTATGACGCTAGCTTTTATAAGTTTACCTGTTATTCCAGAACTTCGATTAACTACAAAAGGGTTAGTGGATGTAATAGAACAAAAACTTGTGTCGCTATTTATAGAATAATTTATAAAACTGATCTAAAATGTAGGCAACGGTGCCCTCACCGTTCCGTAAATCCAGATATCTTCAGTAGTTATTCAAAGCATAATATAAACGAAATATAAGCAATAATACATTATGAGCGTAATTATGGAGATAAGGCGATTTTGGCTGTTATTGAGGAAGAACAGGCCATCCCGAGCGTAAGGGATGCAGGATTAAGCAAATAGAATACCTTTGGCTAGCTCCACTCTTTGTGGGGCTTTTCTAATAGAATGGAAAGCTGTTCTTTATCTTCAACGCTATAATTCCTTTTGTTGGTTATTATTATCGTCTATATACCTAAGAAATACGTTCCCTTCTTCTATTTAATTAGGTAACGGTTGCTATGCTGGATGATAGGAAAACTGAGGATTTGCCAGAGAAATATCAACCTGTCAGGAAGAAACTTCGTAGAGAACAATACAAGCAAGTTATTACATTTAGATCACTCTAATGAGGTCAAAAGGTATTAATTTTCGATCAAAATAGATCTCTTAATAAGTAGTAATGGTGATGTATTGTTTTTCAATGAACTTAGATAAACAGAAGTTGAACAAATTTATACAAGTTAGAACAAACTAAAACAAACTAAACCTTGTCAAAATATAAATAAAAATGTTATAATATAGTTGTAAAATGTTGCCTGATAAATATCAGGCGCATAGCTCATCTTGGCACGTATAGAAGAAAATGCGATATTGAAGCAGATTGGAATCGTTATCAAAGGCGGTGTGCGTGTTTTTTTATAATGTCTATTTAAAAAGGTATATGAGGAGGAAACTTTATGAAAAAAATTTTTAGAAATGGATTTATGATGTTATTAGTAGCTTTGTTATTGGTAGGTTGTGGCACAAATAACGAAACGCAAAAACCAGTAGATAAAGATAATGAAAGTGTTACAAGCTCAGTAGATAAGAATCAAGAAGATGAAAATACAAATCTTGATGGACACAGCGTGATGATCTTCTGCGGTGCAGGAATGAAAGATCCATTTGGGGTAATCGCACAACAATTTCAAGAAGCTACAGGATGCGAAGTACAAGTTACATATGCCAATGCTGCTCAAATTCAAACACAGATCAATACAGGAAAAGAGGGTGACTTTTTTATAGCAGGATCAAAAGAAGAAATGAAACCAGTGCAGGATTTAGTATCATCGTCTAAAGATCTTGTGCAGCATATTCCAGTACTAGCAGTTGCAAGTGGAAATCCTAAAGGAATAACTGGACCAAAAGATTTATCAAAAGAGGGTATACGATTTATTATGGGAGATCCAGAGGCCACTCCTATCGGTAAAATTGCTAATAAAATGATCAAAGACTTTGATCTTACAGGTAAAGTGGATATTATGGCAAATACAGCTACAGCGCCAGCAATGGCTACGGCATTAGAGGTAGACGAAGCAGATGTAGCATTAATTTGGAAAGAAAATGTGAAAGGGGATAAACTTGAAATCGTTGATTCAAAAGATATGGAAGCATATATTAAGATCATCCCCGCAGCACTGCTAAGTACAACTATTGATGAAGAAGCTCAAAAAGCATTTGATGAGTATTTAGATACGCAAGAAGTAAAAGATATTTGGATTGAATTTGGATACGAAATAGTTGAATAATGGGTAAGAACAATAAAATGGAAATTGTATTTCTATTTATGCTTGTTTTGATAACGGTATTTACCATATTAAGTCTTTTTATAATCTTTATCGAAGGCATTCCTTATATCAAAGAGGCATTTCTATCAGAAGAGATACAGTTTTCAATTAAGATGAGCGTTGGAACAGCGACAGTATCCACAGGTATCGTTATGTTTTTTGCAGTTCCTTCAGGTTATATTTTAGAAAGAAGGGAGTTTTTCGGGAAAAAATTACTTGGTACTATTTTAGAAATACCCCTTTCACTTCCTTATTTGGTAATTGGGATATGTCTTCTGACTTTGTTTGCCAGTGATTTTGGAAAAACTTTACGCAGCATGGGGTTTCCAGTTATTTTTCACAGAAATGGAATTGTGGTAGCTCAAACTTTTGTCAACCTTCCATTTGCAATTTCCATGATACGCAGTACTGTAAGAGAGATTGATCCGAGATTAGAATTTGTAGCAAAAAATCTCGGTGCTTCCAATTGGTATGCTTTTTATAGTATAGTTTTAGGAATAACCAGAAGATCTTTGCTTTCGATCGGGTTAATATGCTGGTCCCGGGCTCTAGGTGAATTTGGTGCAACCTTAATGCTGGTAGGGGTAACTCGAATGAAGACGGAAACCTTACCTGGTAGTATTTATTTGAATATATCTACGGGCAATAATGAAATTGCCATGGCATCAGCTATTTTATTGATAATAATCGCTTTGTTGGTACAACTGACCAGCAAATATTTAACGAAAAATGATACAGCAATGCGAAGAAGAGGTTGACTGGATGGAGGATATAGTAAGTATTAAAGATGTGAGAATGAAGGTTGGAGAGTTCCAATTGGGTCCAATTGATTTAGATATTAAGAGGGGAGAGGTATTCGCCTTTTTGGGAAAGACAGGTGCTGGTAAAACGTTGTTGATGGAGCTGATTGGTGGTTTTTATACCCATTACGAGGGAACGATACAAGTGTTTTCAGACGTTCCAGTAGGTATTGTATTACAAGAATATGCACTTTTTCCGCATCTCACGGTAGCAGAGAATATTGCTTACGGGCTAAAATGTCACCACTATTCTAAAAGTGAAACACAAAAGAAAGTAAAGGACATAACAAGTTTTTTTGGGATAAACCATTTATTAGGGCAGTACCCAGATACTTTAAGCGGTGGTGAAAAGCAGAGGACAGCTCTTGCAAGAACCATGGCAATAAGGCCTGATCTACTGCTCCTTGATGAACCTTTTAGCGCATTAGACGTGGCAACAAAGGAAAGAATATATGGACAAATATTAAAGATTAAAGAAGAGTTTGATTGTACTATTGTTATAATCACACATGATTTTCATGAAGCGATTCGATTGGCTGATCGAGTAGGAATTTTACTTCATGGAAAAGTCAAGGATGTAGTAGCTCCAGGTGAACTATTTGTACGCAGGCAAGATAACGAAGTAAATGAATTTTTAGGGATTGGTGAGAATGTTGACAAAAAAAGAACTATTTAATCGATTAAAGGAATATATGTATGAACTGCTAAAAGAAAATGATTTAGAAGAAGAGTCTATATACATCGTAGCCAAAGGCCTCACTCCTGAAGAGGCAATTGGAATTACAGTGCGAAAAGATTATCCTATCCTAACCGGAGAAGAAGTCATGCTTTCGGCAGAATTTGATGGGGCTATTGGCCAAGCTTTTACTTCAGCTCCATGTGAGTATAAAGGTAATATCAAAGAATTGCTTGAAAGTGACCTGTTGGAAAATGAACATAATCGAAGCTTGTTTATTGCGGCATTAAATGCAGTAGCAATGCGGTTAGGTAAGGCAGATAAAACCATTCATTGTCGCAATGATGGACCTGAAAAATGCGCTCAAAGTATGAAAGACTACATAAATACACATTATGATGTAGAGAAGATTGTTTTAATAGGGTTTCAACCATCTATTTTGGCAAGTTTAGTAGAAAGTTATACGGTACGCGTTCTTGATTTGAATCCTTTAAATATCAATCAGGTAAAATGTGGATGCATCGTAGAAGATGGAAACGATGCTTACCCAGATATATTGGAATGGGCAGATTTGATTCTTTGTACGGGAAGTACCATATGCAATGGTAGTATTGTGGACTACCTTAATATTAAAAAAGAAGTTCTTTTTTTTGGAACTACTCTATCTGGTGCCGCACCTTGTCTTGGTGTTAAAAGACTGTGCTTTACGGAGGAAATGAACTAAATATGCTGTAGAGGATGACCATGTTAATGAAATTTTAAATGAGATCCTTAGCGTCAGGGGACAGCAGTTTGTGAAGTTGTTTACTAGAGAGAATGCTGAGATAAGAGATATAGCACCATTAACGAAAAACTATCTAAGCTGAAGATTTTGAAGAGGTTAATAATAATATATTAGTAGCTGCTGGAATGAAATCTAATAATACCTTAGTCGATGATTTGTATGATTATTTTGAAGAAGTTTATGTAATTAGTGATGCAGATCACCCAAGCAAAATAATGGAAGCAGTTCATAAACCATATGCTATCGCAAATAATATGTTTTAGAAAATAGAATAATAGTATAAAAAGCTTCTGTGATTCATATTGTCACAGAAGCTTTTTTAAGGTAAATTAATATAAGATATCATCACTGGAAAGAATAAAAAAGAAAAGCATTAATATCTTATAGGAGAATATCATATGAATGAGTACTTAGAGCGAAACGAGGGCAATAATAAAAAAATTGCATTTGTCTTTTCCTGCCCAGGAGCAGCAGAGGAAAAAAGCAATATATTAGTAAGTGGAACAACAGGAAAGAATTTAAATAAAATTATTCAAATACTGCGTCAAGATTTCTCTTGTGAACACCTATTTGATTCAGAAGACCGATATGATTACCGCATAACAAATGCATCTATGAAGGTTCATTATAAGGCGAAAGACGGAAGAAGTGAACCTACCAAAAAAGAAATCACCGATTCAGAAAACCTTCGAAGGCTAACAGAAGATTTAGAGTGCTATGAATTCATTATAACCTTTGGAAACAACGCAAACTTTGCAGTAAATCATTGTAAAGATAAACTAGTAAATCAAAAAATAATAAACGTAAGACATTTAGGACTCCAATCCTTAAATCAGATCAAAGTAGATGTGGACGGAGAAGATATTTCTAATCCCAATAATGATAAGGACACTGGTAATGCTAATACTCTTAAGAGGCTAAAGGTAGTAGCAAAAGAGATTGGGAATCAGCTTGTATAACTCTATATTCATTGTTCACTGCGATGTAAGTCACATATTTGACCCTAGCTGCTGCCCAGTCATCCTGGAGCGCAGCGAAGGATCTTTGCTTACAATATACAAAAGAATAAACATGTAGTTTAACTACCATTTGACTATTGTTGAAACGTAGAACTTACAACACACAACTTAGAACTGACCGCAAGGTCCAGTAGAACTTCGAACAATCAGCTTTGGCCTGTACTGAATGCGGTGAATATCAAATACTTCTTTTTCTTTATTTTCTAGATTGATTTTTCGAAATAGCAAATTTACAGAGTCACTTCCCTTCTTTAATAAAAAGGAGTCTATTGTAGTCAATGAGATTTTTCTAAATTCCGAAGGAAAAATATTATCAAAGCCACAAACAGATACGTCTTCTGATACTCGGACTCCTTGAGAGAGCAAATTGTCCATAATTCCATATGCTACCATGTCGTTTACTCCAATATAGCCCGTAATCGTCGGATCTTTTCTTGCCTTTTCAGCTAGAGTAAAACCAGTATAGTACTCCGAATTTAGTCTGTATTTTTTTCCAATATTTTCTTCTTTGTTTTCAAATACGTTTAGTTTTACATTAAAATTATCTACAGTCTTTTGTACCCCTTCTAATCTTCTTCTTCTTTGAGTACTACAAGTGCCTAGAGGCGTAGTTATGTAGGCGATGTTTTTATGCCCAAGTTCAATAAGGTGCTCTGCTACAAGGATTCCTTCTTCTTTACTGTTAATTTCAATGGTATCGGATTCCATATATTCGCTTTTATCGCTCATAATGACAATGGGAATGTTTAGTGACATGATTTCTACCTGCTCTTTATGAAAGGGCATGGTAGTAAAAATAATCCCGCTTAGTGGGAATTGGCGAAATAAATTTAAAAAGTTCTCTTCCTTTTTAGGGTCTCTCAATGTATTGAAAATTATGGTAGTATATTCTCTGCTAGTGATCTCATTTTCTAGAGTCTGAATGAGAGATGAATAGTATGGATTGTCAAGAGTAGGGCACACGAGAGCAATGCAATTATTTGGTTTACTCTGAGTTAGTGCTCTCTTTTTGGACGGTTTGTAGTTTAATTGTTTAGCTGCTTTAAAAACTTTCTCTACTGTTTCATCAGAAAATTTTGCACCTGTATTTCCGTTAAGCACCATAGATACTGTAGATTGTGATACGCCTGCTGATTTCGCAATATCATCAGTAGTTGCTTTTTTATTCGTCATAATATCCCTCTTAATCTAATCTAAATTCTATAATAGTTATTATAACAATAGAACCCCTGGGGTGCGTTAAATTCCTATTAAATTATTAATAAGTATTTGTTATATGTATTAATTATTAATACATCGATTAATCAAATATTAATGTATCCTTAATGAAACGATAATGCCTATGCTTTATATTTATAGTTACAGAAAACAATTGAAAGAGATAAATGACATTGGTTTTGTGATCAGTAAAATTTGCCGTAGATACTTACTGATAATTAATATATTAATGCGAATTAATATAAATAATTAATATCGAAAGGTGTGTAAATGTTGAGTAAAAAGAAATGGATTAAAGCAGCAGCCGTATTAGTATGTGTTATGTCTATTTTAGTGGGGTGTAGTTCAAGTGGCAAAGAGGTTATTACATACAATACTCCACAAGACTGGGTAAACTGGGGAAATGTCCTCACTGAGTTTAATAAAGAAACAGGAATCACAGCTCCAAATGACAATAAAAATAGTGGACAATCCTTAACAGCTTTAATCGCTGAAAAGGATAGCCCTCTAGCAGATATGGTCTATTTGGGAATTGCTTTTGGAAGCAAAGCAGAAGAAGCAGGTGTATTAGAATCTTACAAACACCCATACTTTGACCAAATTGATTCTTCTTTAAAAGATGAAGAGGGTCTATACTCTACAGTTCATTATGGATCTATTGCCATTTTAGCAAATACAGAAGCTCTAGGAGATTTACCAGTGCCAAAGAGTTGGGAAGATTTATTAGATCCAATGTACAAAGGAAAAATCGGAATGCTTGACCCTACATCTGCTGCAGTAGGTTATAGCGCAACAATAGCTGTAAATGAAGCGCTAGGTGGATCACTTGATAATTTTGACACTACTATTGAGTATTTTAAAGAGTTAAACAAAAATGAAGTAGTTTACCCTATGCAAACTTCTACTGCAAAATTAATGAAAGGTGAAATTCCAATCTTAATTGATGCTGATTTTAATGGCTATGGTCTTAAATACAATCAAAATGGACCTATTGAAGTAGTCATCCCACAAGAGGGAACAGTAAAAATCCCGTACATAGTTGGTTTAGTTAAAGATGCACCAAATCAAGAAAACGGCAAGGAACTTATTGATTACTTATTCTCAGATGAAGGACAAGAGTTATTCTCAAAAGGTTTTGTTCGACCAATGAACGCTTCTGCTATGAGTGATGAAGTAAAGGACAAGTTCTTACCAGATTCAGACTACGAAAGAGCTGTAGATGTAGATTGGGAAAAGATGTCACAGGTGCAAGAATCCTTTAATGCGCGATGGACAAGTGAAATACTAGGTCAGTAAATATATTAATTGCCGGATACAAATCTTTCTTTATGAGGTTCGTATCTGGCAAATTAGAAAGGTACGAATATGAAAGGTAAATTCACAAAAGTTTCATTTGTTTTGCCGACAATGATCCTCTTTACCCTGTTCTTTTTCTTCCCACTTATTTTATTGGCCTTAAAAAGCTTTAGTGGAGAAGGAGGGTTTACTCCTGAAAATTATATATTGATTGTCACAAATAAACGCTATTTTCAGGCTATGATCAATAGTTTAATGCTGTCAACTATTGTTACCGTTACTTCTATTCTTATTGGGGCAATCATTGCATTTTTCTTGGCTAGAACGGATTTTAAGGGAAAGAATTTGTTTATTACTTTAATTACATTTCCGGTATCTTTACCTGGAGTTGTTGTAGGTTTTATGATTATAATCCTCTTTGGTACTACAGGGGTAATACCTATGTTTACAAAAATGATTACAGGTGAGGCACTAGGCGCAATCGCCTACACTATTACTGGAATCTTTTTTGCTTATCTCTACTTTTCCATTCCTAAGACCGTTATGATTCTTTATGGTGCTGTAGTGGAGTTTGATCCTCGCCTTGAAGAGGCTGCTCGAACCGTTGGGGCCAATGAACAACAGGCTATATTTAAAGTCGTAATACCTACGCTAGCTCCTGTATTTGTATCTGCAGCTTCTATTGCATTTTCCACTTCTATGAGTGCATTTGGAACAGCATTTACATTAGCCAATCAGTTTGAGATTTTACCAATTCTCATGTACACAGAATATACGAATTACTTTAATATTGAGATTGCCAGTACCATGGCTATTGTAGTAGCTGTTGTAAGCCTTGTGCTCAATTTATTTTCAAGGTCACTAATGGAGAAGGGGTGAAAGGATGGAAACCTATAATTTGACGGGAAAACTATTAAAGTTTATTGTATACGCACTAATTCTACTAACCACCCTTTTCTTAACTTTACCTATTGTCTTTACCATTCTTGGCTCCTTTTCTAAATATTGGGGCGAGAGCATGTTTGGCAGTGGAGTGACGTTAGACTGGTATAAATACGTGTTTCAATATTACGGTCATACTATTGGACTCACATTACTTATCACTTTTCTAACAGTTCTCATTAATGTATTTATTGGAAGTATGGCAGCTTATAGTATAGCAATGTCGAGGTTTAGCCATTCTAAGTGGATGAAAGTAGTAGAGGAATTATTAACACTACCTGCTGCTGTACCAGGCATCGCTATTGGTTTGGCCCTAGCGCAATCCTTTCCAGTTATGCGAAGCTCTGGTGTACTTATTTTAATCGGTCATGTAATCTTTACCTTTCCCCTTATGTTTCGAGCAGTAACTGGAGCTATTCGTTCTACAGATTTGCGCTCTATTGATGAGTGCGCTCAGGCTTTAGGTGCAGGACCATTTAGACGATTTTTTACGGTGATTTTCCCTGCAATTCGCGTATCTGTATTTTCAGGTGCAATTAATGTGTTTATGACGTCACTAGGTGAATTTAATATTACCTTTTTCCTATACACCCCTTCTTTAATGACTTTTCCAGTGGGGATGTATGAGTCTTACGCCTCACTGCGTATTGAAGTGGGAAGTGCGTTTACTACATTGTTTTTAGCTCTAGCAATCCCTTTGAGTTATATATTAAACCGACTAAATAAATCGAAAGTAAAATAAGGAAGGTACTAAGATGAAAGACAAAACACATATTTCCATACGCCATATCAATAAAATGTACCATGATGGCACCAAGACATTAAACGATATTAATCTTGAAATCAATGAAGGAGAAATTTTGGTTTTGCTAGGATCTTCTGGCTGTGGAAAGAGTACCCTTCTTCGAACGATTGCAGGATTAGAGGAAAAGACAAGCGGTGAAATCTACTTTTACAATCAAGAAATTACAGGGGTCCCTGTAGAAAAGCGAAATATTGGCTTTGTGTTTCAAAATTATGCCTTGTTTCCAACGATGACGGTAAGAGAAAACATATCATTTGGTTTAAAATTGCAAAAATTAAGCAAAGAAATAATCAACAATCGAGTGAAAGAATTAGTTCATATGATGAATCTACAGGAGCTTCTAGATAAAAAGCCTATGCATTTGTCTGGTGGTCAACAACAACGAGTAGCGATAGCTAGAGTGCTGGCTATAAAGCCAAAAGTCTTGCTTATGGATGAACCACTGACTGCACTAGACGCTAAATTAAAGGAACGACTGCGAATCGAATTAGGCAAGATGCTTCGAAAACTCGGCATTACAACTATATATGTTACCCATGACCAAAGAGAAGCTATGGCTATAGCGGACAGAATCGCTATTGTCAATAAAGGAGTCATTGAGCAGATTGACACGCCGGAAAACATCTATCTATCGCCAAAGTCCGCTTATACAGCACAATTTATTGGAAAGATCAATGCCTTAAAAGGCACCATCAAAAGTGAAAAAGAGAAGGACAGCGTAGATTTAGGCTTTATAAAGATCCCTTATACAGGAATTGAAACCATGAAAGATGGCAGTGAAATAAATGTGTTCATCCGACCTGAAGACATTCATCTCGTCACTAAAGGTAAAAAAGATGATTTCAAAGTAAAGGTCACTATTGAACAACTCGTATTTATGGGTGGATTTTATCAGATTGAAGCAAGCCTTGGTAATCAAAACATATTTTTCGAAGTACCAAATACAATAGCACTAAAAGAAAAAGAAGAGATTGAAATTACGTTTGATATGAACAAAATAATTATGGTTTAAAGCGGGAGCTTTATCCAAAGTTCATCACCTAGAGAGAAGGATAGAAATGATTAGTTATTCAGAGCTTATTTTTCTAAACGACGACGTCTATGAAAATGTAATAAAATTAAGCAAAGGCGGCCACCAGAGCATTGAACTCATGATGGATGGAGCAAGCTGGGATAGATATAGAGGCAAGAAGCAAGAACTGATTAAAAAACTAAGAGATACTGGTTGTCATTTTTCTATTCACCCGCCTGCATGGGATACTAACCTCACAGCCCAAATAAAAGAGCTAAGAGGAATAGCCTATAAGATTCATGTGGATACCATACAGTTTGCAGCACAAATTAAGGCCTCTCACGTAGTAGTGCATCCAGGATTTTTAGGTTCACCTTGTTTTTCAAAGGAAACGGCACAAAAAAGAGCCTATGATGCAGTCTGTAGTCTTGCAGAGTTTGCAAAAGAACATAAAGTCAAACTAGCCTTTGAAAATGTAGGCTATCACGGTCAATCTTTATATACACAAGAGGAATTTACCCACGCACTCGATGAGGTAGATCCAGTAGTAAGTTATTTAATCGACCTAGGCCACGCTCATATCAATAAGTGGGATTTAAAGAGCGTAATAGAAAAAGTAGCCCCTCGCCTTTGTGGGCTTCATATTCACGACAACAATGGACAAATAGACCAACATTTACCCATTGGAACAGGAAACATAGCTTGGGATGAAGTTTTTGAAGCTATGAAAAAACTTCATAAAGACGAGTGTGATTTTATACTAGAGTATGCACCGGGTACAGATTTGAAATATTTAGAAGAAGGAAAAAATCGATTAAAAATGCTCCACTAATGGTGGAGCATTTTTTCTAGTGCGCCCAGCATGGGCGTAGACTAGGAGGTTTAAATCTGGACTATTATTCTTAGTTTATTTAAGAGCTCACCATAATTCCACCATTAACATGCAAAACTTGTCCAGTAACGTAATTCGAGTCTTCTAAAGCTAAATACACATACGTAGGAGCGATTTCAAAAGGTTGCCCCAGTCTTTTCATTGGAGTGTTAGAACCAAAAGAAGAGACCTTTTTTTTACCATAAGATGCAGGGATAAGTGGTGTCCATATTGGCCCTGGAGCAACCGCATTGACACGTATTCCTTTTTCTATTAGGTTGAGCGCTAATGAACGAGTGAAAGATACAATTGCCCCTTTTGAGGACGAGTGATCTAGTAAGGTCTTGTTTCCTTCATAGGCAGTGACAGAAGCTATTAAAATTACTGTTGAATGTATGATGAGATAAAATAGTAAGGAGTTGAGAAAGGTATGGTATGGGCGTAATAAATTTATGCAGTAGACTTTGGAATGTATTGATGTTGATAGTGCTGTCCTGAGTGAATCGCACATATAAGAAGACTAATTATGATATATGATTATTAAAATGGGTGAATTAAAAGAGTTTCATGACTCAAGCATTTGTAAACAAACACCGTACAGAAAACCCTTTTAATTCTAAAGTACCTATCAGATTTAGCATCTATAAGGGGAAATTGCTTAGGGGATAGGATGTTTTGAGTCTAATGCCTTAAAATAAAATAAGACAAAACTTCTACTTCAAATCTCACCTTTAATAATGAATATAAAGCCCTTGGTATTGCATTGCCTTAC
>NZ_CALNCS010000055.1 GCF_937875145.1 Alkalibaculum bacchi | reverse complement strand
TATTCATACAGCATCACCAGATGTACTAAGTGCTCGTCGAAATATCGTAAACTTATTAATTTCTAACGGACAACACAATTGTATGTCTTGTGAATCCAATGGAGATTGTAGCTTACAAAGTGCAGCTTATGATTTGGGGATTCATATGCCAGCATTTAAAATGGAATCTTTACCAGAACAAATCATAGACGATTCAAGTGTTATGATTATAAGGGACAACAGAAAATGTATTCTTTGTAATAAATGCGTAACTGTATGTAACGATATTGTATGTAATGATGTCTTGTCTGTAGGTTACAGAGGATCTTCTTCTGAGATCATATGTGACTACAACGATGATATGGGAGGATCTAGCTGCGTTCAATGTGGACAATGCGTTCAAGTATGTCCTACAGGAGCTTTAGTTAGCAAGAAGTCTGTAGGAAAGGGAAGAATCTACGAAATAAATAAAGTACGTACTACATGCCCATACTGTGGTGTAGGGTGCCAAATGTATTTACACATGAAGGGCGATCAAATTATCGAGGTATCTGGTGTAGAAGACGCACTTCCTAATAAGGGAAGATTATGTGTTAAAGGTCGTTATGGATATGACTTTATCTATTCAAAAGAAAGACTTACTACACCACTAATTAAGGAAAATGGCGTTTTTCGTGAAGCATCATGGGATGAAGCATTAGATTTAGTAGTTTCTAAATTTAAGAGCATTATCGAAAAACATGGGAACGATGCGGTAGGTGGAATCAGCTGTGCAAGAAGTATTAACGAAGATTCTTACCAAATGCAAAAACTTTTCAGAGCAGTATTTAAAACAAACAATATTGACCACTGTGCACGTGTTTGCCATGCTCCAACTGTAGCAGGCTTAGCAGCATCACTAGGTACAGGTGGTATGACAAACTCTTTAGGTGAATGTGCTAATACAAATTTACTTTTCTGTATAGGAACAAATATGACAGAAGCTCACCCAATAGCTGCTACCTTTGTAAAAAATGGTAAGAGAAATGGCGCTAAGCTTATTGTTGTAGATCCACGTAGACACAGACTTGCAGATTACGCAGATGAATTTGCTCAATTAAAAGTGGGTTCTGACGTTGCCTTCCTAAATGGGATAATGAATGTCCTAATTACAGAAGATAAATACGATAAAGAATTTGTAAAAGAGCACTGTGAAAATTGGGAAGATTTCAAAGCTAAAGTACTTGAATATCCGCCAAGTAGAGTAGCTGAAATCAGTGGTGTTCCTGAAGAACAAATCATAAGAATAGCGAATATGCTTTGGGACAATAGACCAGGAATGGCGCTTTACACATTAGGTATTACAGAGCATAATTCAGGTACAGATAATGTTAAATCTGTTGCAAACCTACAACTCCTATTAGGCAATGTAGGTAAAGAAAATGCAGGTGTAAACCCACTAAGAGGACAAAACAATGTACAAGGAGCTTGTGATATGGGAGCTCTTCCAAATACATATCACGGCTATCAATATGTTGTAGACCCTAAAGCAAGAGAAAAATTTGAAAAAGCATGGGGCGTTGAAAACTTACCAGATCAATTAGGTAAAATGATTCCAGACATGATGGATGGCTTAAAAACAGGTGAACAAAAAGCACTCTGGATCTTTGGAGAAAATATCGTCGCTACAGAGCCAGATATTAGCCATGTTATAAGTTGTTTAGAAGCAGCAGAATTCGTAGTTTGTAATGACTTGTTCATGACAGAGACTACTCAATATGCAGATGTTATATTCCCAGCTGCTGCATGGAGTGAAGACGATGGAACTTTTACAAACTGTGAAAGAAGAGTAAGTAGAGTTCGTAAGATAAAAGATGCTCCAGGAGATGCAAAACCAAATTGGTGGATATTTAAAGAAGTGGCTAAACGCTTTGGTCACGACTGGGAAGCTAGTAGCGGGCCAGAAATCTGGGATAATGAAGTAGCTCCATTAGCAGATAATTTTAAAGGTCTTACTTTTGATAAGATAGAAGATGATGGTATCCAATGGCCATGTAGGTCAGTTGAAGACCCAGGCACACAAATATTACATATGAATGGAAACTTTGCTCGCCCTGGTGGAAAAGCATATCTATCAGATTTAGACTGGAGACCACCAACAGAAGTGCCAGATGAAGAGTATCCATTTACATTGAGTACAGGAAGAAGATTATATCATTATCATACTAGAACTCAAACAGGAAGAGCAAAAGGCCTTAATGATTTATTGCCAGAAGAATACGCAGATATTTCCGATGTAGATGCGAAACGACTTGGCATTGAACATGGTGAAAAGATCATCGTTAGATCTCGAAGAGGTGAAGTTAAAGTGACTGCAAGAGTTTCTGAAAGAATTCAACCAGGGCTTGTTTGGATGGCAATTCACTACTTTGAAAACAATGCCAACTGGTTAACTACTTCTACAGGAAAAGACAGTATTACAAAGACACCAGAGTATAAGGCTTGTGCTGTAGCAATAGAAAAAATATCTTAACAAGAAAGTGTCTTGGCACTTTAGCTATCAGCTATCAGCAATTACCCACTAGTGCTAGGGTAAAGTCTTACAGGTCGAAGATTCAACTACGTAGAAAGATAGCTTAAATAGTAGTTAAATTCAAAAGAAGAATTTCCCTATTTTAAAATAAGTGGAGGAGTATTCAATACTTCTTCCACTTGTTTTTAAAGTGATTGCTTGATAATAGTTTAACCATTACTCAACGATCGTCCAACTATTGTTAATAGGTTTTTAATTCTTAGTTATTGGCGGTAACTAAGTGATATTACGTAGAACTTACAACGAAATCATCGAAGACGATTTCTGCTAGTGATTAAGAACTAGAAACTAATAAAACAAATATAGAGGTGGATATATGAAATTTGGCAATTTAACTTATGAAGAATATAAAAATACAATAGAGGCCTTTCACGGTACTGTAGCACCAGGTGTTTTACTGGGAGGTTTTATGGTGAATATTGCCATAGAAAACTTACCAAGAGACATCTTGTTTGATGTGATCTGCGAGACAAAAACTTGTTTACCGGATGCTATTCAGCTTTTGACTCCTTGCTCTGTAGGGAATGGGTGGTTGAAGATACTAGATTTTGGTCGTTTTGCAGCTGTTTTTTACGATAAGTATACAGGTGTTGGCATAAGAGTATTTTTAGACAGATTCCAACTTAAAAAATGGCATGAAGTAGAGACATGGTTTTTAAAACAAAAATCAAAGGATCAACAGGACACGGAGTTACTGTTCAAGGAAATGATTGATGCAGGAACTTCATTATTTTCTATAGAGCCAACAAAAGTACATAAAAAACATTTAAAAAAGAAAAAGATGGGGAAAACAGTAGTATGCCCTATTTGTGATGAAACATATCCTAAATCACATGGCAGTATATGCAGGGGATGTGCACAAGAATTGCCTTATGATCTCATTGATGAAAATGGTAATCCAAAAGTAAAGGATACTCTATCATTGAACAAAACAAGAGTAGAAGAATCTATTGGATTTCACTTACTTCATGATATTGCAAAAATATCAAAGACAGAAAAGAGAACGGAATTTTATAAGGGTCATGTAATCCAGGAAGAAGACATAGAGAAACTTAAAATGATTGGAAAGAACTACTTATATGTAGAGGAAAATAATCCTTTTATAAAAGAGTATAAACACGAGAATGAAGTAGCATTAAGCTTTGCATCTGCCATGAAAGGTCAAGGTGTATTGGCAAATAGTGCCGCACAAGAAGGCAAAATAAACTTTATTGCCGAGTATGATGGAATACTTATCTTTGATGAAGATAAACTTTGTAAGTTTAACAATTCCTTTGGCGTGATCTGCGCTACACTAAAAAATAATACTCTTGTAAAAAAAGATCAACTCATAGCAGGCACAAGAGCCATACCTTTATACATTTCTAATGAGGACTATTTAAAAGCAATAAATATATTAGGAGAAGAACCTCTTATAAAAGTAATGCCCTTTAGAAAGGCAAAAGTAGGAATTCTCATTACTGGAACAGAAATATATGAAAATAAAATAGAAGATAAGTACACAGAAATTATAAAGTTAAAAGTGGAGACCTACGGCTGCCAGGTTGTTGCTAGAGAAATAGCCCCTGATAATCCAGAGAAAATCAGCAGTAAAATACAAGAGCTTATTCAATCTGGGGCAGATTTAATCATAGCTACAGCTGGTCTTTCCGTAGATCCAGATGATGTAACTCTAGAGGGGATTATTAAGGCAGGTGCAGAAGATGTGCTCTACGGGCTCCCTGTTTTACCTGGTTGCATGATGGCATTAGGTAAAATTGGAGATGTACAGATTGTAGGTATTCCAGGAGGGGGCATCTACAATAAGCATTTTAGCTTTGATCTCATATTTCCTTGCTTACTTGCTAATATAGAAATCAAGAGAGGGGATTTGGCAAAGCTAGGTAATGGAGGACTACGACTACTTTAATATGATAATACAATTAGCGATTAGCGAACATCAGCTGATCGCTTTTTTTATATATTACGAAAGTTCATTTTTGAATTCAACTATTATATAAACTATCTTTATGTGTAGGTGAATGTTTGACTTGTGAGACTCGATCCTAGCACTGATAGCTGGCAGCTGATTGCTGATGGCTAAAGTGCCAAAGGTACTTTCTTGCTCTAGAACCTCACTGAATGTATTGTAAAATAATCTCTGTACAAGTTAAAATAAGTTGTATATAAAACAAAATTTCTAATTTTGCTAGACATTTAAAAAAAAAAACGTTATACTAGTTTTATAAATTATATAAACTCCGAATTCATTGTATCTAAGGATAAAATCTAGGAATAATGAATCTATAGGGTATTATCGGAAACGATAACGCCTCCCATTGCGGAAAGGAGAAGACCTTGAAAAGGTCACATGAATATCGTATTGTACGCAAGTAGTAAGTATTGTTCTTGTATACAAATACAATATGTGAATCTTTCAAGCCTTTACCTTTCTTTTTATTTGGCAAAAAAAAGTTTTACTTTATGGTATTAGTTTCAGTTTATGGTACATTGACGCCATAATTGTTAATTAAATAACATGTTGACTTATGTATTAATATATGGATATTATGTACATAGTCGATTCCTTATGCATAGGCATGTAAAATATCATGTTATAGATTTACTTAAATTAATATAAAAAACAAAAGGGGGAAGTATGTATGGAGTTTACCTTTGATCTTGAAAAGAACAAAGAACAAATTCTAGAGTTTAAAGAGTTTATCTTAGAACACAAAGAAATGCCTGGAGCATTGATTCCAGTCCTACAAGAGGCCCAAGTTAAATTTGGGTATTTGCCTAGAGAAATTATGGCACTGATTGCGAAAGGGTTAGAGGTACCAGCATCAAAAGTATTTGGTGTTGCTACTTATTACTCTCAGTTTACCTTTATTCCTAAAGGAAAGCACAATATTAGCATTTGTCTAGGAACGGCATGCTATGTAAAAGGCGCACAAGATATTTTAGAAGAATTCCAAAATATCTTAGGAATAAAAGGTGGTGAAACGACTCCTGATCTTCAATTCTCTATTACAGATTGTAGATGTGTAGGAGATTGCAGTAAAGCACCAGTAGTAGTA
>NZ_CALNCS010000054.1 GCF_937875145.1 Alkalibaculum bacchi | reverse complement strand
GGTACGATATGGATGTAATTCCTACGGATATCGCCATAAGTGGCAATATCCGTAGGAATTACATCCATATCGTACCCGCCCCGAACAGCTTTCTTTTGCTCATTGATTTTCATTGCATCAAGTTCGGTGATTTTTCGCTTGATGGTCTTGATGGCTTCCGACTGGTCGATAGACTTAATGTGCATATTTACCGTAATGGCATTATTCATATCGAGGAAATCAGCCAGCATACGGTCGTTGAGTTCGGGCGCTATGATATGCACAAAACTAACAGCGCCGTAGGTTGTACCCATGCGAAAAGTTTTGCCGTCACGAAAATCAAAGGAAGTAGGGGCGATATGGTCTTTAGCTGATAGCCCTGTTTTCGCAATGTCTTTCCAGTCAAACGAAAACTTTTCTTTGCCGTCAGGGTGCAAACCATCATGCAGAAGCTCAAGGCGTTCAAGCCCTGTGAGCGGACGAGCCGCAACACCAAGCACCTTAAAGTTGCCGATGATGTCGGCTTCGATACGCTCCAGCCTTGGCTTTGCTTCACGGAGATTGGCGGCTTCAATGCCGAATGTGATGTATTTCTTTTTGACAAGTCCGTTATTGCCTTTAGCAAGCTGATTTTTCAGCATATCGGCATATTCACGGCGAATAGAGTTGAAATCATCTTGCCTGTCAGGAATATTTATAGACTTTTCAAAGTCCGTCTTGTTGCCATATTGGTTCACGAAAGATAGTTGAACGCTGATGGTCGAATCGAAGTAATTGAGGAAGTCGCAATAGCCCTCGAAAATCTGTGTTTTATCTTCGTTTTGGGCGAGTTGATAATTTATATCTGCAAAAGTGACGGTTTTGGTGTAGAGTTTAGCGTCCACACGGCAAATGCCGTCACGGTACATCTCACGAAACGGTATACTCTGTTGTGCCGTTTCAGGCGGTGTTTTTGTCCCAAACAATTTTTGAAAAAGCGAAAGTTTTATACCGCCGCTCTGTTTTTTGATTGGGGTTTTGGGTGTGGATTTAAGGTCTTTTTTGTTTGCCCTTGCTGACTGAATGTTTCTTTGCAGGCGTACTTCCTGCTGGTTTTGCCTTTTTGTCTTTACTGGCAAAAAGTCTACCCTCCTTTTCAATGTAAGAATACAAGTTCTCGGTTTTGTAGGGGCGTGTCTGCGGGAAGAAGAACCGCGCCCTAAGAATGTTTTTAATGATTTTTTCGGCGGGTTGACCGTCTTTTTCATACATCGCCACAAAAAAAGCGGGAAGCATGAAAAGTATCATCACAAGAACTGCCGGTGAATTGCCGATAAAACCTTTGGTGAGAAAAAATATCGGCACACCGATTGCGGCCGCCGCACTAAAACATATAAGCTGGCGTTTTGTAAGCCCAAGCGCCACTTTGGTTTTTACTTTGGATAAGTCTTTTGGTACTGGCACATATGCCATTTAGAAATCACCTCCAAGTTTTGCGAAACTTAAAATATGGGCGATAACATCTATCGTCCAGCCGTTGCCCACTCCTTTATAGCGTTGTGTGTTGCTGATTTTCACGGTTTTTCCGTTATCATCAATCCCCATAGCTGTGTAATTATCAGACAGGGTTTGACAGCGTTCCGCTTCAATGGGGGTAAGCTTGCGAACAATGTAATCGCCATCGGGCAAGTTGATTTTGTAAAGCCCTGTTTTTGCGCCGCGCCCACCGCCATTTGCGGAAAGCGTGACGGTTTTTCCATGAACGCTGTAAATACGCTCACCTTGACCACCTTTGCCAAGCACACCCAAACGAACAGGGGAACAAATAACACTGTCGGTCTGCACAGTTGTTAAAGAATTGAGTTTATCGTCGCTTCGGACTTCAAGCCGTTTGAAACTGCCGTTTTCATCGGCACGGGTGCGGAGGGCAGCTCCTTTGTCTACACTTTCTGCAACGAAAAGCCCTGTCTTACCACGTTTCAGCATAGACAGGGCGTTTTCTTTATACATAGTTGATAATATCGTTTGCGATTTATCAGCAAGGGCGATTGGTTCATAAACCATTCTGCGTTGTCCGCTCTGGCTTTGTGGGCGTGTATGGTTGCCGCCTTTGTAATAGCAGGCATCAATGCAAAGAGATTTATCCCTGCCAACCATTCCGCTTTCAAGTATATCTTTCAGTAAAATGCCCTTATCTTCGGGCTGTTCCACTCCTTTGATGTTCGTCCAGTACAGCCTTTTTCGTTGCTGTGCCGATACAAGTGCTGAATTGATGAAAATAGGTTCGCTGCCAAGTTCTTCTGAAATATACGCCTTGATGTTTGCAGGCATGGAAGCCACATTCTCATATAGAAAGCACTTCGGCTTGATTATCCGCACAGCTTCCACAAAGCACATGAACAGCTTCCAGCCCATGCCGTTTTTATCCACTTCACGGTCATTTTTTGCAATAGACCAGAACGTACAAGGCGAACCGCCCATTACAAGGTCATAGCCTGCAAACTGTGAAAAGTCTGCACCAAGCACATCACCATGATGGCGAATGTCGGGATAGTTGTAACGGCTGATTGACCTTGGAAATTTGTCTATCTCGTAGGCTTCATATGCGGAAACGGCAATTCCTGCACGGTCGAGTGCAACACGGCCACAGGCGATTCCATCAAACAAGGAAACTACTTTTATTCCCCGTCGCAGAACTCGCCCCCCAAACTTTCATATAGTTCCCGAAGCTCAAAATATTCCTCCATAGTTTCTACAATCTCAACCAGTACAGCGTCTTTAAGTGAAACATCATCGCCATATTTTTCACGGAGTTCACGCTCCAGCGCAACCGTGATATAGTTTTCTTCGTTCTCATCATTGTTGAGAACCATTTTAATAATGCCCCTGAAACTGCTATCGCCATCGTCCAAGTGTTCCTCCCATGCGTCGGCAATCAGCTTTAGCGGTTCGGCGAAGTCAAGCAGATAGGCGGCTTCGTGTTCATCTACCCAATCATGGGTATTCATGTAGAAAAGCACATCTTCCATTGCCGCAATCTGCCGTGCAAATGCAAAGACGGTTTCGCTGTCCATAGAAATCATTTTTTCTCTGAAATCGTCAAAGTTCTGCTCCAGTTTTTCCCTAAGTATGTCAATTAGTCTGTTCATATAGATAAACCTCCATATTTTCGTTTAGTGTGCATTTAGAATTGATTTGGCAATGCCGCCTGTTTTCAGTAAAATGAAACAGAGCAAAGCTGTATTGCCTGCAACGCCCCATATGGCGATGTGCATATTGTCGGAAGCAGAAATTCCCGCCACCAAAACAGCGTAAATTGCCACACAGACCATAATCAGAAAACCTTGAAACGCCAGTGCAAACAGGGATTTGAGGTAATTGTTACCCATCTGCCCCCATTCACGGTTTACCATTGTTGACAGGGGAATCGGTGCGATTGAAACAGTCAAATATATTTCAATCATGCGGCCCCAAACAATAACCATTACGAAAATTGACATAATGCCCATACAAAGCTTTACTATCTGTGTTTCAAAGAAAAGCCCTATAAGTTCGCCAATTTCCATAGCTTCAAGGTTCGTGCGGATTGCGTCCATCATATCGCCGTTTCCAAGCGTTAAATCGCCTGATATAAGCCCTGCACTTTGGTTGACAACATGCTGACCAATATCAAACACGCCCATCACAATGTTGAATGTATTTGTTAAAATGAACACGGCTACAAATGTTTTGAAAATCCACTTGTAGATGTTAAAGGTATCAAAGTCCTGTAGGTTGTTTTTTTCGATGATGAGCTGAATAAGCTCATAGCAAAGTACAAAAGTTAAAATCATTCCCGCAATGGGAAGTACGACCGTTTCAGACAGTGTTCTTATCATGGAAAAAACGCCCGAGTTCCAGCCCTCGGGCGTTGTGCCTACCTGTGTTGCGATGTTTCCGACTTGTGCGTTGACATCGCTAAACATTTCAGCAAAACTTGCCATGATAGCGTCTATGAACAACTGTTTGAGCCAATCGCCTATGCCATCAAACAGCCAATCCATTAGCTAACTCTTAACCGAATAGACCGGACAATTGTGGGATTAGCAACATACCGATTAGCGCGACGCCGCCACCGGCCATAAGTTGCTTCATGCCTTGCGATTTTGCCCCAGGATTATCGTTGCCGTAGCCCTCGAGAAGATTGATTACTCCCCATACTCCAAGCCCTGCTCCAAGTGCGATTACCAATGTTTGCAATACTCCGACTGCTGAATTAAAAAATGCTATAACTAAGCCTCCTTAAAATTTTTGTGGTGCAACAATATATATAAAAAGGGCGATTAAGCCCTTGCTGGACATAAGAAAATGCCCGAAGCGCTCTGCTTTTGGGCATAAGAAAAGCCCACTGTTTGATTGGGCTAAACAGTGGGCTGCGCCGATGGTTCATCTGAAAGGTCGATTTCAACAACCTCAAACTCGTCATTCGGTTTCAGTTTTAATTTTGTGGATAGATATTTTTCAATATCAAAATGATGTTTCTTGTTAAAATCCGCAAGATAGCGGTAGTTCGGGTGTTTGGTAATATCGTACTTATTCGATAAGAACGGACGCTCACCACGGACTTGCAAAATGCACTTCGCACCGTCCATTACGCCGATTTCGTCCACCGACATCAGTTCACGCCCGAGTTTTTGGAAGTTCTGACCGTGGCTTTCCTGATTGCCCTTGGTAACAGAGGTGTTGTACATATCCACTGTTTCCTTGCCGAGCATTTTCGATATTTCCTCAAGGGTGGTTTTTTCTTTACCACCGAGAAAAAGTGTTGTGTCCATATTGCCGATTATGGTATCCATATTGTCCTTGTAAATCGCTTTAAGTTGCGATTGCGCCTGCAAAATAACGCAAGCCGATATTTCACGGCTTCGGATTGTTGCAATAAGTTTTTCAAACTTCGGTATCATGCCGATATTCGCAAATTCGTCTAACAGGCAACGTACATGGACAGGCAGCCGACCGCCAAAATCATTATCAGCTCTGTCGCATAGCAGATTGAAAAGCTGGCTGTAGGCAAGCGCCACAATGAAGTTAAAACTATCATCAGTGTCGGAAATGATAACGAACAGGGCGGTTTTCTGCTTGATGATTTCATCTTCCTTGGTTTTTGGGTTGTACTTCTTGTAACCACCGAGGTTATCAAGTTCGAGTTCGTCCTCGCTCATCATTTCCCGAACCTCGGCAATATCAAAGGGTGAAAGCCTTGCGCCGCAGCTAATTAAAATCGACTTCGCAGTTTTGCCTGCCGCAAGCTTGTATTTTTTATATTGCCTAACGGCAAAGTGGTTCGGGTCACGTTCTTCCAGTGCTTCAAAGGTAAAATCAACAGCATTGCGAAAATTCTCATCGTCCTCTCGAACTTCCATTGAGTTAATCATCTCAACAAGGGTGTTCATGTTCTTTTCTTCGGGTGGCGCTTCGTAGTAGATATAGCCGATAAGCGCCTGATAAAGCAGGGTTTCTGCCTTTACCCAAAAATCATCGCCGCCTTTTCCATCGCCTTGTGTATTGGCTATCAAAGCAGTAACAAACTTCAAAATATCCTTTTCAGAGCGAATGTAGGCGAAAGGGTTGTATTTCATTGACCGCTTAAAATTGATGGTATTCAGCACTTTTATCTTGTAGCCGTTCTTCACAAGCAGCTTGCCAACTTCTTCTAAAATCGTTCCTTTTGGGTCAGTAATTACCAGCGAAACCGGATAATCTGTAGACTGGCACTGCATAATATTCGGCTTAACGAAAAATCTTGTTTTACCACTGCCCGAACCGCCGATAACCAAAACATTTTTGTTTCTGGCATATTTTACAGGGTTCGGTCGGCTGTTCATGGTAAGGCTTTCCGTTTGGGTAAGAATGATGTTGTTTTCGGGCTTCGGGTCGATATACGGCTTGATGTCCTCGGGCTTGCCCCATCGGGCAGAGCCATACTCAATATCTTTGCGGAACTTCTTAGCGTTTTTGCCCTTGAAATAGACAACGGCTTTGAAGATACCGCCACAGGCAGCACCGATCAGCAAATCAAAAGGGTGGAAGCTGGGCATGGAGTTTTGAAACGCTAAAGCGAAGCCGCCACCGATGTTCATTATTTTATCTGCAAAGGCGATACCTTCTGATAATCGGTACGCCTGCCCGAGTTTGGTTGCGAAAATCCCCATGATAACAAAGGGCAGAGCTTTGATAATGATTTTCTTTGCGTCTATTTTCAATGCTCACGCCCCTTGTCTTTGTTTTTGGTTTTATCCAAAACTTGATTTGCAACCTTTTCCATGAGGTTACGCAAGCCTTGAATGACAGAGGGTTTTTGCGTGGTGCGTTTTAGTTGCTGTGCCGAAAACTCCTTGAATGCGGCAGTGATAGCGTCTGCATCACGCCCCTTGAAAAACACAAGCCATTTAGGTGGCTTTTCGGTATTATCTTTTGTCAGGGCAAAATCAACGCCATATTTTCGGGCAACCGATTCAAAGGCTTTGATATTTTTATCACTGATTTCGATATTGGAAACGCCTACACCTTGCTTTGTAAGCTGTTTTACAGTCTGCTTGCCTTTGCCAGCCGTCCTATTCGGGTCAGCAAGGTTTTTCTTCACCTTTTTGCTTTCGTCAAGAAAGGCTTTTATAGCTTTGGCAAGCAGTTTAGCGGTCAACTTGCCGCCCTTAACAATCAGGGCAACATTTTTTTCGCTTAACTGGTCATTGGTCGATATATTCAGAGCCTCCTAACATTTTGTTTTGTACTTTCTCGGCTTCGGGAATAATGCCGTGCCATTTGAGAAAGTCGTATAAAAAGAGCCGTCCACGCTGTGTCCAATATGAGTGGATGGCGGTTGTATTCTCGTTTACATGATAGGTGCGGGTTACTGTGTAGCCCTTGTCTGCAAACTTTTTGTAGAGAACCCATGTGCCGCCAACCTTAAACTGAACTTTTAAGCCATGAAGCAGCTTGTTAAAAGCGACAGCACTCATTGCATATTCTTTGGCAACAACTCCTATTTGAATGCCATCTGTATTTTGGAGAACCGTATCAAAATAGTGAACTTTGGGTGTGATTTCCTCCAAATGGTTAAGCAACGAAGCCTTTTGATTGCGTTCCAGTTGCAGGCTGTCGAGTAGATTTTCTGTATACTCTTTGTTTTTAGCCATTTCTATAAGCACATCATCGGCAATGTATACACCGTATTTGCGAATTGTTGGGAGGACATCAGTGGTAATCCAACGCTTAAATGCCTTTGCATTGGGGAGTTTGCTTTGCATGATAAGGCTATACAGTCCCGATTCATTTATAATTGTCAAGTTTTGCTTTCCTCTAAGGGTGTCGCAATTCGCTACACCCTTATCCTCGGGGTCAACATGATTTGCAATGGTAGAACGAGAGTTGCGGTAGCCAAGGCGTTTCGTTACATCAGCACCAACGAACCACGGCAGACCGTCAATATCCACTACACGGATTTTGCCAAAGTCCTCATTTTCAAATATCTGCATTTGGTTTTTCATATCGAAAACCCTCCTAAAATAGCAAAAACCGCCTTATGTGCGACTGCATATCACAGTGCGGCATGGCGGTTTTGAGTAGATTTTTCTTTATTCAGTTGTAAAATAGCGCCCAATGTGTCGCAGTAGTCCTTGCCGATGGGCGGCGGCACTATGGATATTTTCAGGTGCGAAAACCTGTTGTCGCTTAAAAGCTCCTTGATTATGCGGTTTGTAGCTTTCTGTCCGGCCTTGTCATTATCAAGCCCAAGCTGAACGCCTTTGATTTCAGGGTACTGTTCTAAAAAGCTAATAAGTGCCAGTGAACTAACACCGCCAAGAGAAAGGCGGTATCCGTCCCACTTATTACCGTCCAGCTTGTGAATGGAAGCATGAGAAAGGCAATCTATGGGCGATTCCATAACCATGAGCTTTGTGCTGTTTGGATTTATCGGCGGTAAAGTGAAGTTAAACCGCTTATCTGAACCATATACATCTTTTTTGTAATCGTCTGATATGCCACGTTCGCAAGCAAACTTGGCTTTTTTGCCCTTGTAACCCACAAACACACAGTTGTGGGATTTTGCCGCTTCATACAGCAAGCCGCCCTTAATGCACTGCCTGATAATATCGTTGTCAACACCACGCCCTCGAAGGTAGGCTATGGCTTTGTCATTGTTGATGTTGGCAACAGGCAGGGCAAACGCTTTCGGCGGTTTTTCTTTCAAAACCTTTGGCGGCGGTTTCGGCGGGGAATATGCAACATCACCGCCTGCCAGGTGGTTCACCGCTTCGGGAAAGTCAAGTCCACGAACCTTTATGAGAAAATCCAGCGCTGAATAGCCGCCGAATCCTCGGGAAAACCAATTAAACTTACCGTTCGAGATTTTCAGACTGTCATGCTCCACAAGGCAATATTCGTTAGCGCCGCTTTTGCGTATGGAATATGGTTCATGGGTTTGCAAGTATGTGAGCAAGTCAACATTTCGCGCCTGCTCAACTTGTTCTGCTGATAGTAGCGCCATTGTCACGCTCCTTGCTTTCAAGCGGCTTTTTCAAGCACTGACCGTCACTGGTCATGCACTTGAAATCCTTGCCGGCAAAAGCGAAGCCCTTGTCATAAATCGTAGCCCCATGAAAATAGGGCTGTGGTTTGCGTTTGTTTTTTCTTGCCATAGAAAACCCCCTTGTTATAAAAAATACGCCCATCCAAAGATGTGCGTTATGTTCCGATGTTTCCGTACAAATCGTGATTTACCTCAACTTGATAAAAAGTGTCCATCGTGGTAGGTGCGTTGTACAGGGCAGCAAGCAGATATTTTCTCACGTTTCGGACTTTCGTAGTGTTTTTGTCGATACAGTCAAACACATAGCCGATATGATTGTCGTCCAGCTTGAGAAAACGGCTTTTCACAACCTCTCTTGGAAAATCATCGCCTGCAATCGTGATGTAATCACGTTTTGAGCAAACTGTATCCGTAATGAGGTTTACTAGTTCGTCCATGCGCTCCCTGCCGTGCCTGTGAATAAGACAATCGTATTCGATATTGTCCATAATCAAATCACGATATGAATTTATCTCCCACATCACATCCTTATCCAATCCATGAGGCGAAGAACGAGAAGCCTGTTCACTCGATTGTCCGTAGGATTGGATAGGATAGTTCTTACTAAAATTATTATTATTAAAATCAGGCTTATTAAGATTATTCTTATTTGCTTCCTCTTTCGGGAAGTCTGGAGTTCCCATATGCGGAAGTCTTGACTTCCCATAATCGGAAGTCTGGAGTTCCCCTTTTCGGAAGTCTGGGTTTCCCTGTGAATAATTTTGTTGATAACTCTGTTGATAACTCCCGTCAGACGGCGGCTTTACAGGATTTTCGCTGCCAACCGAAAACTGCTTCACATAGATAATGGCTGGTTTTCCAAGCCCCTGCTTTACACGCTCAATCAGTCCGATTTTTTCAAGTTCAGACATCAGTTTCACGCCTTTGTTGTGACCGCAGTTCATATACTCTTGCAAATGTTCTAGCGTGAAATAGATAAAAACCCGATTTTCTTCATCAACCCAGCCATTTTTGAGCGACAAACCCATGCGGTCGAGCATTAACCCATAAAGGATTTTTGCACCGTCCGATAGGTTTTTGTATAGGTCGTTTGTGAACAAGGCTTTTGGAAAACGGTAAAAAGTGTATTGTTCGGCTTCGCTGCCGTAATAATAATTGTGTGATATTAGCTGCTGGCTCATAGCGCCCCCTCCTAAAATTTTGGACAAAGAAAAAGACGCTACATTTCTGGAGCGTCTAAGACTTGCTATAAAGCATATTTATTGTTTATAATGTAAGCATTGCAAAAACAGTGTTATCAATATTTCGGTCAGTTGGGTTTGTGGCTTGCAAGAAAACTGTTTCATTTCCAATTGCATTATTATTGCATTTTTTTTGTAAATGATAGTGTTCCATACTCCTTCATATTGCTCTAAAAGCCTGCAAATACGCCATATTCATTTATATTGCGTACCGTCGGTCTGGAGTGGGAGTAGTTAAAAACAAACAAGAAAGCCCATAAAACCAATGTTTGTAGAGGTTTGAAATTCTCAACTGGAACGAAATTGGGTAAAAAAGTTTTTTGGAATAACTTCATAAATAGTGCCAAGTGGATTACAAATAGAAACACCATAGAGATCTGGATAAGATTCTATGGTGTTTTTGTGTGTATATTTATTTAGAAATCTAAACAGATTTCTAAAGGCATCGAATTCGACACGGTTAAAACTTGGGTTATGAATTTGCTTATGAAACACTTTAAACCTATCGAATTCAATGGGGTTAAAATTGGATTATATACTTAGTATTGAATTATTTATAAACTAGTCGATTTCGACCAGTTTAAAATGAGCTTATATATTTATAGTTTAAGAATTACTTTTTAAATCTGGACTTTTTAGGATAGGATAACTTCCAATCCTCAAATTCCTCATCTGTTATTTCTCCGTTATAGTGCTTTTTCCTCATTTCATCCCACTCAATTAGAAAATCATTGAAAGTCATATCATGAGAAAGCACTCCTATTGTAGAATCTTCTATTAGTGGTCTGATTTTTAAATCCTCTTCATAATCAAAAAGAATTTGCATAAATTCAAAATTAGAAATAGGAGTATGGTCAATTAAGGCAGATACATCACAGTCTAAAACTTGGGCTATTTTTATTAATTGATCCTTATTAGGCGAACGATAACCCAATTCATAATTTCTTATAGCAGAATCTGTAAGGCCTGATTTTATTGCTAATTCCTTTTGTGTCAATTCTCTAAGTAATCTTAACTTTTTTAGCTTTTCACCTGAAATCATTTTAAACTCCTCTTGGTAGTATTTTAATTTATTTTATCACAAGATATCATTTATAGCAACAAAAGTGAACGATTATAAATCCATTGAAATCTCTTGTAATAAGAACAATAAATAAAAATAATTTAAAATTAATCTTGACAACACGGAAACGTGCTGATATTATATGATTAAATAGCACGAAATTGTGCTATAAATTATAAGGAAACCAAATTGATGCTCGTCGCTTATTCATTGATGAGAAGCTTATAAATAAAAACATAAGGGGGAAGAAAAAAATGAATAAGATTTTTATGAATGCAAAGGAAGTACAGGATTTTTTAGAAGTTAGCAGAACTACGGCCTATCAAATAATAAATGAAATGAATGGAGAACTAGTTGAATTAGGCTATAGGGTTCAAAGAGGCAAAATTAATAGACAATATTTCTTAGACAAGTATTGCTATCAAGAAAGAAAGGAGGCCTAGTAGTGGGAGCTTATAGGGATGAAAGTGGAAATGGCACCTGGTTTACCAAATTCACCTACACCAATTGGAGAGGTGAGAAAATTAATAGGAAGAAAAGAGGATTTAAGACAAAAAAAGAAGCTCTGAAATGGGAAGAAGATTTTTTAAGAGAGCAAGCTGGAAATCTTGATATGACATTTGCTGAATTTTTTCAAGTATATGGAAAGGATATGCGACCAAGATTAAGAGAAAACACCTGGAGAACTAAGGAACAAATAATAAGGACAAAGGTCATTCCCTATATAGGATATCTTCAAGTTAATGAAATTACTAAAATGACAATAGTTAAATGGCAAAATATATTAATGAAAGAGGAAGATGATAAAGGCAAAAAATATTCCCAGACCTACTTAAGAACAATACATGCTCAATTAAGTAGTGTCCTAAATTATGCCTGCAAGTACTATAACCTAAAATCTAATGTTGCAAGGGATGTTGGTTCTATGGGAGAAAAAGAAGCTTCAGAAATGAAATTTTGGACTGAAGCCGAATATGGAAAATTTATAGAAGAAGTAAAGGACAAGCCCTTATCATTCTATGCTTTTGAGATTCTATATTGGTGTGGATTAAGAACTGGTGAATTGCTCGCTTTAACAAAGGAAAAATTTAATCTTACCAATAATACTATTAGGATAAATCAATCTTTACAAAGAATAGATGGTGAAAATATTATAACAGAACCTAAGACCAAGAAAAGCATAAGGACTGTTGTAATGCCAGATTTTTTATCAGATGAAATAGAAAAATACATGGCTGGTATATACAAGCTAAAAGACAATCAACTATTATTTCCAATCACCAAGTCTTATCTACACCATGAAATGACTAGGGGAAGTACAAAAGCTGGGGTTAAGAGAATTAGAGTTCATGACTTAAGACATTCCCATGTATCTTTATTAATTGAATTAGGTTATTCGGCAATAGCCATAGCAGACAGATTAGGACATGAATCTATTGATATAACCTACAGATATGCTCATTTATTCCCAAGCAAGCAAAATGATATGGCCATTTCCTTATCTAATATAAGAAAAGAAAACTTAGATGATGAATGGGAAAAATTATTGGAGGATGAAGATGAGTAAGGAAATAAAAAAACAAGTTAAAAGAAAGAGAAATAAGATAATTTCTTTTAGGGCAACAGGGGAAGAAGCTGAGTTATTAGATAGAAAAGTAGAAATAAGTGGCCTTACTAAGCAAGATTATATTATAAGTGCATTAACATCTCCTCCTGTGTCCATTAAAGCAGATTATAGACTTGAAGATAAATTTGCTCTAGAAATATTTAGACTAGCAAAAGTTGTAAAGAAATATGGAAGATTAGAAGAGGATGACCAAGAGATTTTAAGATTTTTAATAGAAATTTACTATGAAATCAAAAAAGAAAAAAGCCTTTAGCACAAAGGCCAAAGGCACACCCCATGTGGAATGTTTCTACCAAATTCATTTTACCATATGGGGTCTGTTTTGAACAGCATAAGGAGGTAAAATGAATGGAAAAATATAAATATCTACCAGAAGAAATGAAAAAAATGAAAAGATTTGTAGGTTGGAGAAAGGAAGAATTAAATGGCAAAGTAGCCAAGCTTCCCTTTTCCTTAATTGATGGAAAAGCTAATGATTGGAATCATCCAGAACGGTGGATAGATTTCAATGAAGCTAAGACTAAGAATAGACCTCTAGGATTTGTTCTAGTGGAGGAAGATAGGAATATCTGTATAGACCTAGACCATGCGATTCAAGGTGGAAAGCTAACTCCTATGGCAAAAGAAATTATAGAGAGTTTTACAGGAACATATATGGAATTATCTCAATCAGGCAAGGGAATCCATATCTTTGCAAAGGGAACAATACCAGGCAACCTCAATCTATCAAGTCAGGGAATTGAGATATACAAGAAAAATAGATATATAGCTCTTACAGGAAATATAGGAGGTGGATCCTTCTTTCCTAGAAGTAATAAACTTTTAGACAAAGAAGATGAATTAAGTAAGCTTTACAAGAAATGGACACAGGAGAAAGAATCCACCTTAAAACAAATCAGAGAATACAAGTATGAGCCTTTAAACAAGTTTTCTAGACTAGATGACCTAAGCCTAGATGAAATACTAACCACCATGGAAAGAACCAATAGAAAGGCAAGTATGCTTATCTCAGGAGCTAGTCTAACAGGTGACCATAGCAGGGATGACTTTACCTTTCTAGTACTTGCTAGAAACTATACAGATGGAAATCCTAACTTAATGAAAGAGCTATTTTTAATGACTCCTTTAAATCGCCTAGCAACCAATGAGAAAAGAAGGGATGATAGAAAGTATCTTGATTATGTAAAAAAGACTATAGAAAAAGTCTTAGGTCTTGGAAATTTTGTAGCCTTTGACTGGAGCAGACATTTTCAATACAAGAAAAGGACTAGGGCCTATGAAAGAGTTTAAAATAGCCTTTCCTGAAATAGACCAGTCCTATTCTTTAATGGATTTACAGAAAACAGTAAAAGGTAATGTAAAGCAGATTACAGGAAATATTGTCACAGTACTTCTTAATCCAAAATATTGTAAGGCTAAGAAAATATATGAAGGACAAATCTTCTATGATAAATTTACCAATGAGATTAAATTTCAAGGTAAAATTATAGGGGAAAAAAGTATAAAAACAAACCAAATTAGACTATGGGATGACTCACTGAACAATAGGATAGGACTTGAAATAGAAAAACATTTTGGGCTTAATTACAATGCTAATAAAATGTGGGATGCAGTTCGCTTTGTTGCTAATCAGTATGAAATAAGTCCACCAGAACAATATCTAAAAAACCTCACTTGGAAGGGAGATAGAAATGCAATAGCTAAACTCTTACCAATATATCTAGGAGCTGAAGATACAGAACTTAATGCCTGGATTATGGAGCATATGATTTTAGGTTTAATTAAAAGAGTCTTTGAGCCAGGATCTAAGTTTGATGAAATGATGGTTTTAGTAGGTGGACAAGGAATAGGAAAGTCTACTTTTGCTAGATATTTGGCTATTAGAGATGATTGGTTTTGTACCATTGAAAATATTCAAGGTAAAGATGCTGTTATGAACTTAATGGGAAAGACTGTAGTAGAAATTGAAGAATTTGTAGCCTTAAGAAATGCAAAATCAGCTAATGAAGCAAAATCATTTTTATCTAAACTAAGTGATAGGATAAGAATCCCCTATGAAAAGTTTTCAACTGATGTTCCTAGGACTTGTATTTTAATTGGTACATTAAATGAAAGAACTTTTTTAAATGACCATACAGGAGAGAGAAGATATTTACCTGTAGAATGTCATAAGGAAAATAGAAAGAAGGCTATTTACCCTGACAAGGATTATCAAGGAAATCAATCAGAAAAAGATTATTTAGATTCTATTAGAGAAAATTTCAACCAGGCCTTGGCCTATGGATATAAACTCTACAAAGAGAAGAAACATTCCTGGACCATACCAAAAGAGCTTCTTAATGATCTTTACCAGGAACAAGAAAAGTTTAAGTATCTTAATCCAGATGTTGAAGATATTCGCTACTTCTTAGAAGAATATAAAGCAAAAACACAAGAACCAAATATAACTTGCTTTAAGGAATTATCCATGCAAGGTTATCATATCAAATCAAAATCCTTTTCTGAAATCATGGATAATTATTTTCCAGAATGGAAGGCAATCAGGTCATCGAAGACTAAGAGAATTTCTCCTAGTGGAGTATCTATCCCAGTAAAACTTTATTATGAGAAGGAAGAAAAGATAGAAAATGATTTTATAGAAGTTGATAATGATGATTTACCAAAAGAATGGCAAGAGGCAGAGCAAATAAAAATGGACACAGGAGAGAATAAGAAAGAGAAATTGTAACTTTGTAACTATGTAACTTGTAACCGAGATTTTAAAACCCTTAGAATTAGGCTGGTAGAAATGGAAGTCTAGTAATATCAAGGCTTGTAGGAATCAAAATAAGAATCAATGCCTTATTTGAGGACTTTTGAAATAGTAGGTTACAGTTACAAATCTCCTGTGTCTATTAAAACTTTAGTAGCAAGCACAGTAGCTGTACGGACAGCTACGAGAAAATTGTAAAAGTAAGTCCTGTTGGGCTTACTTTTACATATAAAATTTTCTACTTGTTCCTATCGGAATGATTTAGGGGTTCCCCCTAAGACCCTAGTTAAAAATATTATAGAAAGGAAGAATACTATGGCTAATAGATACAGAAATGAAAGGATAGAAATTAAATTAACCAAGGAAGAAAAAGAAATTTTTAAGAAAAAACTTGAACTTAGTAAATCAAAATCAATGGGACATTTTATAAGGAAAAGAGTTCTTGAAGCTCCTATATTTGTAATAGATATGAATGTTTTTAGGAAGATGCAGACCCTTATTGGGAGGAATGCAAACAATCTTAATCAAATTGCAAAGAGGGTAAATACTACAGGAATAATCTACAGAGAAGATATTGAGGATCTTAAAAAAGAAAATGATGATATATCAAGAGAAATATTAAAGATACAGGATATCTTGCTGAGAAAATATATTTAAAACTTCTTACAGGTGTAAAAAGAATGCAAGTCTGATATAATTGTTTTAATAATGATTTTAAAATAGGAAGAAATAAACTTATCTTTAAATATCAAAAGGAGATAAAAGATGCAAGATTTTGGAAGAGTGATTTTTAAAATTGAACAGGTTTTAGAAGATAAAAACATAAGCAAAAACAAATTAGAAAAGGAAGCAAGCCTTCAAAGGACCCAACTTAATTCATACTGTAATAATAAAGTTAAGCGAGTGGATTTAACTACAATAGCAAAAATTTGTTATGTTTTAGACTGTGAGATAGCGGATATTATGGAGTACGTGAGGGAATAAAGGGGTGAAGTCATGGTAAATCAAAGTCCAGAACAAAGATCTAGAGATAAGATTGATCTTATGTTACAAAATGCTGGTTGGAGTGTTCAAGATAAGAACAAAGTTAATTTATCAGAAAGCAGGGGTGTTGCTGTAAGAGAATATCAAACAGATGTAGGACCTGCTGACTATGTTTTATTTGTTGATAGAAAACCTCTGGGGGTAATAGAAGCTAAAAAAGAGGAAGAAGGACAAAGATTAACAGTTGCTGAGGACCAAGCATATGGTTATGCACAAGCAAAACTAAAGTATAATCTAAACAAGGAGCCTTTACCTTTTGTATATGAAAGTACAGGGGTTTTGACAAGGTTTACTGACTATAGAGACCCTAAACCTCGTTCACGGCCTGTTTTCTACTTTCATCAACCATCAACTCTATTAGAATGGTTTGAGGAAGAAAAAACCCTAAGAGCTCGATTGCAGGATATGCCTACTTTAGATGAGGAAGGGTTAAGACCTGCGCAAATAAAAGCTATAAAAAAACTAGAGATATCCTTTAAAAACAATAAACCAAGAGCCTTGATTCAAATGGCTACAGGTGCTGGAAAGACATATACTGCCTGCACTTTTGTGTATAGACTATTGAAGTTTGCAAATGCTAAAAGAATACTTTTTGTTGTAGATACTAAAAACTTAGGTGAGCAAGCTGAACAAGAATTTATAAAATATCAGCCTAAAGATGATAACAGAAAGTTTACAGAGCTATATAATGTTCAAAGACTAACATCTAGCTACATAGCCCAGGATAGTCAAGTTTGTATTTCTACTATTCAAAGATTATATTCAATTTTAAAGGGTGAAGAGCTTGAAGAGTCTTCTGAGGAGGAAAATCCTAATGAAAGTAGTTGGCAATGGAGGAAGAAAGATCCCATGCCAGTTGAATACTCAAAGGTAAATCCTATAGAACAATTTGATTTTGTTATTATAGATGAATGTCATAGATCAATCTATAATTTATGGAAACAAGTATTAGATTATTATGATTCTTTTTTAATTGGTCTTACAGCTACACCAGATAAAAGAACTTTTGGTTTCTTCAATGAAAATGTAGTAAGTGAATATACTTATGAAGAATCTGTTATTGATGGTGTCAATGTTCCCTATGATGTTTTTACAATAGAAACTGAAATAACCCAAGCTGGAGCTAAACTAAAAGCCAAAGAGTTTGTTGATAAAAGAGAAAGACTAACGCGAAAAATGAGATGGGAACAGTTAGACGAGGATCTTGAATATACATCTAAGGACTTAGATAAAAAGGTAGTTAGTAAAAGTCAAATTAGGAATATTATCAAAGCATATAAGGAAGCCTTGCCTACAATTTTTCCTGATCGTTATTATGAAAATGGAGATTTTGAGGTACCAAAAACTCTTGTATTTGCAAAAACTGATAGTCATGCAGATGATATTATAGATACTATAAGAGTAGAATTTAATGAAGGCAATGAGTTTTGCAAGAAGGTAACATACAAGACTGACGAGGACCCTAAGTCAGTCCTAAATAGATTTAGAAACTCCTGGAATCCAAGAATAGCAGTAACTGTAGATATGATAGCAACAGGAACAGATGTAAAACCGTTGGAAGTTTTGCTTTTTATGAGAGATGTAAAAAGCTCTAATTATTTTGAGCAAATGAAAGGAAGAGGAACTCGTACCATTAGTTTTGATGATTTAAAAAAGGTAACTAGGGCAGCTAAATATACTAAGACACACTTTATTATTGTAGATGCTGTAGGTGTTACAAAATCACGAAAGACTGATAGTAGGCCTTTGGAAAGAAAGAGAAGTGTAGCCTTAAAAGACTTATTGGGTGCAGTAGCTATGGGTGCCCAGGATGAAGATCTATTCACTTCCTTAGCAAATAGGTTGATTCGCTTAGACAAGCAAATTACAGAAGATGAAAAAGATAGATTAAAAGAAATAAGTGGTGGACAAGACCTAAAAGATATGACTAAGAATCTATTAAATGCTTATAACCCAGATTTAATTGAAAGCAGAACTATTGAATTAGTAAGTGAGATTCCTGAGTCGAAAAGAACACCTTTAAAAGAAGAAGAGTGTAGAAAGAAAGCAGAGAGTCAACTAGCAACAAATGCAGCCAAGGTTTTCACTGGAGAGCTAAATGAATATATTGAGAATGTAAGAAAGCTACATGAACAGATTATTGATAATATAAACCAAGATAGAGTGTTGAGAGCAGAATTCGATAGCTTTACAAAGGAAAAGGCTAAAGAACTTGTAAAAAGTTTTGAGGACTATATAGAAGAAAACAAGGATGAAATTATTGCTTTAAGTATCTTTTATAATCAACCTTATAGACTGAAAGAATTGACTTTTAAGATGATAAAAGACTTATTTAAAAAGCTAAAAACTGAAAAGCCCCTACTTGCACCGCATTATGTATGGGATGCTTATAGTCAATTAGAAGATGTAAAGGAATCCAGTCCCATAAATGAATTAGTGGCTCTTGTTTCTTTAGTAAGGAGAGTTTCAGGTATAGATGAAAAACTTACTCCTTATAATAGAATTGTAGATAGAAATTTTCAAAGATGGGTTTTTGGGAAACAGGCAGGACCATTAAAATATACTGAAGAACAAATGGAATGGTTGAGGATGATTAAAGATCATATAGCCACTAGTTTTCATATTGAAGTTGACGACTTAGATTACCATCCATTTGATGGTCAGGGAGGCAGAGGAAAAATGTATAAATTATTTGGAGATAATATGTTGCAAATAATAAATGAGTTAAATGAGGTATTGATAGCATGATAAAAGAATATTGGACGGAAGGAAAATTAGAAGACTTGCTTAATTATGTTCAACCTACTAATTATATAGTTGATTCGACAGCTTATAATGATACTTATAAGACACCAGTATTGACTGCAGGAAAGACTTTTATTTTAGGTTATACTAATGAAGAGAATAATATATTTACAGAACTTCCAGTTATAATTTTTGATGATTTTACAACAGCAACTAAATATGTAAATTTCAAATTTAAAGTCAAGTCATCAGCTATGAAAATATTGGTGCCAACATCAGACGAAGTAAATGTTAAATATGTTTATTATTATATGCAAACAATTAGGTATAATGTAGATACACATAAGAGATATTGGATTTCAATATTTTCAAAACTAAATATTTCAATAGCCCCTTTACCAGAACAAAGAGCTATTGTAGCTAAAATTGAAGAATTATTTTCTGAATTAGATAGTGGAATAGATAGTCTTAATAAAGCAAAGAAGCAGCTAGAAGTATATAGACAAGCTGTGCTGAAAGCAGCATTTGAAGGAAAATTAACAAAAGAGTGGAGAAAAGAAAACAATTATTCTATAAAATACTTAGAGAAAATAAAAAAGGATATCAATGAATTTATTTTAAATAAAAAAGGGCAGGATATACCTAGGCGCCTACCTACTGTCTCATTTGATGAATTGCCTGAAATACCCTTTGGTTGGTTGTGGGTCGAGGCGCATAAGGTTTGTCAGTCTGTAAGGGATGGAACACACGATACTCCGAAGTATGAAAAAACAGGGATTCCATTAGTAACATCTAAAAACTTAAAAGATGGGGATATTGATTTAGAAAATGTAAGTTATATATCTATATCTGATCATAGGGAAATTAGCAAAAGGTCTAAAGTAGAAGAAAAAGATATACTTTTTGGAATGATAGGCACCATAGGTAGCCCCGTAATAGTAAAAGAAGATAATATATTTAGCATAAAGAATGTAGGATTATTTAAGAAAAATGAAACATTAATTAAATCGAGGTATTTGTATTATTACTTATCAAGCTGGTTTTCCAAAAAGATAATGTCTGATAAAGAATTAATAAGAGGTACAACGCAAAAATTTATATCTTTAGGTGGCTTAAGGATGTTACCAACTCCTCTGCCTTTGATAGACGAACAAGAAGAAATTATAAAAGAAATAGAATCTCGTCTATCAGTTTGTGAAAATATAGAAGCTAATATAGAGGAAGCTTTTGAAAAAGCTGAAGCTCTACGTCATAGCATTTTGAAAAAAGCCTTTGAAGGTAAATTGCTTTCTAAAGAAAAGTTAGAAGCTTGCAAACAAGAAGATGATTGGGAACCAGCCGAGAAATTACTAAAAAGAATCAAAGAAGCTACTAAGGAGGCAAAGTAATAATGGTAAATGAATCTAATATAGTATCAAAAGTATGGAGTTTTGCTAATATATTAAGAGATGATGGGGTTGGATATGGTGATTATTTAGAACAACTAACTTATTTGCTTTTTTTAAAAATGGCAGATGAATTTTCCAAACCTCCTTATTTTAGAGAAATAAACATTCCAGAAGAATATGATTGGAGTGAATTAAGAAAGAAACGTGGTGCTGAACTTGAGGACCACTATAATAAAACTTTAAAAGAATTGGCTAATGCTAAAGGAATTCTAGGACAAATTTTTACCAAGTCTCAAAATAAAATTCAAGACCCTGCTAAACTTTATAGGATTATAGAAATGATAGATAAAGAAGACTGGGGCATGATGGGATCAGACTTAAAAGGGAAGATTTATGAAGGACTCTTAGAAAAAAATGCAGAAGATACAAAAAGTGGTGCAGGACAGTATTTTACCCCTAGATCTCTTATTAAGGCCATGGTTGCCTGTGTTCAGCCTGAACCAAAGAAAACTATAATAGATCCAGCATGTGGGACAGGAGGATTTTTTCTAGCATCCTACGATTATATTAGTCAAGCTCATAATTTAAATAGGGATGAAAAAGAGTTTTTAAAAAATAAAACCTTCTATGGTAATGAAATTGTAGCCAATACTAGGCGCCTTTGCTTGATGAATATGTTTTTACATAATATAGGTGAAATTGATGGTAAAAGTTTTATTTCTTCCGCAGATGCCTTAATAGCAGATGAAGGAAATAGATATGATTATGTTCTGGCTAATCCACCTTTTGGGAAGAAATCTTCTATGACTATTACCAATGAAGAGGGTGAGCAAGTTAAAGAAGATTTAGTTTACAATAGACAGGACTTTTGGGTGACTACATCAAATAAACAATTAAATTTTTTACAGCATATTAGGACATTGTTAAAAGAAAATGGACAATCTGCAGTGGTTCTTCCTGACAATGTATTATTTGAAGGTGGAGCGGGAGAAACAGTTAGAAAGGAATTTCTTAAAACTACAGATCTTCACACGATACTAAGGTTGCCAACAGGGATATTTTATAGACCAGGTGTTAAGGCTAATGTACTCTTCTTTGACAATAAGCCGGGAGCAAGAGACCCTTGGACAAAAGAAGTATGGTTTTATGACTATAGGACCAACGTCCACCATACTTTAAAGAAAAAACCAATGCAATTTGAAGATTTAGAAGACTTTATAAAATGCTACAATCCATCGAATAGACATGATAGGCGGGAAACATGGTCAGAAGAAAATCCAGAAGGAAGATGGAGAAAATACAGCTATGATGAAATCATTGAAAGAGACAAGACAAGTTTGGATATATTTTGGCTTAAGGATGACAGCCTAACTGATTTAGAAAACTTGCCAGATCCAGATATTTTAGCTAATGAAATAATAGAAAATATAGAGGCTGGATTAGAGAGTTTTCAGGCTTTGATGGAAACTTTGAATGGAGAGTAGTTCGAGGCTATGTAAGATGTATAATGCAATAAATTTTAAGGGGACTTTTTTATAAAGCAAGAGTTGGAGGATATTATTATTTAAAAAACCCTATGATGGTAAGGAGCTTATGATATTTTATGAAGAGATGATATTTAAGTGTCTGAGTAAGAGGTGAAAATATGGTCTGGTCTATTAAAAATGAATTGATAGAAAAATCAAAAGAAGCAATGATGTCTGCAATACAAATATATAATAACCCTCTAATAAAATTTAAATCTGAAATTTTCATTGTCACATCTGTAATTTCTTGGACGTATTTAATGCATGCCTATTACCGTAGCATAAATGTAGATTATAGGTATTATAAAATGCAAGGTAAAAGAAAAAGCTATGATAGGACTAAGCATAAAGCATATAAATATTGGGACTTAGAAAGATGCTTAAATGATAAAGAATGTCCTTTAGATAAGGGAACGATTTTAAATTTAAAGTTTTTAATCGGGATTAGACATGAAATTGAGCATCAAAGAACAGATAAAATTGATGATTATATTGGAGCGAAACTCCAGGCTTGCTCATTAAACTATAATAGAGAATTGGTAAAGTTATTTGGAGAAAAACATAGCATTCAATCACAGCTTAGCCTAGCTATTCAGCTAACACCATTAAATCCTTTACAAGAACAACAGTTGAGAAAAGAAGCTGATAATCTAAAATATTCTAATATCATCAAATTTGTAACAGAATTTGAAGCAGGATTATCAGATGAAGAATTAAAATTACAGTCGTATGCGTACAGAGTTGTATATGTTCCTATTTCGGTAAATAGAGCTAATCAAGCTGATAAAGCTGTAGAATTTATAAAAGCTGGTAGTGAAAATGCAAAAAATGTAGAAAAAGTACTAATTCGGGGTGTTGAAAAACCTAAATATTTACCATCACAAATTGTAAAAAGAATGAATGACGAAGGGTATGAAAAGTTTTCTATGCACTATCATACTCAACTTTGGCAAAATAAAGACGCAAGAAATCCTAGGTATAATTATGGAGTGTATGTAGCCAAACAATGGTATTGGTATGAAAATTGGTTAGATGTTGTAAGGGAATACTGTCAAGAAAGTCATTCATAACCAAACTTAAAATCTTTACGAAAATTTGATTAGGATGAATTTAAAATTATTAATTGGTCAGGGGGCAAAAATGAATAATTTAGAAAATCAAGCTATATTGTTAGGTGCCAAATTAACAGAAATTGCGATTAGAAACACTACAGAGACTATAATTAATAAAGTATCTGCAGTCAAAGCAAAAAAAGATGATAAAGAAACAATAAATGTCCTAGAAGAAATAATTAATGATTTAATAAAAGATAAAAATGATTTGGTTCAAGTATCCAGAGCATATGAAGAAGAGTTTATAATGAGGAAAATATCAGAAGATGACCTAGTATATATTACAGAAAATTTAATCCCAGTCCTTAATGAGTTATTTATTACATTAATGGGTTTTAAAACAATTGATGATGAAAATACTTTGAAAATAGAAGAAATTCAGTCCTTAATGAAAATTTTACATCCAATTTTATCTACTGAAACTTTAAAAATATTGCAGTTATTAGGATTTGATTTCAAATCGGCTATTGGTGAACCATTAACTGAGTTGTTAAGAAATCTTATTCTTAGCAAAACAATCTCAAATAATACAAATATGACAGAAATTATAACTCCAGAAGTAGTGGAATTGTTGAAAAATAAAAGTGCTTTTGATAATTTTATAAAATTTACGAAGGGACTATAGCATTATATTTTTTAATTATATTAGCTAGAAAAAAGAAATATTAATGATAGAGGATTCACAAACGGAATCGGAACTGGGACTGGAACGGGTAAAGTTAAGTTGAAATACATCTAAACTAGACGGATAGAACATAAATGAACGGTAAAATAATGGCTAATTTGAAAGCTTTACCATATAGTTAAAGATATGAAATGTAGAGTGGGAGTGATCTACGACTGGGAATAAAAAAGGAAATTTGAAGAGCAAATATTTAAGGTGGCTAGAGTTTATCTGGTCACCTTTTTTATTTGGTGAAAGAGGAACGTTTAAGGCAATATAGGGTTTAGAATGCAAAATACAGAATTAACTTACGTTTCAAAGGCTCCACTGGAGCTTTTGAAACGTAAGTTAATTCTGAGTGCAGTGAAGAATCTGTACTTGTAAAGTATGTAAGAAAAACATCGAGATAATTTCGATTCGTTGTTAGATTGTAGAGATTCTTCGTAGTAAGATTCTGGGAGTGACTGAAAACAGTAACTTGGGTCAAGCTAACTCGCCTATAGGTGAGAAAATGTTTTAAACAATCGATTAACCATTGTTCAACTACTGTTCAATTATTTCTAATTTAAGATTCTTGTAAGAATTCTGTAATAAGTATTTAAAATAAACATAGTATACTTGATTATACAAAGAGGAGGGGAAGTATGAGTGTTCTTGGAGTAAATAATGTTTATAAGTCTTTAGGTAAAAGAGAAATCATCAAAGGAATTGATTTTTCTGTAGAAGAAGGAGAAATCTTTGGCTTTTTAGGACCTAATGGGGCAGGTAAGACGACGACGATAAAGATGATTGTAGGACTTATTCGGCCGGACAAAGGTAGTATTTCTATTAATGGAGCTGACATTTTAAAGGATGGCAACAGAGCCAGAGCTAAGCTAGGAGCAGTGGTGGAAAATCCAGAAATGTACAATTACTTATCTGGTATGGCGAATTTAAAGATGATTGCCGAAATTCGAAAAATACCGAAACAAGATATATTGGATGTGGTAGAGTTAGTAGATTTATCAAATCGAATAGATGATAAGGTAGGAAAGTATTCTTTAGGCATGAAACAGAGGTTAGGCCTAGCTTGTGCTCTTTTGGGAAAACCAAAACTGCTTATTTTAGATGAACCTACTAATGGATTAGATCCATCTGGAATCATCGATTTTCGAAATATTGTAAAAAATGCTGTAAAGGAACTAAAAACCTCTGTATTTATTTCTTCTCATATACTTAGCGAGGTACAACAATTGTGTACTAGAGTAGCTTTTATCAATCATGGAGAGATCAAGAGCATGGAAGACTTAATTAACGGAAACGTCCAACAGGGATACGAACAAATTGCAATTGTAGCAAGTCCAGTAAGTTCTATAAAAAATATATTAGATAGTGTTGGAGAAGTTTCAAATGTAGTGCAAAAGGGTACAGAGTACTGTGCTGTAATAGAAAAGGGAAGCACTCCAAAAATCATCAGAGCCTTAGTAGAGCAAAATGTAGACATATACCAGATCTATCAAAAACAAAATAGTTTAGAACAAAGGTATATGGAATTAGTAGAAGGGGGAAAATAATATGGCTATTCTCATACGACAAGAGCTGTACAAACTCTTTAAGCGAAAAAAGACTCTAGTTGTTATCGTGGGATTTATCTTGCTAACAGTATTTTTGTGTTACGGCATTAAGCAAAACGCTTATTATATGGAACAATACAGTAAACCAGAATTTCAAATTCAAAATCTAGAAGACAATATAGCATATTTAGAGAAGGACATGGAGAATATTCCAGACGAAATAAAAAACGATGCGGATGAAGCAAAACTGTATCAGGACCGAATCCAAAACGATATTAAAATGATGGAAGAAGAACTAAAGATGCTAAAGACAAGAGTAGATGAAAATCTATCTTGGAAAGAAATATTAGAACAAGATATCTCAGAATATGAAAAAATAATTGAAGAAAATAAAGTGATTTATTCATCTGGAGATTTAGCTTCTGCGAAACTAGAATTAGAGCAATTGGAATACTTACAAGACAAGGAAATCAAGCCACAAGAAAATTATGATTTTAATGCATTTATTTATATTAATGAATTAGTTTTGCAACTTGGTCAAGTGTTTTTGGCAATTGGCATTGCCGTTTTTGCAGCAGATATGGTTTCGGGTGAATGGACACCACCGACTATGAAATTGCTCTTAGCTCAGCCAGTGTCTAGGAGAAAAGTTCTTTTATCTAAGTTTTTTGCTGTTTCCATTGCGGCAGTAGGATTGATTATATTAATTGAATTTTTGTCCTTTATCTTAGTTGGTTCGTTATTTGGCTTCGGTGATGCAAATTATCCAACGGCTATAGGCAAGGCCTTTGATTGGGATCTTTCCGTACTGCTTGAAGATGGAACTCATCCATTAGAATTAATTGACGGTAGCTGGAAAATTGTTCCTATTTGGCAATATACTCTCATGTTATTAGGATACCAAGGGCTATTTATTTTGACGGTTACATCCTTTGTCTTTATGATATCCTCTATTGTAAAGAGTAGCATGGTTTCTATGGGTGCAAGTGTAGTATCCCTTATTGCGACAACAATTGTATTTCAGATATCGAGCTTTTATGGTTTGTCTAAACTTGTTTTTACCACCTATTCATCCATAGGAGAAATCATTACAGGAGATATATCTGCTTATTTAAGCGACCCGAATCTTACGGCCGTCACAGGAATACTCATTTTAGTAGGGTGGATAGTATTGTGTTATATTCTCTCCCATATATTATTCACAAAAAGAGATTTGCTTATTTAAAGCAAAGTAATTAAAAAAGAAGCAAATGGCTTCTTTTTTGATTCTAAGCCGTAAGTTACTACGTCACCGAAGGTGATTAAAGGCTTTTATATGGTACTTAGAAATTATGACAAAGGGAGACACATTTATAAATGTGTCTCCCTTTCATAAAGGATCTTCTAAAGTCCTAAAACACTCTTCTACTTGTTTGCGTTGTCGTCATCAGTTACAGTGTCTTCTACTTCATCCCCAGCATTTTCTGCATCATCTTTTATTTCATCCCCAACGTCATCTACATCGTCGATAACGTCATTTTCTAGATTATCGTCATTGATATCTCCGTCATTACCAGGATCCACTTGTTGTTCTTCGATGGGTTGGTTTTGTTCTTCAACAGGATCCTCGTCTGCTGTACAAGCAGAAAAACTAAAGATGAAACAAGCCATAGTTATTAATAATAAAAATTTCTTTTTCACATAAAAACCTCCTAAATATAGTTTATCAATAATATTAAATTCTTGATAAATTTACTATTCCCTATTTATACGAAAAAATTATATTTTTATTATATAGAAAAATATAATTATGGTCTTTGTAATAAAGTAAGTCTCTGTACAAACTCTTACTAAAAAATGTTATACTAGAGTCAATAAATACTCTTTTAAAGAAGGGGAATGGAGGAGTAAAAATGGATAAATTTTATCTAAATAAAGAGGATGCAATTGTATTAGTCATTGATATTCAAGAAAAATTGATGCCAGCAATACTTGAGAAAGAAGCGTTAGTGAATAAGAGTAAAATTCTTATATCTGGAGCAAAGGTTTTAGAAGTGCCCGTATTTGTAACAGAGCAGTACCCTAAAGGTTTAGGCAAAACGATAGGCGAAATAAATACGCTCACAGAAGATGATCCTATATTTGAAAAGATATGCTATATTTGTTGCACTAGTGAGGTCATGGAATACATAGAAAAAACAAAGAGAAAACAAGTGATTATTACAGGTGTAGAGACACATGTTTGCGTATATCAAACAACGAGGGACTTATTAAATCACGGCTATTCTGTATTTGTGGCTAGCGATGCAGTAAGCTCTAGAACCCTGAAGAACAAACAAAATGGCTTAGAATTAATGAAAGATATGGGAGCTGTTATAAGCAATACGGAGACTTTGCTATTTGATATGTTAAAGGTCTCTGGGACACCAGAATTTAAAGCGATTTCGAAATTGGTTAAGTGATTTTAAGGTGGTCAGGAAAAACATACTCGCCCTCGGGCGAGTCAAGACTCTAGTTCCTGCTATTGTCATTCTGAGTACAGCGAAGGATTCCTACCAAGTGACTATTAAAGGAACGCAAACCTCGCCTCTAAGCGAAATAATGTAGATGGAATGACACCCCGTCGTTCCGTTATAAAGCCCAAAATGCTTTTATTAACCGATCACCTCTTAAATTACCGCAGGCACTTTAAATAAGTATATCAAAGGTACCATCACCATTTTCTACAAATTCTCTATTGGATTTTAATACGGTCTTATTTGGATACTCAATCATTTCTACTGTCAGGCCATTTGGATAGGTGTAGTAATACCTTTTATAATGTTGACCATTTGTAACTTCTTTTTTATCGTAATTCATATTAAATGAAGTCAATACTTTTATATCAGCATCCCGTTCAAAAGTGTATTTAAACATAATAGACTCCTTTATTTGTTTATAAATAGTATAACCCCATAGAAAGTTTAAATGTATTATTTGCTTATAAAATCAGACAATATTTTTATGAGACAAATTAAAAAAATATTGTAAAAAGAGAAATTATGTGCAATTAGATATTGTAATCTGACTAATTTTATATAATAATAAAAAGTGAGGAAGCTATGACTACACTTAAAGGGGAAATGACTATGTCAAAAGATTGTTTTAATATTGAAGGGTATCTTGAAAGAATTAATTACAAGGGGAGTTTAGATGTATCCAAAGAAACTTTATATAATATACACATGGCTCATGCTCTAAGTATTCCTTTTGAAAATCTAGACGTTTATTTTAAGAAACCAGTTTATTTGGACAGGGAATCTTTATACAAAAAAATTGTAGCCAATAAAAGAGGCGGATACTGTTTTGAAATGAATGGCTTGTTGTCTATTATCCTAAAAGGATTGGGTTTTAAAGTATCAAATTTATTAGCACGTATTACAATAGATAACGGAATAACTTATAAAGCAAAAACTCATCAAGTTTTGTGTGTAGAAATAGGTGATGAAAAATATCTATTAGATGTAGGTTATGGAAACAACGGCTTGGTTGCTCCTATACTCATAGAGCCAGGAAAAGAACAAGAACAGTTCTATGATACTTTTCGAATTATAGAAGTTGAAAAGTATGGATATGTATTGCAAAGAAAAGTGGAAGATGAGTTTGTGTATATATATGCCTTTGATTTAGAAGAATGTAGTCCAGCGGATTTTCTTATGTCTCATCACTTTACATCTACGTTTTCAGAGTCTCTTTTTGTTAACAAAAAAGTATGTACTATGCCTACAAAAGAAGGACGTATCACTTTAACAGACGATCATTTTAAGGTAGAAAAAGATAATAAAACATCCATACTAGAAATAGAGGATGATGACCATTACAATGAACTGCTAAAAGAACATTTTAAATTGGATTTAGAGACAATAAGATAGTATAAGAGCACCTCTCTTACTCAGAGGTGTTCTTTTTAGATAGTAAAATCAGTGGTCGCAGAATGATCTGCTATTTTACTTAGAATTAAGAACTAAAAAGGGGAGATGATGTGTTGAGATTTCATTATAAAGAAAAAAAAGAGGCTATTGTAATCACAGGTATAGAAGGTATTACAGATAATATTGTAAAGATTCCGTCTGAAATCAATGGTAAGCCAGTAAGAGAAATTGGCCCAGAGTCTTTTCAAAACATCAAAGGAATAAAAGTTATAGAAATACCTAATACCGTTGTTAAAATAGGAAAGTGGGCTTTTAGTAACTGTAGTGACTTACAAGAGATGAATATACCTGATACAGTAGAGGAAATCGATCGTAATGCATTTTCTTACTGTACTTCTCTTAGGTTTGTTCATTTACCGTGTAATCTAAAAGAAATAGGCAAATCCATCTTTAGCGGTTGCAGCAAGCTTAAAGATATTATTATACCAGAATCCGTTATCCATATAGGGTGGTATGCCTTCGTAGATTGCAAAAATTTAGATAGTATCCATATCCCTGATAAAATTGTAGAGATAGGAGGGGCCGCATTTAAAGGATGCACTACTTTAAAAAGGATTCATATTCCTTCTAGGGTAAAAGTAATCGATTGGCATGCTTTTGAAGCGTGTAACAGTTTAGAATCCATAGAGGTAGAAGGTGAAAATGAGAATTATTCAAGTATTGACGGAGTTCTTTATGATAAGGCCCAAGAGACTTTAATATACTATCCTATTAACAAAGGAGAGTTCTTTGAGATACCAAAGAAAGTAAAAAGGATTCAAGAAAACGGCTTTTGGGGTAGTATAAATCTAAAAGAGATAATCATTCCTGAATCGGTGCAATATATAGGGGCTCATACTTTTAATGGTTCTGCTCTTGTAAGCATAGAAATGTCAGATAAGGTAAAAATTGGACAATGGGCTTTTAGCGGTTGTAAAAATCTGGCAAAGGTGACCCTAATAGGAGACGGAAAAAATAGTTTAAAGGGATTAGAACCTCTGAGAAAAGGTATATTAAACAATAAATTGCAGTATTTTTCTGGTAGTGACTTTGCTTTTGACTTTCTTCTAAGTGTTGAGCAAAAAGGACAATTAGCTCTTTTATATTGTAAGGGTCAAGGCGAATACAAGGGGATGCCACAAAAAACCTATGAAAATTACATTTCATCTCATATTAATCACATTATTTTAGAATTAATACATGAGGATTCACTAGAAGGGCTGCATTATTTAGCTCGTACAAATAGAATAGACCCTCATAAAATTGATGTATTCATTGAAGAGGCAAATACGTATAAGTCTATTAAAGTTCTGGCCTTCCTAATGGAGTACAAAAATGCGAATATCCACAATGAAGATATTGATGATCCACTGTCTTTAGACTAAGGGGAAAATCTTATGTTTACCTAATTTATGAGGATGGAGATGTGTATGAATCAAGAAGAACAAATAAAAAAGTCAAGAGATTTAGCGAAAGAGATACTTTTATTAACCCGAGATCATCTTTTGGTATCGTTGCGTTTTCTCCATATGGCCTTGTATCAGTTCAAATCCTTTCAGCTTATAGATAATAATACCATAGGGTCAAATGGAGAGATGCTTTTCTATGACTATAAGTACATCTTAAAAACCTATAAGGGAGAAAAGGAAGTATTAGCTAGAACTTATTTGCATATGGTTTTTCACTGGATCTTTTATGATCCATTTAAGGTAGGTATAGAAGATGCTAATTTGTGGAATCTAGCTACAGATATAGCCGTTGAAAATATCATATTAGAATTAAACATAAAGGCCGTTGAGACTCAGAGGGATATAGAACAAAAAGATGTAATTGATAAATTGAAAGAAAAGACAGAAATTACAGCAGAAAAATTGTACAAGTACTTTTGGCGTAATCCTTTGACTGAGGATCAATTAAAGAAAGATAGTGCATTGTTTAAAAGGGATGAGCACTCTATCTGGGGATTTAATCTAAAGCAGAAACAGTTTGACAGTCAAATAGATGCAGAATTTATATATAAAAAATTTGAAGAACAAAAGGAAGAATACCAAGAGGAGATTCAAGAAGAGTGGGAGAAAATTAGTGAGAGAGTCAAGGTGGAACTAGAGACCTTTTCTAAAGAACGTGGAGAAGAGACCACAGCTTTGATTCAAAACATAAAAGAAGTTCATCGGGATCACTACGATTACGGAGAATTTCTAAAACAGTTTTCTGTTCTATCAGAAGAAATCCAAGTCAATAATGATGAGTTTGATTATGGATTTTATACTTACGGAATGCAACTATACGGAAACCTTCCTCTAATTGAGCCGCTAGAGCACAAAGAAGTCTATAAGATTAAGGATTTTGTTATAGCAATAGATACTTCTGGCTCTTGCTCGGGAGAAGTTGTGCAAGACTTTTTAAATAAAACATACTCCATTATGAAGAGTACAGAAAACTTTTTTAAAAAAGTAAATATTCATATTATTCAATGCGATGCAAAAATTCAGCAGGACACAAAGATTACTTCAGATGAAGAGTTTGAAAAATTTATGGACAATCTCCAATTATTTGGTTTTGGCGGAACAGACTTTAGACCTGTTTTTTATTATGTAGAAGAACTAATAGAACAAGGAGAGTTTGATAATCTAAAAGGGCTGATTTATTTTACAGATGGATATGGTATATTTCCAGAGTGGAGACCAAAATATGATGTAGCTTTTGTCTTTTTAGATGAAAATTACAATGAGAAAAAAGTACCGTCCTGGGCCATAAAATTGGTTTTACAAGAAGATGAATTAAAAATTTAGGAAATACAGGAGTTATTTAAAATGAATATTGAAGAAGCAAAAGAGCAAATAAAAAATTCTGTAAGAATTTATCTTAAAAAAGACGAGTATGGCGATTATAAAATTCCACTTGTCAGACAGCGTCCTGTCTTTTTACTTGGGCCTCCAGGAATTGGAAAGACGGCTATTATGGAGCAAATTGCACAAGAGCTAGGAGTAGCTTTAGTTTCTTATTCTATGACTCATCATACAAGACAAAGTGCTTTAGGTTTGCCCTTTATTGAAAAGAAAATCTATGGGAATCAAGAGTATTCCGTGTCAGAATATACTATGAGTGAAATCATTGCCACTGTTTATGAAACCATGGAAGAGAGCAAGGTAAAAGAGGGGATTTTGTTTTTAGACGAAATTAATTGTGTATCTGAAACACTAGCTCCAGCTATGTTACAATTTCTTCAATATAAGATTTTTGGACGCCACAAAGTTCCTGAAGGATGGGTTGTAGTGACTGCAGGAAATCCACCTCAGTATAATAAATCTGTTCGGGAGTTTGATATTGTAACGATGGATCGTTTGAAAATCCTTGAAGTGACAGAACAATATGAAATCTGGAAAAAGTACGCATCTAAGAAGGGCATACATGGTTCTATATTAACTTATTTAGATATTAAAAAAGATGATTTTTACTTGGTCGAGACAGCCATAGGAGAAAAGTCTTATGTGACGGCAAGAGGTTGGGAAGATCTATCAGAAGCCATTGCTTTGTACGAAGAGGAAAATCTTACAGTAGATGAAGTGTTAGTGAGCCAATATATTAGGAATAGAAAGATAGCAAAAAACTATGCTATTTACTATGACTTATATCAAAAGTATAAAAAAGACTATAAAATAGGGGAAATCCTTGAGGGGTATGCAGACGAGAATATTAAAAAACGTGCAAAGGAAGCGAAATTTGATGAGAGATTATCCCTACTAAACCTATTATTAGAAGCTATGCAAAGAGACATCCGAAAGAATCTTTTTACAGAGAGTTATTTAATGGATTTGGTGAAAGTTTTAAAACAAATAAAGATAGAGTTAAATGAAAATACAAAACCACCCATAGATATATTAGAGGAACATATAGACGAGCTTACTTTATGTCTAGAAAAGGAGAAAAAGGCTAATAGTCTATCTTATGAGAAAAAACGAAACGACCAACTGATTATTAAAATATTAGAAGAAAATAAAACTCAAATTAAAAATAAAAATGTCACCCAGCATTTAGAGGTTTATGAATATATTAAGAAGAATTTTGATGAAGCTGTAAAAAATATGAGAGAAGAAACCAGTATGGTTCAAAAGAAGATGCATCACATGTTTGATTTTGTAGAGCAGGTATATGGGGAAGGACAGGAGATCTTCATATTAGTAACAGAATTGACAGCTGATTATTACAGCGCAAAGTTTATAAGCAGTAAAGGATCTGAAGATTATTACAAATACAATAAAAGGTTAATGTTTTTAGATAGGCAAAAGGAAATTCTCCAGGAATTGGATGGGTTAGCGGAAAACTGAAAGATTAGCTAAAAGCAGAACTCGCATTTAAGCGGGGAAATTCTTTTAGCAATCCTTTTTTAACTACGTAACGATAGTTCAATCAGCATTTAATCGTAGTTAAAAACACTATCCTGAAATCGTTTTACGTGATATAATATTTGTATTAGAAGATTGGCTCGCTAAAATCAAAATATTTTCTGCGCTTGCACGAGAAAATGGGATGATTTGCGCGAAGGCAAAGTAAACATCAGCCAAACTTGTTTGAATTGATGTAAGTGCACCCGCGGACGACGTGAAGTGCTATAAGCAAGTGTAACGACCTAAGCTACAACGTAGCTGAGGCAATTTGCGATATTTTATGATAAAGAAACGAATGCAAAATTCTAAAATAAAGGAGCATGGAGTATGGATGATTACGGAAAAATTAAAGAGCTTGCTTTAGAAAGTGGTTTTACGCATATTGGAGATCTGGATGCAGACCTTATTGAACTGCGAACAGAAGTGCGAGATATGTGTGCAGAGAATAAATGTAAGTCTTACGGAAAGAACTGGTCCTGTCCACCAGGATGTGGAACGCTACCAGAATGCGAAGAGAAGATTCGCAAATTTAAAAAAGGATTGATTCTGCAAACTACTGGTGAGCTTGAAGATTCTTTTGATTTTGAATCGATGACAGAGATTAATGAAGTTCATGGCAAAGCAATTGCTGATTTTGCAAAAAAGATAGGAGAAATTTATCCTGATGCTATGGTCTTAGGAGCTGGAGCGTGTACGATATGTAAAGAATGTACATATCCGGATGAGCCCTGTCGTTTTCCAGATAAAATGATTTCTTCTATGGAAGCTTATGGAATCGTTGTAAGTGATATCTGTTCTGCAAACAATATACCTTACTACTATGGCCCTAATACACTGACTTATGTAGGTTGCGTATTAATGAATTAGTTTTGTTTTATTTGTAATGAGATCACCTTTTGCTGAATAGCTATTAATAGTATTCAGTAAGAGGTGATTTTTTATGAGGTGTGATGATGCGTAGCTACAAATACATAGTGCGAGTTCTACTAATACTTATTGTAATTGGCTGTATTACAGTTACCCTAGGCATGTATTCTAGATTATTTGAAGATAAAGAAGTAGAAAAAATAGCAAGTCAACTTCTTAATGATATCAATATAGCTTATTTAAACAATGATGAAGAGCTCCTTAAACAGGCTTATGATCAGGATGTTCTTCACGGAAAATGGGCATATGAATACGCTATAAAAAAGCAAGATTATCTTAATAAATGGGCAAAAAAACAAGAAATAGAATATACAGATATAAAGAGTTATCACAAGTTTCCCAAAATAACAGGCTCTGATTCTACCTATAATTTAACTGTAAAATCTATAGATGAATATATTTATCAGTACAAAGGTGAGGACAAAGAAAACAGTTATAAGATTGCAGTATACCACTATATGAGAATTGAAATGAAAGAAGATCGCTGGATTATTACAAAGGATTGGTCATCTGATCCAATGGCAGATAGCATTTCCTTAAAAGACGAAAAAAAAGAAGAGATAATGAAGTACATTAGTAACTACAATCCTGAAAAATACAAATTAGAAGGTCGAAGAAAAAAGGCCATCAAGTACGCAGACAAATATTGTAGTGCTTATGAAAACAGTAGCTACAATAAAGATTACCGAAATTACAATCCTGTTGGTGGAGATTGCGCTAATTTTACATCTCAAGTCCTACACGAAGGGGGAGGCTTTAAGAAAAACAGCCTGTGGAATTACCATAAAGGGGGGAGTCTAGCTTGGATAAAGGCTCAAAATCTTACGAATTACTTTTTAAATAGCGGGAGAGGCTCAAGAATAGCTGTAGGGAGTTATGAGAATGTATACCAATCAGCCTACAAATTGCAGCCAGGAGATATTGTCGCTTACGAAGAAAAGGGGAAGATTGGTCACGTGTCTATTGTATCGGGTTATGATTCAAAAGGATATCCTCTCGTAAACTGTCATAATGTAGACCGTTATAGAGTACCTTGGGATATAGGCTGGAATCGATCTGGAATTACTTTTTGGTTGATTCGAGTGCATTATTAATCATTTAGTATAGCACTTTATTTGTTGGTATAACATGATTCTTTTGAATAAGGATGAAAAATGACATATTATACCGATAATAAGTTGACTATTTACTTGATTTTTTGAATATAAAGGACTACAATAATAAATATAAGTTATGGTAACGTTATCATAACAAAGGTATAGAATATAGTAAATATTGTTTTTCTAAGGGGGATGCTATAGTATGGAAGCGATAATAGAAAGATTAGAAAATATGAAAAAATCTGTTATGTTAATGGGTTCGGAAGCTGATTATAAGTATTCAGATGGTTGGAGAGATGGTTTTCAAACAGCAATCGATCGAGTAGAAAAGCTGATACAAGATCAAGCATAAAATGAAATGAAAAGTAGGAATGATTTGTTTGTTCCTGCTTTTCATTTTTTTAATGGTTGGACAGAAAAAGTACAATTGTTCAACTATCATTTAACTACTGCTAAACACTTGTTAAATTTCATGAATCTACGATATGTTTTACCATTATATGTTATACTGTATTTGAGAATTCTATTGGGGGTGAAAAAATGGGCGGTTTATCTTTGCTTTTTATTGCCCTTACAGCGTTAATTTCTATAGGATTTCCAATTGTCATGATTATCTATTTTAAGAGACATTACAATGCTTCTTTATCTTATCTTGTCGTCGGTGCTTTGGTGTTCACCATCTTTCAATTGTTCATACGAATTCCGCTGTTAAATTGGCTTGGCGGTCAATTTTGGTTTTATACCTATATCGTTCAAAATGAAAAACTGTATATTGTGATGTTAGCTTTGACTGCAGGTCTTTTTGAAGAGATTGGACGATATGTAGCCTTTAAGTTTTTGCTAGTAGATAAACGTGAATGGGAAAATGGGGTGATTTTTGGCATTGGCCATGGAGGAGTAGAATCCATTATCTTAGTGGGCGTAAACTATTTGGCTTTTATTTTTATATCCTTACATTTGAACTTTGGTTTATTCGAAAATATAGTAGGTCTCTTGCCGAATATAGATACCGTAACTCTATTATTACAGGAAACTCCCCCTGCACTTTATTTGCTAGCTGGCATGGAACGGCTATTTACTATAATTATTCACATAGGCCTTTCTTTACTTGTTTTAGGATCTATTCGCGTTGGGAAAGTTACAGGCCTTATTATAGCCATAGGGCTTCATACTTTGCTTAATGTATCAATTTTGCTCATATCGTCCAATATATGGATTGTGGAGGGCATAATAGGCATAGGAGCTATCTTCAGTATAATATATATACATCGTAAAAAAAGTCTGTGGAAATTTGTAATATAGGAGGGATAGAATTTGAAAAGAATAGCAATCCTTTTTTTGCTTTTACTCTTATTACCAGCTTGTAGCAAGGGGGTAGATAAAGAAGAAGTCCAAAAATACGCGGATCCTATGGTCGAAAATATGCTACAAGGAATGAATGAAGACAATTATGAGAAATTTAGCAAGGACTTTGGCCCTATAATGCTTGATGCCTTAAATGTAGAAAATTACGAAGGAATCATTAAAAAACAAATAAAAGATATTATCGGTAATTACGAAAACAAAGAACTAGCAAAAGTAGATAAAGTGTCACAAGGTGACGAAGATTACATTGTGGTAATCTATAAAGCTACATTTTCAAAAGAAACATCAGATGTCGCCGTCACAGTTTACTTTACAGAAGGAGAAGACCCTAAAATAGAGACGCTTCTATTTAATTCACCTAAATTAGTGGAAAATGCTAAATAAGGCGGTCTGTCGTAGGTTGCGGACTTATAGCTCCTTTTAGTCGCTATAAGTCTCGCCAACCTTGACAGGGGTAATACCATTCGATTTCTCTTACCTTCGGACAAGATAAATCGGGTATTACTCCCAGGTGGTTAGCAAAAGCAAAAACAAGAGCCACCGTTGGTGGCTGATCACTATTTTTTATTCGTTTATCAATTCAAACGTATGTATGTATTCAACAGGTTCGCTGTTGTAGGTGGTGTATCTGCTGATGAATTCCTTCGACAGTTTATCTTTTAAGTCTATTAAATAGGTATTTCCCTGGAAATCGGATATCTTCCACTTGTTATTTTCTTTTGTCCATAGAATCATTATGTTTTGCTCTTCTTTTAAGGTGTATCCTGTAGCCGTATATGCCACCGCATTTTCCTTTTGCTGGGGAATATGTGGAGACACAATCATATTAATATAGCAGTATTTACTTGTAGAAGTGGCCTCGCCATAAACTTTAGATATTTGAATGTTTAAAAGATCATAGTTGAAAATATTTTTCGTCTTGTATTTCTCAATCAATGCGGCATCGTTCTTTGTTACATCCTCTAAGATAATTGGATTTAAATCATCGTGTTTTATATGATCTTTAAAGGTCTCTTTATCTATAAAATAATCAGCAACTTCTTCTTTATAATCTTCATAAGTCATTTGAATATTATGTATTTGCCAATTACAAGAAAGTAAATTAGTAGTCATTTGAATAATTTCCTCGTTTACTTTTTCTTCACTTTTTACGCAAGATGATGTAATAATCAAAATGGATAGAATTGATGTTAGTATCATTATTTCTTTTTTGCGTATTATAACTCTCACCTCTCTTAGAGCATAAAAGCTCTTTTTATATATGTATTATATGTCTAGTGAAAATATTTCAGAATAATTCTACAGCGATTAATGCTATAATGTGTAATGTGCAGTAATAATCAAAATCTTGAACCAAAGTATTGATTAACACCATATCAATGTTTTAAACATCCAACTTAGAACTAAATCAGAGGAGGTTATAAAAATGAGATTACATGGAATTGAATATGTATCCTATCCTGGATCCTTAGAATATATTAAGGAGTTAAAGTATAAAAAATACTTCATTGTCACAGGAAAATCATCTATGTTTAAAAATGGAACGATCCCTCGGTTAGAGAAGATATTAGAGGAAAATAATTGCCAGTATAGTGTATTTTCGAGCATAGGTGCAAATCCTACAGCTAGTGAAGTTGTAGCAGGGGTCAATAAAATGAAAGCTTTTAAGCCTGATGCGGTAATTGGTTTGGGAGGGGGTTCCGCTATTGATGCAAGCAAGGTTATGATACTTTTATATGAACATCCTGAACTCAATTTCGAAATCATCAGAAAATCCCTCGACATCAATATTTCTAGAGATATAGGACTTATTGCTATTCCGTCCACCTCGGGTACAGGTTCTGAGATGACAAAAACCTCAGTCATCACTTATGGAGAAGAAAATATTAAAATAGGATTAAAAACATATAATTTTATTCCAGATTACGCCATACTGGACGGTGAGCTTACCTTATCTATGCCTAAAGAGGTGGTAGCTCAAACGGGAATGGATGCTATGACCCATGCTGTAGAATGCTACACGAATAAAAATCTAGACGACTTTAGCGAAGTCCTTTGTAGGGGAGCTATAGAAGGACTCTTTGAATACTTGCCAATATCCTATGAAAAAGGGGATATTACAAGCAGACAAAAGGTGCATAATTATCAATCTATGGCAGCTATGGCCTTTCACAATATAGGTCTTGGAATGGATCACGGCATCTCCCATAGTATCGGGGGCATGTTCGACTATGGGCATGGCTTAATCAATGCAATAGGCTTACCATATGTTTTGAGCTATAATTCTAGAGATTCCCTAGTGAAGGAAAGATTAGATAAGCTTGCAAAAGCTATTGGGCAAGATAATTTTATAGAAAGCATCAAAAATTTAAACGATAGATTAAATATTCCAAAGAGTTTTAAAGAGATGGGAATTTCAGAAGAAGCGTTTTTATCTCGCTATGATGTAGTATTAGACAATGCCCTGTTAGGCTCTACTAGAGCAAATCCAGTAAAAATGACTAAAGAAGAGATGGATAAAGTATTAAAATCCATCTACTATGGTAAGATTCTTTTTTAGAAAGAAATCTATATTATTACAAAAAACTTAGGGTATAAACCAAAGAGTAAGGAGAAGAATATGAATCTTTTAGATGGATTAAATAAAATGCAGCAAAAGGCTGTGATTCATACAGAGGGGCCACTGCTTATATTAGCAGGAGCAGGTTCAGGAAAAACTAGAACGATTATTCATCGTATAGCCCATATTATTCAAAGCGGAAAAGGTCGGGCAGATCAGATACTAGCTTTGACTTTTACAAATAAGGCGGCGCAAGAGATGAAAGAACGTATGGTAAAAATGGATGTATCTCATGTAGACCGAATTTGGATGAGTACCTTTCATTCATTATGTGCAAAACTTTTACGCTTTCACGCCCACCTTTTAGGATATGAGAGAAGTTTTGTTATTTACGATTCAGCAGATCAAAAAAATGTTATTAAAGATTGTTACAAAGAGTTAAACATTGATGAAAAATCTCTAACTATTGGCTCGGTAACTAGTGCAATCTCTCAAGCCAAAGAAAAGGGGACTTCACCAGAAAAATTCTTACGTGAAAATGAAGGGGATTTCAAAGGAGAAAAGATTGCTCAAATTTATAAACTATATCAAAATAAGCTTATGAGTAATAATGCTATGGACTTTGATGATTTGCTTGTAAATGTTGTGAATCTCTTTAGACAAAATGAAGAGGTACTTCAGTATTATCAAGATAAATTTAAGTATATTGTAGTGGACGAGTATCAGGATACAAATCCGATTCAATACCATATTGTAAAGATGTTAGCCGATAATCATCAAAATATTTGCGTATGTGGAGATGATGATCAAAGCATCTATGGCTTTAGAGGCGCAGATATAAGAAATATTTTAGAATTTGAAAAAGATTTTGATTATGCAGAGATTGTACGCCTAGAACAAAACTATCGTTCTAGTACTACCATTATTGAAGCGGCTAATAGTGTCATTCAAAACAATCCAAATAGAAAAGCAAAAGAAATGTGGACAGACAATCCAGAAGGTGAATTAATAGAGATTAAGCAACTGTTTAGTGAAAGGGATGAGGCAGATTATATTGCTTCAGAAATTTCTAAACTTGATAGAGAGACAGATTGTAACTACGGTTCTATTGCCATATTGTATCGTACCAATGCTCAATCTAGGGTATTTGAAGAATCCTTTATGGGAAGAGGTATTCCTTATCAAATTATTGGTGGTTTAAAGTTCTACTCTCGTATGGAAATCAAAGATATTCTCTCGTATTTGACGTTGATAGAAAATCACAAGGACGATGTAAGTTTTAAAAGGGTAATCAATACGCCAAAAAGAGGTCTAGGAAATGCTACAATAGAAAAACTTCAAGAATTTGCAGACTTTAAAGGCATGAGCTTATTTGAGGTAGTATTAAATATCGAAGAAATGGTTGGTTTGTCAAAGGCAGTTATGAATAAGTTCATAGCATTTTCAGACATGATGAAAGGGTTTATAGAAATAAAGAATAGTTTATCTCTTAGCCAATTAATTGATAATATTATGCATACTACAGGGTATATGGATATGCTCAAAGAGGGCAAAGTAGAGAATGGTCAAAGTAGAATTGAAAATCTACAAGAATTAATCTCTAGTGCTGTAGAATTTGAGAGTAACAGCGATGACGTATCGTTAACAGCTTTTCTAGAAAATGTATCTTTAGTCGCAGATATAGATGATTACTCCGAAGGTCAAGGTCAAGTCAAGCTTATGACCCTTCACAATGCTAAGGGCTTAGAATTTCCAGTAGTTTTCATGCCTGGCTTAGAAGATGGCATATTTCCACATTCCAGATCTTTAAATGACGATAAAGAACTTCATGAAGAAAGAAGACTTTGTTATGTGGGTATAACTAGGGCCAGAGAAAAGCTTTATATGACCTATACCAATTACAGAAAGCTATACGGAAGGACGAGCTACAATCCTAGATCAAGGTTTTTAGATGAAATTCCTGCCAATTTCATCTCTGGTGATGTAGAAAAGCAATCTACCTTTACGGAAACCGAAACATCTCAAAAAGGAATTATTAATAAAAATAGCATTTATCAACAACTAAACCGAATGCAACATACTTATTCCCATCAATCAGAAAAAAAATCCAGCAAAGGAGATATAAAAGAAGGGACAAAAGTCAATCATGCTAAATGGGGAATGGGTACAATCATCAATATCTCAGGACAAGGGGATAATGCCATCGCCTCTATAGCCTTTCCAGGAATGGGAATTAAAAAAGTAGCTTTAAGTATGGCGCCGATTACGATTGTTGGTTAGAAATAGGTGGTAAGGATATGGATATAAAAGAAAAAATAGAACAATTAAGAGAAGAAATAGAACACCATAACAAACTGTACTATGAATTAGATGCACCAGAGGTACAGGACTACGAGTATGATCATCTTATGAATGAGTTGATGGATTTAGAAAATAAATACCCAGAGTATATGGTGCCTGATTCTCCTAGTCAGAGAGTTGGGGGAAAGGCTCTGGACTCTTTTAGTAAAGTAAGCTTTAGGAGACCTAAGTTAAGCTTGGCAAATGGCTTTAGTCCAGAGGACCTAAGAAGCTTTGACAATAGAATTCGAAAGGTCATTCAAGACTATGAGTACGTAGTAGAGTATAAATTCGATGGTTTGACCGTTGTTTTAAATTATGAAGATGGCCTATTTGTCCAAGGTGCAACGAGAGGAAATGGTGTTACGGGAGAAAATGTAACACAAAACTTAAAAACCATTCGCTCTGTTCCCCTTAAGTTAAAAGGGGAGGATAGCCTTGAAGTTCGCGGAGAAGTGATTATGAATCGAAATGACTTCCAGAAATTAAATGAGAGAAGGGAAAAAGCTCAGCAGGCATTATTTGCTAACCCTAGAAATGCAGCAGCAGGATCGCTTAGGCAATTAGACCCTAAGATCGCAGCTCGTCGCCCCTTAGATATGTATGTGTTTAATGTAGAAGAGATAGAGGATTCTTTTGAAACCCATCACCAGTCTTTAGATTATCTATCTTCTCGAGGATTTAAGGTAAGTCCTTATTTCATCTGTAAGAACATGGAAGAGGTCATTGATTTTTGTAATGAAATGAATGAAAAAAGATATGAACTAGCTTTTGATATCGATGGCATCGTTATAAAAATAGATCACTTAAAGACGAGAGAAATCTTAGGCACTACTGCAAGAAATCCTAGGTGGGCTATTGCCTATAAGTTCCCACCTGAAGTAAAAGAGACAAAATTATTAGATATTACTATTCAGGTAGGTAGAACAGGTAGCTTGACTCCTGTTGCAGAATTAGAAGAAGTTCAATTAGCAGGTACAAGGGTTTCTAGAGCTACTTTGCATAACGAAGACTTTATCAAAGATAAAGATATTAAAATTGGAGATATGGTTTTAGTTCGAAAGGCTGGAGAAATCATTCCAGAGGTTCTTCAGGTAAATTTTGATAAGAGGACAGGGCAAGAGATGCCTTTTCACATGCCTGAGACTTGTCCTACCTGCGGAGAACCAACTTTTCGAATAGAAGGAGAAGCAGCTCGTAAATGCGTCAATTTAAGTTGTCCTGCACAGGTTATAAGGCGAATTGCTCACTTTGCTTCTAAAAATGCCATGAATATTGAAGGTCTTGGAGGTTCCCTTGTAGCAAAACTCTGGGAAGAAGGCTTTGTAAAAGATCCAAGTGATTTATATTTGCTCTATGAAAGACGTGAAGAATTAGCTAAACTAGAAAAGCTAGGAGAAAAATCTGTAGACAATCTCCTCCAGTCTATTGAAGTATCAAAGAAGAGTTCTCTTCATCAGCTGATTTTTGCCCTAGGGATTCCCTATGTTGGAGAAAAAGGAGCAAAAAATTTAGCAGAGAAGTTTGATGTTTTAGATGACCTTATAAGTGCTCCTAAGGAAGAACTCCTTTCCGTTCAAGACATAGGCGAGAAAATGGCCGACGAAATCATAGACTTTTTTAAATTAGAATCCAATCTAGAGTTTGTTGAGAAATTAAAAAGTCTAGATATAAATATGAAAGAACAGAAAAAAGATACTGGCCAAGATCTACTAAAAGGAGCAAAATTCGTTGTTACAGGAACACTACCAAGTCTTAAGAGGGATCAAGCAAAAGAGCTGATAGAAAAAAACGGTGGAAAGGTTGCTGGGTCTGTAAGTAAAAAGACAAATTATGTCCTAGCTGGTGAAAACCCCGGTTCTAAATACGAAAAGGCTGTAGAGCTAGGTATAGAAATCATTACAGAAGAGCAATTTTTGTCTATGATCGGCAAATAAGTTTGATTAGAGGAAGAACTTGGCATATAATTGTAAGGTGATTAGGTTTGAAAATTTGGAATATAGGTGGTAAGGTGGTAAGGAAAATCTTACCTCTAAGCTCAAACCTCCTATCTCCATGTAAATAGAGGAGGAATACGATGAAATTAACGAAAGAAGATGTAGTTTATGTTGCAGAATTAGCGCGACTTGAGTTTCATGACGATGAGTTAAAAGTTTTTGGCGATCAATTGACTAGTATTCTCGATTATGCTGAAAAGCTAAATGAATTAGATACGAGTGATGTCAGGCCTACTGCTCATGTGTTACCAGTAAACAATGTGTTAAGGGAAGACGTAGTAATCCCATCTTTAGATAGAGAAAAGGTACTACAAAATGCACCATCTCAAGAAAATGGCTGCTTTAAAGTGCCAAAAGTTATAGAGTAGGAGGGTTGATAGTGGAATTATTTGATTTAACATTACACGACACAGTAGATCTTATTAATAAAAAAGAAGTAGGTTATAAAGATGTAGTACAAGCTTATTTAAAGAGAATAGACGATGTAGAAGACAAGGTAAATTCTACTCTTAAAATTATGGGCGAAGAAGCCTTAGAAAAGGCAGAAAATCTAGACAAAAATGGAATTCAAGCAAAGGGCTTAATGGGTATTCCTTATGGCTTAAAAGATAATATGTGCACCATGGATGTAGAGACCACTTGTGCATCAAAAATACTTTACAACTTTAAACCGCCTTATAATGCCACTGTAGTAGAAAAATTAGAACAAGCTGGTTCTATTGTTCTTGCAAAAATGAATATGGATGAATTTGCTATGGGTTCTTCTACAGAAAACTCAAGTTTTAAAAAGACTCATAATCCTTGGGATTTAGACAGAGTACCAGGAGGATCCTCAGGTGGCTCTGCTGCTTGCGTTGCAGCTGGTGAAGCAGCTTTTGCTCTAGGTACAGATACAGGCGGTTCTATTCGTCAACCTGCAAGTTTTTGTGGCGTTGTAGGATTAAAACCTACTTACGGAATGGTATCTCGATATGGACTTATTGCCTTTGCATCTTCCTTAGATCAAATAGGCCCTATGACAAAAGATGTAGAGGATTGTGCTATTGTTTTAAATGCTATTTGCGGTCATGATGATAAAGATTCTACATCTGTAGTGACAGAGAAAAAAGATTTTACAAATTATTTAACTAAAGACATAAAAGGACTAAAAATTGGCGTTCCAAAAGAGTATTTTCAAGAAGGATTAAACAATGAAGTAGAGCAGTCTGTTCGAGAAGCAATTAAAGTCTATAAGAATCTAGGGGCTGAAATTATTGAAACGAGTTTGCCTACTACAGAATACGCATTATCTGCTTATTATATTATCTCTTCAGCAGAAGCTAGCTCTAATTTAGCTCGTTATGATGGTATAAGATATGGTTACCGTGCTGAGGATTTTGATGGCCTCGTTGATTTATATAAAAAATCTCGTAGCGAGGGGTTTGGAAGTGAAGTGAAAAGGCGTATTATGCTAGGAACATATGCCCTTAGCTCTGGATACTATGACGCGTATTATAAAAAAGCCCTACAAGTTCGTACATTAATAAAAGAAGATTTTGACAATGTGTTTAAAACTTGCGATGTCATTCTTTCTCCGACTTGTCCGACTACCTCCTTTAAGTTAGGGGAAAAGAGTAATGATCCACTAGAAATGTACTTGTCTGATATTTATACTGTTCCAGTGAACATAGCTGGTGTACCAGGTATCTCTATCCCATGTGGATTTGACTCAGAAGGCTTACCTATAGGACTACAGCTTATTGGTAAAGCTTTTGGAGAAGATACTCTGTTAAAAGCATCCTATGCCTTTGAACAAGCTACGGATTATCATAAAAAAAGAGCAAGTCTATAAAGGAGGTTAGAATATATGGAATACGAAATCGTAATAGGATTAGAAATACACAGTGAATTGCAAACCAAAAGTAAAATATTTTGCGGTTGCTCAACAAAATTTGGCGCCGACGAAAACACACAAACTTGTCCAGTATGTCTAGGGCTTCCAGGTACTTTGCCTGTATTAAATAAAAAAGTAGTAGAATATGCCGTAAAAGCAGGTACTGCTATGGATTGTGAAATTGCACGTTTTAGCAAGATGGACCGAAAAAATTACTTTTACCCTGATTTACCTAAGGCCTATCAAATCTCTCAATTCGATTTTCCTATTTGTGGAAAGGGAAAGATTCACATTAAAGGAGAGGGCTTTGATAAATTTGTAGGTATTACGAGAATACACATTGAAGAAGATGCAGGAAAGTTGATTCACGAAGGCTCAGAAGGTACTCTTGCAGATAACAATAGATGCGGTGTTCCCTTAATTGAAATTGTCACAGAACCTGACATGAGAAGCGCTGAAGAAGCTAGAGTCTTTGCAGAAAAAGTTAAAGCTACTTTAGAATATACAGAAGTTTCTGATTGTAAGATGCAAGAAGGTTCTTTGCGCTTTGACGTAAACTTATCTGTTCGACCTATGGGAAGTAAAGAGTATGGTACGAGGACTGAAATGAAAAACTTAAACTCCTTTAGATCTCTAGAAAATGCTATTAAATCAGAATCAAAAAGGCAGATTAAAGAAATTGAAAAGGGAAATAAAATTATTCAGGAAACCCGTAAATGGGATGATGACAAGGGATTAAGCTTTTCTTTGAGAAGTAAAGAAGAAGCTCATGATTATAGATATTTCCCAGATCCAGATTTAGTACCAGTTATATTAGAAGAAGAGTATATCGAATCTATAAAAGGCTCTATTCCAATTCTTCCATGGGAGAGAATAGAAAAATATACTTCAGAGTGGAATTTAACCCAGACAGAATCACAAATTCTGACAACTACAAAGCAAATGGCAGATTTCTTTGAAGAGTCGGTAATGTATTGTGATGATGCAAAATCTGTTTCAAACTGGATATTAGGCGATTTATCCGCACTATTAAATGAAGCAGGAATCGAAATTACCCAAATTAAATTTAACCCTGAAGGTTTGGCTAAAATGGTCAATATGATTAATAAAAAGGAAATTAGCAATTCTGCAGGAAAAACTGTGTTAAAAGAGATGTTTGAAACGGGTGCAGCGCCAGAGGATATCGTCAAAGAAAAGGGCCTAGTCCAAATGAATGACGAAGATGCCATAAAGGAAATCGTTCTAAAGGTCATAACAGACAATCCAAAATCTGTAGAAGATCTAAAAAGCGGAAAAGACAAGGCAATAGGATTTTTAGTAGGACAAGTAATGAAAGCGACAAAAGGCAAGGCGAATCCAGGCGTAGTAAATGATATGATTAAAAAGAATATCTAAAATAAGGCATTAATAAAACTTTAATACAACTGTTTAAAGAAGAATACACTGAAATTAAGAGTATTCTTCTTTCTTTAATAGTATGTACAACCAATTTGATATGAATTATATAGGAATAGAAAAAGTAATAAAATTATTGGTATAAATGGTATAAGTTGTTTATGAACATTAAATATTGAAATGTTCTGATAAAAATGATATATTAAGTAAGATTAATATAATTGACGTGAAAAAAATAGGGGGAAAATTTATGAAGAAAAAGTTAATAACAATGACAAGTATTATTCTCGTGGTTGTGCTTTTGATTTCTGGATGTTCAGGTGCTTCAGAAGAAGATAAAGAAAAAATTCTTCGAACGAATAATGCAAGTGAACCAGGATCTCTAGATCCAGCCTTGGCACAAGGTACTCACGAATCATGGGTTCTAGACCACATTTTTGAAGGGTTAATGAAAAAAAGTGCAGATGGAGAAATTGTCGGGGGAATGGCTGAAAAGTATAAGTTAGCTGAAGATGAACTGACTTATACATTTACATTAAGAGATGATATTACATGGTCAAATGGGGAGCCTGTTACAGCTCATGATTTTGAATATTCTTGGAAAAGAGCTCTTAAACCAGAAACTGCCGCATATTATGCTTATCAATTTTACTATATAAAAGGTGGACAAGCATATAATGAAGGCAAAGGTTCTGTAGAAGATGTAGCAGTAAAAGCTGTAGATGACAAAACTTTAGAGGTTGTATTAGAAAGTCCTACTGCATTCTTTCCAGAATTAACATCTTTTTATTGTTATTTCCCAGTAAGTAAGGATGTTGTTGAAGAAAATCCAGACTGGGCAAAAGATCCTTCAACATATGTGTCAAATGGACCATTCTTATTAACTGAATGGGAACACAATGCTAAAATTTTAATCAAAAAGAATGAAAAATATTATGACGCTGATAAAGTAAAACTAGATGGTGTAGATTTTGCAATATTAGACGATGAAAATACAGCATGGCAAAGATATGAAGGTGGAGAGTTTGATTTCTTAACACCTCTTCCACAAACAGTAGTAGCTCAACTTAATACTGAAAAGAGCTCTGAATTAGTAATAGGAGCAGATTTAGCTACATATTATTATAATTTAAATAATGAAGTAAAACCTTTTAACAATGCAAAAGTAAGAAAAGCTTTATCTATGTCAATTGATAGACAAAAGATTATTGATAATGTAGCACAAGGTGGTCAACTACCTGCAGAAGGTGTTGTACCTTATGGTATACTTGATGAAAGCGGAAAGGAATTCCGTAAAGTAGGTAATTTCATCAAATTTGATGTTGACGAAGCGAAAAAATTATTACAAGAAGGCTTAACTGAAGAAGGCATGTCCATTGATGATATGCAAAATGCTACTCTTGTCTACAATACACAAGAAGCTCACAAAAAAATTGCTCAGGCAGTACAGGAAATGTGGAGAACAAATCTAGATATTGAAATTCAATTAGAAAATGTAGAGTTTCAGGTTAAACTAGATAGGGAAAAAGCTGGAGATTATGAAATATCCAGAGCAGGTTGGATAGGCGATTATATTGATCCGATGACATTTATCGATCTTTGGGTAACAAATGGTGAATACAACGATGCTAATTACAGCAACGAAAAGTATGATGCATATGTAAAGACAGCAAAAGCAACTGCTGATCAAGCGGTACGTATGGATGCAATGAGAAAAGCAGAAACATTATTAATGGAAGAGATGCCAGTATTACCAATCTACTTCTATACACAACCATATGCACAAAAATCTTATGTAAGCGGAGTATTTAAACCTGTAAACAGATACCCATACTTTATCTATGCAGATATGGATGTTGACAAGTTCTAAAATAATAAATAAATAGATATGTTAAGTGAAAACCGAGACTCTATGAACTTGTTTATAGAGCTCGTTTTTCATTCATCAACATAAACATAGAGTAGCTTACTTTATAAAGGAGAACTATTATGACAAAATATCTTATAAAAAGGATTGCTTTAGCATTGGTTACCATTTGGGCGGTTATTACCATAACATTTATGTTAATGCATTCAATACCTGGCAATCCTTTTCGTTCAGAAAGTAAAATGCCACCAGCCGTATATGAAAACTTACAGGCGAAGTATGGTCTGGACAAGCCAGTATCTGAACAATATGTAATCTATCTTCAAAATTTATTGAAGGGAGATTTGGGTGATTCTATGAAGTCAAGAGTAGAAACCGTTAATGATATGGTTTCGAGAGGATTTCCTGTTTCAGCTCAATTAGGATTGCAAGCTTTACTTATTGCTGTTGTGTTTGGACCCGCATTAGGTGTTCTTGCAGCACTATATCAAAATAAAATCCCTGATTATATATCTATGATTATCGCAATAATTGGTATTTCAGTTCCATCCTTTATTATGGGAACATTGTTAATACAATTTGTGGCGAGAAATGTATCTTTCTTTCCTATTGGAGGATGGGGTACATGGAGACATTCACTACTTCCCTCTTTTGCAATGGCATTGATGCCATTAGCGACAATGGCAAGACTTATGAGATCATCAATGCTTGAAGTACTAGGACAAGATTATATAAAGACTGCAAGATCAAAAGGAATTGCCAAGTCAGCTGTTATCCTAAAACATGCAGTTCGAAATGCGATTTTACCTGTTATTTCAATTCTTGGGACAACCATTTCTAATTTGCTCGTTGGAAGTTTTGTAATTGAAAAGATTTTTGGAATACCTGGATTAGGTAGATTTTTCGTTCAATCTATCAACAATAGGGATTATACTTTAATTATGGGCACAACTATTTTTTATGCAGCTATATTAATCATTATGTTGTTAATCGTAGATATTGCATATATGCTTGTAGACCCACGAATTAAGTTGACGAAGGAGGGGCGATGATGAATAATATAGATTTTAAACCAGAATTATTCGAAAAAGCGGACAAATCTAATCAAAATGCAGATAAAATTCATCGTCCTAGTATTAAGTATTGGCCTGATGTTTGGCGAAGACTGAAACAAAATAAACTAGCTATGCTAGGATTAACCCTAATTATTGTAATGGCTATTATGTCCTTTGTAGGTACATACATGTCAGGATATGCATATTTTGAGCAGCATCTAGATATGACGAATCAAAAACCGAATTCTGCTTTCTGGTTTGGTAGTGATGAGTTAGGTAGAGATATGTTTACTAGAGTGTGGTTTGGTGCAAGATATTCTTTAGCAATAGGAGTAATTGCAGCATTAATTGATTTTTTAATAGGTGTTATTTATGGTGGCGTTGCAGGTATGGCTTCTAGAAGAGTAGACAGTATAATGATGAGACTTGCTGAGATTATTTATAGTATTCCATATTTGCTAGTTGTAATATTACTATCAGTCGTTCTGCAGACAGAGGGCGGAGGTAGCTCTATGTTTGTCATAATACTTGCTATGAGTTTGACTGGTTGGGTACCAATGGCCATACTGGTTAGGGGACAAGTATTGCAATTAAAGGAAACAGAATACTCTTTGGCATCAGAATCATTAGGTGCTGGTAAAGGTTGGATTTTAAGAAAACATATTATTCCAAATACATTAGGTCCAATTCTAGTTAATGTAACACTTACTATTCCACGTGCTATATTTGCTGAAGCCACATTAGGTTTCTTAGGTTTAGGTTTACAGGCGCCAAAGTCAAGTCTTGGAACACTTGCAAATGACGGATTGGCTGGTCTGGCGGTAGGAAATACATACCAAATTCTTATTCCTGCAATTTTGATTTCGTTAATCATGTTCTCATTTAATGTACTCGGAGATGGATTAAGGGACTCATTAGACCCACGATTACGTAAGTAGAGAGGTTAGGACGAATATGAATAAAATACTAGAAATAAATAATTTAGCCGTCTCTTTTAAAACTTTTTTTGGAGAGGTTGAAGCAGTTAGAGATATCAGCTTTTATGTAGGTAAGCAAGAAACAGTTGCGATTGTCGGAGAATCAGGGTGTGGGAAAAGTGTTACAGCAAATTCAATTATGCAATTGTTGCCAATGCCTCCTGCCTATTTTAAAGCAGGAGAAATCAAATTTGACGGCGAGAATTTAATAACGAAGACAGAAAAAGAGATGCAAAAAGTTAGAGGGAATCGGATTTCTATGATTTTTCAGGATCCTATGACTTCTCTCAATCCAACAATGAAAATCGGACAACAAATTATAGAAGGTTTGATAAATCACCAGGGTTTATCACGAGAAGAAGCAAAAAAACGGGCAATTGAAGCATTAGAACTTGTATCAGTGCCTCAACCCGAAAAAAGAATAGAACAATATCCTCATGAATTTTCCGGAGGAATGAGGCAAAGGGTTATGATCGCGCTTGCTATGGTATCCAATCCTCAGTTGTTAATCGCAGATGAGCCTACAACAGCTTTGGATGTAACGGTTCAGGCTCAAATTCTTGATTTAATGAAAGATATACAAGAAAAGTTAGGTATGTCAATTATATTAATTACTCATGATTTAGGTGTAGTTGCGGATATGAGTGATCGTGTTGTAGTAATGTATGCAGGACAAATTGTAGAGCAAGGCTTGACAGATGAAATATTTAAAAACACCTCTCATCCTTATACTAAAAAACTACTAGCTTCTGTACCTAGTTTAGATATGAATAAAGATGAGGCTTTACTTTCGATAGATGGAACACCGCCAGATTTATATATTCCTCCAAAGGGATGTGCTTTTTATGATCGTTGCGATTATGCTATGAAAATTTGTAAAGATCATATGCCACAATTTACAGAGCACAGTTCAACTCATATTAGCCGTTGTTGGTTGAATCATCCTATGTCAAAAGATGCGAAGGGGAGTGAAGTATAATGCAAGAACCATTAATTAGTGTAAAAAATCTAAGAAAGTTTTTTAATGTTGGTAATGGTAATAAGCTAAAGGCTGTCGATGGTATTAGCTTTGATATATTTCATGGAGAAACCTTTGGTCTTGTAGGTGAATCAGGATGTGGAAAATCTACTGCTGGTAGGACTCTCACCAGATTGTATGATGCTACTGAAGGAGAAGTTATATTTAATGGAAAAAATATTTTTAATCTTTCAAGGCATGATATGGCTGATGTGAGAAAGAATTTACAAATGATATTCCAAGATCCATATGCTTCGTTAAATCCAAGAATGACAGTAGCAGATATTGTCGCGGAGCCTTTAGAGATTCACAGAGTTTATAAATCTGAAAAAGAAAAGAATGCAAGAGTAGTTGAATTACTAGAACTGGTTGGATTAAACGAAGAACATGCCATGCGTTTCCCACATGAATTCTCTGGTGGACAACGTCAAAGGGTAGGTATCGCTAGAGCGTTGGCTTTAAATCCTAAATTTATTGTGTGTGACGAACCTATTTCGGCCTTAGATGTTTCGATCCAAGCGCAAGTGGTTAATTTGTTGAAGGAATTACAGGATAAGCTCGGTTTAACATACCTGTTTATTGCTCATGATTTATCTATGGTTAGATATATTTCAGATCGAGTTGGAGTAATGTATTTAGGGCATATGATGGAACTGGCAGAATCAGAAGAATTATATGATAACCCTCTTCACCCCTATACAAAAGCTCTATTATCTGCAATTCCTATTCCTAATCCTGATATTCAGAGGAATAAAAAGAGGATTATGTTAGATGGAGATGTTCCTAGTCCAATAAATCCAAAAGAAGGATGTAGGTTTGTGGATAGGTGTAGTTATGCAATTGATAAATGCAGACAAGTTACACCAATTTTTCAAGAACAAGAACCTGGTCATTATGCAGCTTGTCATCGTATAGGTGAAATATAATATTAGAGGCCTATATTTTAATTAAGACTTTTCATATTCATAGTCCCTACTATTATTGAATATACTACGTAAACAATAAGCAAAAATGCTATCACCTTTTATGGGGATAGCATTTTTTATAAAAAATTTATTTCGTATTAGGAAAGTTCTAGTTTTTAATGAAATTATTATCAAATGATAATAACCTGATGTAACGGTGACTATTAGTGACCTAAAAGGTTTTACTTAGAACCTACAACTAAAGTGCGAGGCACTTTCTTGCGTTTTATAGAACGATAATCTTTTTTAACTTTTACGGAGTATTTCTATTTTCCTTTTGCTTCTTTGAAATAAAGTATGCACAATCATCATTACATGAGCTGGTAATAGCTTGTACATTTTGAAGTGCGCATTTTCCGTTTTCTTGATAGATACAATTTGAAGTACAATTAATCGTCGTCAATTTAAGCCCTCCATTATTTTTCTTTCAGATTAATTTAGTATATACTATAATAGTATTTGACAAATTCAGAATTTTTGGAGTGAAAAATATTGGAAATTGGAAAACTTTCAAATGAACAACTAGATAGGATTATCTTCTCAAAGATAAAATACAAAGATGAAAGAGTATTAGTAGGCTCAGGTATTGGCGAAGATTGTAGTATTGTAGATTTCAAAGATGAGCTATGTGTTATATCATCGGATCCTATTACGATTACGACAAGCAATATGGGAAAATTAGCAGTATATGTATCATGTAATGATATTGCATCTAAGGGTATTAAACCTTTTGGTATTATGGTTACCTTATTAGCGCCTCCTAGGGCTACTTTAGAAGATATTCAAGAGATAATGGAGGATATTTTACAAGTATCTAATGAGCTTGAGATTCAATTGTTAGGTGGACATACAGAAATAACGGACGCAGTAAATCGAATTGTTCTTTCAGTCACCTCACTAGGAGGAGGTTCCAGAGACTATTTAACTCTGGGAGAAAAGGTTCAACGTGGAGATCTGCTTGTCATGACGAAGTATGCAGGATTAGAAGGAACGGCTATTTTATATGATGATTTTAAGAATCAAATTGAAAACCTAACAGAAAAAGACTTAGAAGGACTGCAGTATGTATCATCTAGCTTAAGTGTAATAGAGGAAGGTCTTATAGGTGCCCAAATTGGCGTAAAATCTATGCACGATGCTACAGAGGGAGGAATTCTGGGTGCTGCATGGGAAATGGCTGAAAAAGCGAAACTCGGAGTTCAAATCGTGTCTCAAAACATCCCTATATTAGAGGTAACGCAAAAAATCACCTCACCGTTTCATATAAATCCATTTAGACTAATCTCTAGTGGCGTAATGCTCATGATTGTTGCAAAAGAAAAAGAAGAAGTGCTCTTAAAGAGTTTACAAGAAAAAAAAATTAATGGAGCAGTAATAGGTGAGTTTATAGAAGAAGAGTCGATGATACTAAATGAACATGGACAGCGATTGCCTTTAGATGCACCTGAGGCGGATGAACTTTATAAAGCGTATAAATAAATCCATTATTCTAACAAGCCCCCCTTTCTCATATAATTATCCTAGGGGGTGGAGTTTTGAAAAGAAAATTGTGGATGATATGCATAGTTATGCTTATTATATGCTCGGGTTGTAGAAAAGGGACAGATACAGTTTTGAATGATAAACAAGCTGTGGAAAATATAGATTATGAACAAGCCAATAAGGACTATGTGAGTACTTTTACCGAGTTAAATGATATCAGATTGCTAGAGCTAGATGAAAGCAAAACCCGGGGTGTTTTTTATTATGTAGACCCTCAGGGGTATTTAATTCCAGTTATGCGCCAAATTCCAAAACAGGAAGGCATTGCAAAATCTGTGATAAAGGCCTTAGTAGATAATCCGGAAAATAGAATTGAGCTTAGAGAGATTGGTTTATCTCCTGTATTGCCGGAAAGTCTTGAATTTGATTTGGCTTTAAAAGAAGATAATCTTATGAGAATAAGTTTTAACGACGATATTAATTCATTTAAAGACAAAAAAGAAGAACAGACCGCGATAAAGGCGATTGTATACACACTGACAGAATTTGAAACGGTTAATAAGGTGCAAGTATTAGTGAATAATCAGATTGTAGAAGAACTAGCACAAGGAACAAAAGTAGGTGAACCTTTGACCCGAGGAAATATCAATTCTTTAGATCATGTAGTTCAAGGGGAATACGTAAAGAGCACTTTATACTTTTATAATAATGTAAGCAACAACTACACATATTATATACCAGTAACAAAAAATATTTCCAAAGATAGCACATCGGTAGATAAGATAGTTCAAGAACAAATTGGCTTTTTTAAGGAAACGAATACACCAATTCCTGAAGGTTTTGAATTAGAAAAGGTCTCAATAGAGGGCAATATGGTTAAGATAAAGATAAAGAATCCCATTGATACGGATAGCCAGGAATGTGTTCGGTTTATGAAGAGTATGTCTTTGACAATAAGTCAAAATAGTGATATAGAGTTAATTATTCTATCCCAAGGAAATAAGGATGTTGCAAGCTATACTATAGAGGCATTCGCAAACGTATATAAATGACAAATGGAGGCAAGAAATGCAAAGATACGATAAAAGAAAATACGATGAGTTAAGAAAGATAAAGATTACAAAAGATTATACCAAACATGCAGAAGGATCTGTATTGATTGAGTTTGGCGATACAAAAGTAATTTGTACTGCTATGGTAGAAGAAAAAATCCCAATCTTTTTAAGGGGACAGGGGAAAGGTTGGATTACGTCAGAGTATCGAATGCTTCCTAGCTCGACAGTGACGAGAAAAATCAGGGATTCTAGCAAGGGAAAAGTAGATGGCAGAAATATGGAGATTCAGAGATTGATTGGCAGAACCCTTCGGTCTATAATTAATTTAGAAAAATTAGGAGAAAGAACACTTTGGGTAGATTGTGATGTCATTCAAGCAGATGGCGGTACAAGAACGGCTTCTATTACTGGTGCATTCGTTGCAATTATGATTGCTGTAAAGAAATTAAAAGATGCAGGACGCATTAAAGAAATCCCAATAGACCATTTTGTAGCAGCAGTAAGCGTAGGTGTAGTAGGGGGGCAACCATTATTAGATTTATGTTACGAAGAAGATAGTAAGGCAGACGTGGATATGAATGTAGTAATGACAGAAACAGGCCAATATGTGGAGATTCAAGGTACAGGAGAAGCAAGACCTATAAGTAAAGAGGAATTGAGCACTCTTTTAACTTATGCAGAAAAGGGAATTATGGAATTAATTAGTATTCAGAGAAAAGTGCTGATGGAAGGAATGAACGAATGAAAATAGTTATTGCTACAGGAAACGAACACAAGAAGGACGAAATTAAGGCTGTACTTGGAAGTGAATTTGATGTAGTAACTATGAAAGAAGAAGGGATTTATGTAGACATCGTGGAAGATGGTACAACCTTTGAAGAAAATGCCCTCATAAAGGCAAGAGCCTTAAAGAAGTATACGAAAGAAATAATTTTAGCAGATGATTCTGGATTAGCGGTAGATGCTCTAGAAGGTAAACCTGGTGTATATTCTGCCAGGTACGCAGGAGAAAATGCTACAGATGAGATGAATAATGAAAAGCTATTATCTGAACTTAAAGATGTGCCCATGGAAAATAGAAGCGCTAAATTTGTATGTATTATGGTATTGATTCTTCCCAATGGAGAAGAACATCTCTTTAAAGGTGAATGCAAGGGGAGTATTGACCTTAGATTAAATGGACAAAATGGATTTGGATATGATCCATTATTTATTGTGGATGGGTTAAAGGAAACATTTGGAGAACTTTCAGCAAAAGAAAAGAATAAAATTAGTCATCGAGCATTGGCATTGGACAAGTTAACAGAAATGCTAATGAACAATAAGTGCTAATGAAGATATTAGTTTTTAGTGATAGTCATGGAAATTTATTTAGGGTGAAAAAGATACTCGAAACATTTAAAGATGTGGATATGATTTTTCATTTGGGGGATAATATAAGAGATGCTATAAAAATTCAAGAGATGGTATCTTGTCCAGTTAAATATGTAAAGGGCAATACAGATTTATGTGAAGGACCATTGGAAATTATCGAAGATATATGTGGAAAGAGATTTTTTTTGACCCATGGACATCAGTATAGAATAAAATCAGATCTAAACAGTTTATATTACGCTGCACAAGAGAAAAAAGCTGATGTGGTTTTGTTCGGCCATAGCCATGTGCCTTATCAGGAGATAGTAAATGGAATTTTATTTTTAAATCCTGGAAGCATTGGTGATAAAAGATGGCAACCTAAAGAAACATATGGAGTTATTGAAATCACAGAAAGTGGACTATTAGAAGCTAGAATTTTAGACGTACAATAAGGGAACGAGTAAGACGTTCCCCTTAGTCCTTTAAAGCTAAGAATATATTGATAAAAAGATGACAATGAAAATATTAAAAAAGATATTGACTTAAGTCTTATCCTATTGTATACTAATGCTTGTCCTTAAGAAATAGAGGAATTGGAATGTTTGGAGATAAAACATAATTATAAAAAAATTAAAAAAGTTCTTGACTCTAAAAATAGAACATTGTATAATAAATGAGTCGTCAATCGAAATATGTCGAAAAATCAAGTAAATAAAAGTAATAAATTAACTATGCGGGTGTAGCTCAGTGGTAGAGCCCTGGCCTTCCAAGCCAGTCGCGAGGGTCCGATTCCCTTCACCCGCTCCATTTTTTTAAAGCATGCGCTTGTAGCTCAGTAGGATAGAGCAACGGCCTTCTAAGCCGTGTGCCAGGGGTTCGAATCCCTTCAAGCGCGCCATCCAACAAAACTAAAGATATGGTGAGCGTAGTTCAGTGGTTAGAGCGCCAGATTGTGGTTCTGGATGTCGTGGGTTCAAATCCCATCGCTCACCCCATAGAAATTTTAAATTAATATTGGGGTATCGCCAAGTCGGTAAGGCACCAGATTTTGATTCTGGCATGCGTAGGTTCGAGTCCTGCTACCCCAGCCAACCATAATTGTTTATCTTTAATTAGTAATAATCTTGATCCATTAGCTCAGTTGGCAGAGCACCTGACTTTTAATCAGGGTGTCCCGCGTTCGAGTCGCGGATGGATCACCATTTTAAAATTTGTGCGGATGTGGCGGAACTGGCAGACGCGCTAGACTTAGGATCTAGTGTCTATGACGTGCAGGTTCGATTCCTGTCATCCGCACCAAAAAAAGCATCTTCGTTACTCGGCGAGGGTGTTTTTTTATGTGTGGAAATACGTCTAGAGAATGACAGGAGTCGAACCTTGAGAAGGACGAGGAATGGTGGCGAAGCCATTCGAATATGCTAAATGCATATTTGAAAATGACGAGATTGTGAAGGAGCTATGCGACTGAGCAAAGAAATGCGAAGCATTTGCTCCTGTCATCCGCACCAAAAAAAGCATCTTCGTTACTCGGCGAGGGTGTTTTTTTATTTTTTGAGATTTGAAATTTCTAGAACCCTTATAAATACTAAGTTTTTTTATTAGTATCTAAGGGTTTCTTTTTTTATTTAACAGCTATTTTATTCAGAAAAGCTAAAATATAATTATAGAGAAACAACAAACATAAATGTAGTATCATGATACATCTGTCAAAAATCTGTCTTAACAGAATTAATTCTTTTTATTTGTTATTTCAAATTGGTCACAAATGGTTAATTATAACTTGCCATTAATTATTTTTCGCTGTATAGTACACAAAAGCGTTATAGATGTGTGTTTCTATAAGCAATCTGGTAATATGTCAAGAAAAGATTTTTAAATAAATCAAACATAACTT
>NZ_CALNCS010000053.1 GCF_937875145.1 Alkalibaculum bacchi | reverse complement strand
CCTCGGCACGTGGTTTTGGAGACCACTGCTCTACCAACTGAGCTATACCCCTAAGTGTTATCTTGTTTTTTAGTACATTTATTATTATACTAACTTAAGGACAAGAAGTCAATCAAATGTTTTAATATTTGACGAAAAATACTTTTAAACACCATTGCTTGCCAAGAAGCCAATCAGCCTTCGTTATGCTCGGCTTCTTGGGCAAGCTTGACATGGGTGCTACTGGTTGCTTACACGTCGCTTTGCTCCTTGTAAGCAACCAGTAGCACTCCAATAGCGGCTGCCGGAGGCAGCCCTAAATCCAACTTCCAACTTCTCACTTCTAACCTCTCATTCAATAGGTGAGGGGAGAGGTGTTGACTGCATCCTTTAATATTTCATTGTCCGTATGAGTGTAGATTTGAGTAGTAGTCAATCTTTCGTGTCCTAAAAGAGCTTGAATGCTCCGTATATCAACGCCATTTTTATACAATAATGTAGCGAAGGTATGCCTTAGTTTATGAGGGCTTATCTTTTCATTTAAACCGCAGTCATCAATTAATCTCTTGATCATATGTTCGATAGCTCTAGGACTGAGTCTCTGCTTTCGTTCGCTTAGAAATAAAGCCTTTGACTGGATCTTCATATTCTTTCGCATTTCCAGGTATTCTTGAAGGTAATTTTGAGCTACAGCATTTAAATAGACTTCCCTTTCCTTATTCCCTTTCCCAATAACATAAATGGAATCTTTTTTTATGGAATTTACATTTAAGCTACACAATTCCGAAAGTCTTAAGCCACAATTTAAGAACAAAGCCACGATGCATTGATTTCTCTCTTTGTTGCGCCCTTTGACAGAGTCAAGAAAGGTCTGAGCCTCATATTGATTTAAATGTACTGGTAAGCGCCTTTCGATCTTTGGGATTTCTAACTCTTCGGCTGGGTCCCTATGGATTACTTTTGCTTTTCTATAGAGATATTTGAAGAAGGCCCTAATAGCCGATACTTTTCGAGCAGTAGTGGCGTTTTTATTGGATAATTCCATCTTACAGTAATTTAAAAAGGCGTAGAAATCATTTAGGGTAATTTCTTCAATAAATTCATCCTGAATATAAGATAGGTCTTCCTGAAGGGCAGCTCCTTTTTTGGGATTTTTGTAGTAATCCAAAAATTGAAATAATAAATACAAATCGTAGCTATAAGACTCTACGGTGTTGTTAGATTTTCCTTGAATGTGGTAAAGATATTTTCTAAATTCGTTGACTCGAGCTGGATAAAGTTCTTTCTCTAATAATTCCATTTTTCAGTAACCTCCTTAAAAAAAGAAGCTTATATTTGAGATTTAAAGCGTTTTAAATCCGAGCCCATATCATTTATCCTATCGAGGGTAGAATTGAAATATGGGCATATATAAGCTACATTTCAATATCTACTACTAGTATATCATAAAAAGCACATAACATGTCGCATAATATCAATTATGCGACATGTTTTTAGGGTATTTTGTTAGCAGGTGGGGGTATATGTAAGGGATGGTTGATGCTAATTTAACAATGCGTGCTTATTGTCAAATTTTAAATAGGGTTGAACAATAGTTAGAACGATTGGATGGGTTAAAGGCTTTTACATTCAATTTAAGGTAGTAGCATTTTTCTGCTTTCAATATATTCAAGATTGAAGTAATCTATACATTTTTCTTTAATTGTAAATATGCAGTTTTTAGTTATTACAACATTGCGCAAAATATTATTTCGCGCAATGTTTGGATATGGTATAATATACAAACAGTAGTTGAACGATTGGAAAATGCAAGAAAGTGCCTTTTGATAATTTAGATTTTTATTTTTCCACATTCAGCTTTCGATTTTCAGCAAAAAAGAAAGGAGTCCAGAAACCCAATGGAGAGAAAACTTCCAGTTGTATTAGAAGAATACCTAAACTATTTAAATTCCCGCAAAACAAAACCTCAAACTGCTCAGGCTTATTATTATGATATTTCATTATACTTAAAATATATGAAAAGTCGAATGAATCGATTAGAAGAAAAAGATATTGATTCTATTGATATCTCAGATATAGACTTAAAGCTCTTATCTAAAATTTCCGATGTAGATCTCATTTCTTATAATAATTATTTAGACAAAATTCGACAAAATGGGGGAGCAGCGAAGGCAAGAAAAATCTCTAGCTTAAAATCTTTTTACCATTTTATCGTCTATATCAAAAGATACCTAGATACAAATCCTTGCGACCAACTAGAAATGCCTAAAATAGCGAAAAAACCAAATAAAAATACAGGAGATGTATCATCTGATGATATTTTAGAACTTATACAAAGTATCCATGGCAAAAATCACTTACGGGATAAGGCTATTTTGCTTTTACTCTTAGACTCATCTATAAGTCTACAGGAGTTAGTTCATCTTAAATTACAAGATTTTGCTTTTGAAAAACATGAAATTAATAGTAGCTTTAATGATGGAGATGCAAAAAAATTTCCACTTAAAAGCGAAACAAAGATGGCTTTGCAAGAATACATAGATCAGGAGCGGATGAGTACTGATTGCAATTATCTGTTTTTAAGCCAGCGAAAAAGTCAAATAAGCGTTCGAACAGTACAGCATCTTATACAAACTCGAACAGAGCAAAATCCAAAATCAAGAAGAAATATTTCATCTACAGTTCTTAGAAATATGAATATTTAGTCAGTTAATTTGTATGTTTAGTCAAATTGAGAAGTTATAATTATTAATACTTAAACTCTTAAGAGTATTTTTTTATCTGGCAATTAAAATATATTTCATATTAATTTGAATTAATTTTAAACAATTGACCTAAAAATGATAAACTGCAATATACTAAAATAGAGAGAGTAAAATATAAAGAGTAGAGAATAGAAAAAAATTCAATTCCATAAATTTACATAGGATACTCTGTTAAGGTCAAAAAATAGATCAACTTTACCTTAAACTATTGTTTAACAGAAAGTTGAATTCGTCATTTCCTCCTTATTATTTCTATGATTTTCAAATTAGTACGTCTATTCTTTTCCTTATTGATTGTTTTACTCTCTATCTAGATTTAAAAATAATTTTACCTGTTAGAATATTTGTTCCTAATATCAACAACTTAAATTCATGTTATAATCAAATTATAATTAGCTATTATTTAAACCCTCATTATACATACACATATAAAATCTTTGATTTCTGAGGATTTTCCCTAGTTTACATAGAACTTACAACGTAAAACTTAGAACTAATGTGCCGAAGGCACTATTTTGACCCGAGCTCCTGCCCAGTCATCCTGGAGCGCAGCGAAGGATCTTGACCCCAAAAGAATACCCTAGTGCTAGTGACTAAGTACTAATGACTAGCAAATAAAGTGTATATTTATACGATATTAATCACTGCCTTAAGGATGCCTTGTGACCCCAAAAGAATACCTGATGCTAGTGACTAGCGACTTTAAGTAAGGATGAGATAAATGAAAAATGAAAATTTTGCAAAAGAACAAGAAACTCAATTGACTCTTAAATTGAGAACATTAATGAAGGATCTCCCCTCTTTTTCGGAGATTTACTTCAGAGGCATTGAACCAAATACCTCCGTTAAAACTCGAATTGCTTATGCCTTTGATTTGAGGATATTCTTCTACTTTATTACCAACGAACTAGACCCTTTTTTTGGTCAAAAGATACAAGATCTTGTTGTAGGGGACTTAGACAAAATATCTTCCATTGATATAGAAAAGTTTCTAGAATTTTTGTCCTTCTACTCCCTACCCAATTACAAGGATCCAGATACTTTTATCGCCTATACCAACTCCAATACAGGAAAAGCTCGCAAATTATCTAGTGTAAGGGCATTTTATAAATACTTCTTTAAAAAGAAGATGATTATCACCAATCCAGCTATCTTAGTGGATATGCCTAAAAACAAAGAAAAGCCTATCACTCGCCTTGAAGTAGATGAAGTAGCCAATTTACTGGATTTAGTTGAATCTGGAGAAGAATTGACGGACTCTCAAAAGAAGTATCACAATCACAATAAAGAGCGGGATCTAGCCATACTCGCCTTGCTTTTAGGGACAGGCATTCGAGTGAGTGAATGCGTTGGTTTAGACTTAGATCACTTTAATTTTGAAAACAATAGCTTTAAGATCACTAGAAAGGGTGGAAATGAGACGATTCTCTACTTTAGCGAAGAAGTTGCTAATTTATTAAAAGACTACATAGCCGTAAGAGAGGCCATTACCCCCTACCCTGGCAACGAAAAAGCCTTCTTCCTTTCTATGCAGAGGAAACGAATTGGCGTAAGCGCCATACAAAACTCTACGATTATTACCCCTTTAAAAAACATCTCCCCTCACAAGCTGAGAAGTACATACGGTACTAATTTATACCGAGAAACAGGAGATATTTACTTAGTAGCAGACGTCCTAGGCCATAAAGATGTAAACACGACGAAAAAACACTACGCAGCCATCAGCGAGGATCAAAAGCGCAGTGCTGCGAAGGTTGTAAAGCTTAGGGAGGACTAATGGCTTGCTAAACGCGGAAAGCAGAAAGCGGAAATTCTATCGCCTTAAGGTGAGATTGTGTCTAGCGTTCTACTTTCTGCTCTGTTTATTAATAATATATTAGTTTGCAATCTATTGTTTCTCAACACTTTTTAAAATTGCCTTCTAACGCTATAATAGTATTTATTAAAAAAAGAGAACCAGCAAGTAACGATAGGGTTCTAGAACGTTTTAAATTTTTCATAAATTCCCCCCTTAAATGCAATTGCATAATATTTTACATTTGTGCTACAATCTATAAAAATCGAGTTTTATAGATTGAATTTTTCTTAATATATATCTTTAATGCTTTTGTAATTAAGGCTATACTATAGAAAATAAATCCTATTATTACCACAGAAATCAAAGAAATGATTAATGGTACAAAAGTTATTAGTCCGTTCACTATGACCCCTCCTTTTTTTAATCTAACTACTAGAAGATTACGAATTTAATTAAAAAATCTTCCGCTATTTACATCATATTAATCTACTGTTGCATAATATATAAAGATTACGAGCTAAGTTTGTTTTATTTTTTCTTTTTTTAAAATTAGTGTTTAAATAAATGAATAATAATTTATCTGATAAGCGAGATGAAATTAGCAATATAATTTAGTGATTGCCGCTTACGTTAAAGGTTTCATTTAATTAAATTTCTGAACTGGTTTCTAAAAATGGTGAATACATCATTAATGCATGATTCTCAGTTATATATTGTTCATCAATAAATTCACCTGTAATACTATATCGTTTACGATATAGTTCATTGTGCCTGCTAAAACCGCCCCAATGCTCACTCTTAAATTGATGATTTTTTTCTATAACTTCGTATTTATAAATTGGTTTATTATTAGATAACCAACTGCCTTCCAGGTAAGAGTGTCCTACACTAACTTTTAGCTGAAAATCTTCGTTTGTATCATTCCTAATCATTAAGTCTCTATATGGATAAACACAAGTGGCTCCGCTCCCAAAAGGTTGTGTACGATTTGAATCAGGGAAAACATCAAAAGAATGGCGATAGCGTTCTACAATCGTCAATGGTGTGTGAAGAGTCATCCAATATATTAAATTAGATAGTTGGCATAAGCCTCCACCTATACCCATCGTATAAGAGCCACAAAATAATATCATACCAGGAACATAGCCCTTTTTAAATGTAGGCTTTCCGATAAGTTTCCAATAGCTGAAGGTTTCTCCAGGCTTAATTATAATGCTATCAATTTTTTTTACAGCTATTTTTAGGTTAATAATTTTATTATACTGGTATTGCATATCAACATCTTTTAATTCTCTTAACAATAGAGTTTTATGAGAAAAATATTCATATTCTAATAACTCTAAAATTTTATGATGAGCAAATTTAAATTTACCAGAATTCCATAACAAATAACGGGATAATGTATAATAAATCTTGCCGGCAATTAAACGATATTTACTTCTTTTTATTGGTTTCAATTTGTTAATCGTATCCATTTTTTACCTCTTTTTAATACAGAACAAAGTGCTTCACTTCTTCGTTTTTTTGATTAATTGTAGCACTATACTGTAATTATAAACTAATAAAGGCACCTCCGTATTCTAGACATTGTTTGCGGCATTCTTCTAATCTCCCTACAGCAGCAGGACAAGCCCAAGAGGTACCGTACAATCCACATGAGTTGCCCTTACATATCCCTCTAACCTCTTGTGAAAAGATAACTTTTTCTGGCTTTTAAAAGGCGTATTCGTAAATTGGCAAGAGTTTGATTTCTTGTTCTATATTATATTTGCTCATATAAGTCATCCTTTTCAATTGGATTTACTAATATATAGCGTTTTTCATACTGTTTTTTCTTACTGTTTCCTTCAAGCCTTACATATTAAGACATATAATACAAATAGATATAGCATAGCGTAAAATCATACAACTACTTTATCTCATAAAAATAGTATACTCATATATCACCCCTGGATATCTTTTTCTATGTAATCATTAAAAGATTTTCAACTAATTAATCATTAATATACCTAGCTTTTTTTGTATCCAGCATTATACTCGGATGTTGATGAACCCAGTGTTTATCTATTTGGCATTCTTTTTTAAAGCCAGTTTGTATGTGCATTGCTAACTCTTGACAGTACTTATTCCCTATTATATCTTTATAAGTAATTTCTAATTTTACAACCGAACCACCGCTATGTTCATATTTTTTTGGAACTCTGTAAGGGATTATGAATCCTTCAGGATTTCTATCTAAGTGTTCATCTATATCATCAGGAATTTCGGGTAAGTATATACTTAAATCAATCAATACTCTTATAGAAGAATCTCTTTTAAAGAAGTCTATTACTAATGACTGTCTCATATCTTCTTCATTATATGAAACGAATCTTAATCTAAAGTCTACTGCATCTCCTATTCCAGAATTGGTGATTTCCAACATAACATTAAAAGGTGTGTTTGATTTTTCACCGTCTAAATCAAATATAAATCTACTATCATAAACATTTTTATTCTTATTATCATTTTGAACTAAGAATAGTGGAGCTACAGACAATATAATGGTCTCATAAATTAAGACACTTTTTCGAACAGTTTTTAATGAATCTG
>NZ_CALNCS010000052.1 GCF_937875145.1 Alkalibaculum bacchi | reverse complement strand
TTCTCCTGACACGATATCAGGAAATCGATATGTCAACGAAAGCGGGGCAAATTCACTTTGCCCTTTGTTGACAATTGCATCTTATACTTCTAGTGCAGCGTGGCCATTAGGCAAGTAAAGCAGAATGCAAAACCTTGTTCTTCGCTCAACAAGAGTACCTATTGCTGTCTTGTTTTTGGCACCTACAATCAGATCGCCTTCCCAATGTCCTGGAATTGCTCTGTCTTCGACTTCAGGTGGACGCTCACTGATATTTATCATTGGCTCTCTAAAGCGAGGTCTACGTCTAGCTTCTTGTCTGTGTGACCTGCGATATACCCATCCGCTTCGAAGTTGAGAGATCACATCGCGTTTGAGCGAACCTTCAGCTTGCACATTGATAGATTGATAGATTGTTTCAGGACAGGCGTTCATATCCTTATTATCAGGGTACTTGATATAAAGCCAGTGAGAAATCTCTTCGGGAGACCAATGCAGATCGAGCTTTTCCTGCACAACCTCTCCAAGCTCTGGGTTACTTAGGATTTTTCTTACCCTTGGTCGAGTAAGTCTACTATTCGATAACTCTTGGGCATGATGTGGATAGTAGCGCCCAGTTGCTGGATCTGTGTTTGCTTTAATTTCTCTTGAAATGGTAGAAGGACTTCTCCCAAGAGTTATGGCTACTTTTCTGCACGAGCTTCCAGCAAGAAGCATATTGGCAATAGTTATGCGTTCGTCTAAGCTCAGAAAGCACTCGTTGATGTTCTTTTCAGCGTCCATGAGATGATTATGCCATTCGGTGCAGGGCTTCTCGTTGCGACCGGACGAGTGTGTGCGCCCGTTGCGCCAGACCTTGCTGGTCCTCTTTGACACACCGAGCGTCCTTGCGGCCTGCCTGAAGTTCATGCCGCTCTCGACGAGCTCGACGTAGTGTCGACGCCTGGCTGCGAACATCTCCTTTTACGTCGGGCAGGAAACGCCGCCATAAACGTATTCCACCAAAAGCCTCCTTTTCGACCTTTGATGTTGCGATGATCGTGAGAAGTCGTACTAAAAGAAAAACAGTTGAATTTTCGATAGACGTTTAGAAAAGCGCGCTAACCGCAAGGGTTAGCATTACACGCCTATTTAAATGAAGCCTCAACGTAAAAAGAGCAGTTAGACAAGATGAGTGTCCGTGATTAGTAAACCTTAATTTGCTGAGTTACCTATAAAAGCAAATCCATTCTGGCTTGCCTATAAGCTCACGCATTCTTTTGATAAGAGATCCGTCATCCTAACCCGATGAATTTTCACGACAAAGCTTCCTGTCAAATACTCCAACAGAAGCTACCTGACTTAGAAAATTCAGACATTTAAGGACAACATTTACTCATCCATACTGTTCATTTACTGTTCATTTTACTGTTAAAATAAAAAAGGCCAGAGGACTAAACCCCTGACCTGTTGTTTCTGGTCGGGATGACTGGATTCGAACCAGCGACCTCTCGGTCCCGAACCGAGCGCT
>NZ_CALNCS010000051.1 GCF_937875145.1 Alkalibaculum bacchi | reverse complement strand
CAACACAGTAGTAAAAGATAATTATTTGTTTATTTTTTCATGCGATAGCCGTGTACTAAAGTCCAACTACAGATGCCTAGAAATTTTTCTATTACACCAAACAAAAGAAAGAAAGCATTTACGCTTTCTTTCTTTTGTTATACTTTTATTGTTTTGGAATGACACTTGTAATGGTGTCTTTAATGGACTCAATAGTGGATCTGTCGATGTATAGATTCTCACCAAATACATTAAGCTCAGTACCTTCTTCATCTATTCGATAAGTAATAACTTCCCTTGTTCCATTTTCAACGATTTCATAATTGCTGTAGTTTACTTCGCGCACGCCCATATAGAGCACACAAAGTGTAAATAAAAAGAAAAAAAACACCTTCATCTTATGATTCATACACATTATCCTTTAATTGGTTTCCTTTTCAGTAATTACCTTTCCCAGTACATCCCCTAGATGAGATGCGGATACTTTTGCCTCTTCTAATGTGCTGAGATTACTGCCTACTTCAAAGAGCACCGCATTGTCCGAGACAAATTGATTGTATTTTGCTTTGCTCCTCTTTACGCTTGGCCTAGTCAAACTAGGGTACATCTCATGGAAAGTACCATATACTTTGTCTGAAAACTTAGCGTTACTAGCTGCGTTTTGATGGTTTAATCCTACTACCATCATAACTCTAGTAGAATTGACTCCATTAACTGCAGTAGCATACACTTCTTTGTTTTTTTGGTTTTCTGCTAGTCCATCTCTATGTATATCAAAGACATACTTTATTGATGGATATTCCTGTAGATTCTTTTTAATCGTCTTTAAAGAATTAGAATAAGACGAATTATAATCAGGGTAATCGTGAATAGTTGTATCCAGTACTACTTGGATACTGTATTTATCCTCCAATATTTTTTTAATCTCCTTACATACCGCTATCATATTATTCCCTTCATCAAGAGATCTAGCGTAACTTACGTAGTCAATCTTAGTCTTGCTGCTAGAAGCATAACTTTCTGTAGTATGAGTAGCGTACAAAAGTACTAATGGCTTATCCCCTGTATTATTTACTGCAACTGCTCCATCATTAAGAGGTTTTGATGATGTTAAATTGTAAATCTCTTCTTCTTCTTCTTCGGTAATTTCCACATCATCTACTTCATAGCTGTCCATAATGGGAATCTGACTGCTGATAAGTATCTTAGGATCGCTTATATCTATTTGGGTCAAGTCCTTAATTGCGTCTACTACTCCATAATCAACATGATCCTTTTGATAAGGAATTACTTGCTGTAGTAAAAAAGTAAATAGATTTGATGATATTTTTTCATCTTTACACTTTTCTACACTCTTTTCTTCCGTATTTTCTAAATCTTTTGATACACCTTTTACTGTTGTTGCATTTGCATTTACTTGCACTTCTTGTTTTTCCTTTATTAAATTGGCAATTAATAATCCTAATTGCAATACAATACTAATAAGCAAAATTGCTACGATAATCTTATAAGCTTTATTATTTGCTAGTAATTTATGCAAATTCTGCACCTCATTTTCTCCTCTATAGTAGCCTTATTTATCCTATTCAGTGAGAAAAACAAATATGTTACAAATTTAATGAATATAAGAATTTATCTCTTCGATGTCCATATGAGGGTGCAGCGCTAAATTAATGCCATCAGCTATAATATTAGATAAATCAGCAATTTCTTGATCTACAAAATTTGGTGTCACGAACAGATTGCCAACATGAGGTCTCAACAAATCCTTTATTAAGAATTCTTTTTCTTCTTTGTCGATATCCGACAACATTTTATAGAACTCATGCCCACTAGATGCCTCATCCATCATTCTGTCTATTAACATATCGATTGTATCGTTTGCTATAGTAGCCGCATCTACTACAGTAGGAACGCCAATAGCAATAACAGGTACTCCTAGAGACTTTTTATTTAGTGCCTTTCTGCTATTATTCACCCCTGAGCCAGGTATTATACCAGTATCTGTAACTTGAATAGTAGAGCAGATCCTCTCAATTTTTCTAGAAGTTAAGGCATCAATAGCAATAATTAAATCCGGTTTTACATTATTTATAACACTCTTAATGATTTCACTAGACTCGATTCCTGTAATTCCTAAAACACCTGGTGAAATAGCACATACTTGTGACATTTCGTGGCTAATAAGCTCTCTTGCTTCTTTAAACAGATGCTTTGTAATCATGAGTTTGGACACGACTTGTGGTCCAAGGGCATCGGGCGTAATATTCCAGTTTCCTAAGCCTACAACTAATGTAGTGAAATTTTCATTTGTTTCAGCTACGATAACCTCTTTTATTGCTTTAGCTAATAATTTAGACAAGGCTATGGCTTCATCATCTGTATCCTTCATTTCTATAGTAATATAGTTGCCAATAGGTTTCCCCATAGCTTTTTCACCTTTAGAATCGGTAATTTGAACCTTTGTATAAATTACATTTTTTAAAGACTCAACAATATCGACATTAACTCCATCTTCTTTTATACCTCTTTGACTCAAATCTTCTTGATTTTCCAAAGCTAAGTCTGTTCTCATATTCATTATTTTCACCTCTTAGAGTTATTTTTACAAATTCACAGTACAATATTACATTAAAATATTTGTAAGTTATTCCATTAGCTTTTTCGCATGAAAACAAAAAAACCATCATGAGAGATGGAATTAAGATTTAAATATGATTGGTTTGCTTAGAAAATTCTGTTTTCTATTGATTCATTAGTATATAAGATTAGACCTGAGAAATTCGCTTTTGCTTATCTCGTTGATTCGCGCAAAAAAAACAGACTACTTATGGAGTAGTCTTTTTTAGACACGAGTGGGAAATATTTATTTAAACTTACATAGCGTTCAATTTTCTAGCTAAAGAACTTTTCTTTCTTGCTGCTGAATTTTGATGTACTACGCCTTTTGCAACGCCTGAGTCAAGTTTTTTAACTGCAAATTTGAAGCTTTCTAAAGCTAATTCTTTTTCGTTGGCAGCAACTGCTGATTCAAATTTCTTTAAAGAAGTTTTGATGCTCGTTTTGATGCTTTTATTTCTTAAAGTTCTGATTTCAGCGATTTTAGCTCTTTTCTTAGCAGATTTAATATTAGCCATGTTTTCACCACCCTCCATAATTTATAACATTTGATATTTTACCATTAAACAACATAAAATACAAGCTTTTTTCGCAAACTAATGAAACAATGAAACAATGAAACAAACTAATGAAACAAGGAATGAAACAAGCAAAAGCTAAAAATTATCACCTCCTCTTCAGATGAGTATTTCTTTCTACTTTCAGTCTTCAGCTTATATAGCTTTGATCAACAACATTTCCAAGGCCAATTTAGGATCGATTTGTCCACTCTTCATCTTTATGTCTATTTTTGCTGCATAATCATAGATGGAAATCAATCTTTCATAGGAAAATTTTTGAGCCTGCATTAAGGCTTTCGTGACTACAAACGATCTTTCTCCAATCATTTTTACAATATCGTTGGTGGAATATCCCCTGCTTTGTAAAAATTTACATTGATAGATTAATCGAAATTGTCGTACAATCATAAATAATATTTTTATAGGAGGCTCTCCATCTTGGAATAAAATATTCATGAGCTTAAGCCCTTGTCCTGCGGATTTGGTACCAATTAGCTCTAACATTTTAAAAATATTGGTATCTATATTGACTTCAATAGATCCTTCTACATCCTGTATTTCTACACTGGTCTTCTCCCTCGTATACGCTAGGAGCTTTTTTATTTCGTTTTCAATATCACTTAAATTAACCTTGCTGTCCTTATTTAAGTAATCAGAGGATTCGATAAACATCTGCAAAGCACTTTCTTCAATAGATTTTCCCTCTAATTTAAATCTCTTTACAATCCACTTACTAAGATCTCTTTTATCGAGTTTACTATATTCTACTAGTGCACCATGTTTTTCAATGGCTTTGACTAATTTTCTCTTTTTATCAATCTTTTTAGATGTAAATATTAGATAGCATACATCTGAAACTTGTCCTATATAATCGCATAACCTATCCACATCTTTTGTAGAAAAATTGGAAGTACCATTTAAAAGAGGAATTTCAGACACGACAACTACTCTAGTATCATCCATAAAAGGAAGGGTTTCACATGCGTTAATAATTTCTTCTGTTGTGGCATTTTTGCCATCTATAGTATGAAGATTTAATTGTTCAAATTCCGGTTTTATAATTGCTTTTTTAAAATTGTCTAACATCATTTGAGAAAGTAAAAATTCTTCTCCATAAAATAAATATACTTTTCTGATTTCTTTATTTTTTATATCCTTCATCAATTGTTTATAATCCAAAAGTATTTCTCCTAATCTATATATGTTCTTATACTTGTCCGATTTCCATGAATTTTCACTTCTATTGCACCGTGTAAATCCGTTCTAAGAACCTCAATATTTTTTTCCTCTAATAAATTTATAGTCTCTTTACTAGGATGATTAAAATGATTATTTTCTCCCACACTAATTATAGCATAAGTAGGACTAACCCTCTCTATTAATTCTTTACTTGTAGAAGTACTGCTGCCATGATGACCAATCTTAATGAAATCGCTTTTTAAGTCATGTCCTTCTTCAAGAAGTATTTTCTCACCATTTGATTCTAAATCTCCCATAAAGAGAAAGACCTGATTTTGGTAGGCCATTTTGAGTACTACAGAGCTGTTATTTGCATCTATATATTGATGTAGTGCATTAGGGTAAATACATTCAATATGTAATTCGTCCTCCACCTTTATTGTAGTGTGCTCACTTTGATTGATAGAAATACCATATGTACGGGCTAGGGACAGTAAATCATTATAATCTTCTTCTTCAAGAGGATTGATGATAAGGTGCTGAATCTTTATATCATCCATAATCTCCATCAATCCTAATGCGTGATCACTGTGAGAATGGGTGGCTACAACAACATCAATTTCTCTAATATTTTTCCATAGAAGGACTTTTGCTAGCACCTCATCCCCTACTGGATAATTAATGCTTCCTCCACCGTCAATGAGCATAGTAAACCCACTGGGACACTCAATTAAGGCTGAATCTCCTTGACCTACATCTAAAAAAGTAATAATCATAGGTTTTGGGTAGATATAGGCTAATAGCAATGCAACTATATTTACTCCTATAGCACAGGTAAGGAGCTTTCTATTCTTGTCTTTATAGTGATAAAAATAACCTAATAGATAAAAGATCAAAATATAATAAAACACAACAAGAGACAAGGGCATAAGTGAAAGCTTAATTGCAGCAAAGGGTAAGTCAGATAATTTTGCTGAAAAACAAAAGATAAACTGTATCGATTCTTGTATAGGCAAAAGAAATAAGGGAATGGTCACATGGAAGACACTATATATAATGAATATAAATAAATACCCAATGATGATAAATCCTGATAATGGGACAATAATGAGATTAGCAATAATAGAAAGAAGAGGCAAGCTATTAAAGTGATAAAGGGTAATTGGCAAAGTCCCTATTTGTACAGATAGAGTCAAAATGAGCAAGGATTTTATATATTCTATTAGTTTTTCCTTCATTCTAAATTTATTGTTTAAATAAGGGTATATAATTCCTATAGATAATACCGCACTATAAGAGAGCTGAAATCCAACATTGTAAATTACGTATGGATTATTTACAATATAAATAGATGCTAACAAACATAAAACATTTAAGGAATCGTATTTCTTATTAATCGTCTGAGCAAACAAAGAAAAGAGAAACATAAAGCTTGCCCTCATGACTGGATCGTTAAAACCCACCATAAAGCAATAAAAGTAAAGTAGAAGAGACACTATTAAAAACTGTAACTTTTTATTTAATCTCAACGCATTGCAAATCACACTGACAAATAAGTATACATATCCAACGTGTAATCCCGATACAGAAAGAATATGAGATACTCCTAGTACATTAAACTCTTCTTCAATTTCATCGTCGATAGATCTTTCCCCTAAGAGAAGGCCATTGATAAAGTCTCCTTCTACTAGAGAAAAGTTATTCTGAATATGCTCAAACATATCTTGACGAAACCTAGTAGCCATATTTTCAAAAGGAGTGAGACTACGACCTGTAAAGGATATGGTATGGTCTAATGTGTACATAAGAACATAAATGTTTTTTCCTCGTAAATACTGATTATAATCAAAGCCTCCTGGATTTCTCTTTGGCGATGGCCTTCTCACTTCAGCCTTACATTCTATAAGATCTCCATAAGAAAAGTCGTGAGTATTTTCATAATTAAACACCTGAACGACTTCATCGTATTCTCCTGATAATTGAAGCATAAATTGAACTTTATCCTCATCATATATGGGAAAAGAGATAATCTTCCCTGAATAGGTTTGTGGAGTTTTGTTAATATCTAAGGTTGTAGTCTTATTTGATAGGATGTTTATGCGGAAAAAGACCAGAATAAAAAACAAAGAAGATAAAAAGAAAACTACTCGGTAAACTTTGTTTCTTATGAGCAAAAAGACAAGCAAAATAAAGGTACAAGAAATCAAAAAACTCATACCCGTATGAAACACAATAATTGCCAAAATAGAGGCCATTAAGAAGAATAAAGGCAAACGCTTCACCGAAAACACCCTTTTTAGTTCTATGTTCTACGTTCTGATTTGTAGGTACAAAAATCACCGTAGGTGACAAAATATTTTTATATAGAACATAGAACGTACATCCTAGAACATATTAAATCTTATAGGTTTGCATCAGTTGGGTCATGACTAGAAGTCCGTCGTATTGATTAATGGTTTCAATAATGAATTCATCTACTCTGTATTTTGGATGAAAGTGCGTTAAGAGCAGTTTTTTTGCACTGGTCTTAACGCCAATTTTACAGGCTTGCTTTGCCGACAAATGAGGAGGATTGCTTTGTAAATCCCTTTCTAATACTCCTGACTCTATGAGTAACACATGGGCATCTTTTGCAAAGTCAACGATTTTTTCATCGTACTGCATATCTCCAGTATAAACAAATTTCTTTCCTTCCACTTCAATACATATGCCATAATTTTGTAGTACGTGTTGAAGCTCACAAAAACGTATAGATAAAGGTCCAATATTAAATTGTAAATGTTCCTCAATAGGATGAACATCATATGCTTTCTTGTAATGAAGTCTTTCATATTCTTCTTTTGGATTGTTTGGTGCATAAACAGGTATCTTTTTATCTCTCTCTGAAAGTGTATACCGAAGTACAAACAAATCCGAAATATGGTCTGGATGCAAGTGAGACAATATTACCGCGTCTAAATCCTCTACATCACATACTTTTAAAAGATTGCTCATTACTCCATTTCCGCAGTCTAGTAGAATCTTCGTATCTTCATGTTCAATCAAATACCCAGAACAAGCTCCACCAGCACTAGGATAAGGTCCATTGTTTCCTAATATGGTTAGTTTCATTGTGTACACTCCTTTTCTGTTGGTTAGTCGGTTGGAAGGGAAAATCTTTACTCGCCCCTAGGCGAGTTTTGTTTTTACTTAGAACGTAAAACTAATAACAGCATATCTTTTCCTTAATCCCTTCAAACGTCACGTCCCCTATTCTAGGGACGTTTTTAATCTCTTCTATTTTTTTAAATCCTTGGTTTTCTTCCCTATATTGAATAATGGCCTCTGCTATAGTTTCTCCTACCCTAGGCAATTCCATTAATTGTGTTTTGTCTGCTGTATTGATATTAATTTTTGCCCCCTGTCCACCTCCTACTGAATACTCTATAGTAGGATTACCTTGCGCTCCATTATCAGTTGAAGGGATTACTACCTTTTGTTGATCTTCTAAAATCATCGCTAAATTGACTTGCCCTACGTCAGCCTTTTCAGTGGGTCCTCCTGCCATCTCAATAGCTTCATACAGCCTTTGTCCATAATCCAATTCAATAATACCTGGTTTTATTACTTCTCCGGAAATATGGATGATTATCGTCTTTGTTGTTTCTTTAGTAGGTTCTTCTGCTTTTTCCACTTCTTTTTCAAACACATCCATTTCACTATTTTCAATTGATGCATTTTTAAATGTAGAAGAATAATAAATGAGTAGCGACGCAATAAAAAAGACCACTACAATAATCGTCCATTTATTATTTCTAATCCATTCCTTTAATTGAACTCTATCCATTTTATAATAAGACCACCTAAAATTCCATATTTTAGGAACATATATACCCAATATATCACAAAATTCACGACTTTAAGATATTTACCTTTAATTTTTTTTTGTTTTTGATATAATTATATAAGTCAATCTACATAATCACATATCTAACAGACTATAAAGGAGGTTTTTATGGAAAAGAAAATAGTGACTCTTCTGCTGATATTAATTATTACCATACAACCTATTACACATGCTAATACAGATCCAAATATCTTGTCTCCAGCAGCCATCTTAATGGACGCTGAAACTGGACAAGTTTTATATGATAAAAGCGCAAAGGAACGACTGTATCCTGCAAGTATAACAAAAGTTCTTACTGCTATTATAGCTTTAGAGAAAAACGAAAATTTAAATGAAAAAGTTATTATAGGGAAAGATGTCCCTTACCAAATTGCAAGTAATAGTAGTGCCATTTACCTTCTTCCAGGAGAAGTAGTGACCTTAGAACAACTCATGTATGCACTAATGGTTGAATCCGCAAATGACGCCGCTGTAGCTATTGCTGAACATACAGCTGGGTCTGTGGAAAATTTTGCAAAGCTGATGAATGACAAGGCAAAAGAATTAGGTGCCACAGATTCTCATTTTATCAACCCTCATGGCCTACATAGTGAAGATCACTATACAACAGCTTATGATATGGCCCTTATAATGAAAGAGGCTATTAAGAATCCTGTACTTCGCAAATTAATGACCACTTCAAATTACATTATTCCTGAAACAAACGAACAACAAACACGTTATTTATGGACAAAAAATAGATTGTATAAAAGTGAAGGCGATGAATTCTATAATGACAAAGTAATCGCATCAAAAACGGGTTTTACTACAGAAGCTAAAAATACATTAATCAGTGCTGCTGAAAACAATGGCATGAGCTTAATTGCAGTAGTATTAAATGGACAAAGTGCATCTACTTACTATGACACATCCGCATTATTTGATTATGGATTCACCTCTTTTGAAACCTCTACTCTTATCAGAAAAGATGATTTTGTAAAAGAACAGGGAATAGAAAAAGGGAGTAAACCCCTTCAAATTGTGTCAAGAAGTACAATAAAATATGTAAAGACTAAGAATAATAGCGATAACATCAATGAGACCATTAAAATATCTCAAAATTTGCCTTCAACTATTTCTAAAGGTGATGTCATTGGCACTATCGAATATTCTGTAGGAAATGAAAAAGTGGGAGAAGCTCAATTAGTGGCTGGCAATGAAGTCTTAAGTAGTTCAGCTATTCGAATACAAAAATTAAAAGACTCCCTTATCTACCTTATACCTACTCTTCTGTTATTGTACATATTTGCTCGAATTTACGTTTATATTAGAAATACTCAAATAAGAAAGAGAAGAATCCGCAAAAAATACGGCATCACATATGGAAGTGTACCTCGTAGAAGAAGATCTCGAAGAAGCCAATATTATAGATACTAAAAAAGAACTGCCTAGCAGTTCTTTTTTAGTATCTAGTCTTTAGTCGTTAGTCCCTAGTTTTTTACAGCTTAAAGGGTTCCCAACCTTTATCCGTAAAAATCATGACTCTATCATAACCAATATCTTTTATCAACTGGTATACTTCTTCGTAATAAAAATCAATATCTTCTATTTTATGAGAATCGCCGTTAATGGTTATGTCTAATCCATTTCTATACATTTGTTCAAGAATATCAACTGATGGGTAAAGCAAATCTTTGCCGTATCTAGCAATCCCACCAGTATTGACTTCTACAATACTGGTGCTGTCTTTGATTACAGATAAGACTTCTTTAATAATGTCTTTGTACCATTGTTCTTTTTCATTAAAAAAACAATTATCATTATTGTTCTTTTTAATAATATCCATATGGCCTATTATGGTTGGATTATATTTGATAATCATATTTTTAAGGCTATTGTAATAGTGTCTTACTGCTTCTTGGATATTTCCATTAAAAAGATTTTCTACACCTTCTTCAAAAGCCTCCTGTGTATCATCTACATAACAAGACTCACCTATTTCTCCATTATATAGGCAATGAACAGATCCAATATCGTAATCTAATTCCTCAATAAACGGTAAGATTGGTGGGTACCAACCAATGCCATCAAAAAAGTCAATTTCTAAACCTGTATATATATGGATTCTTCCAGTGTATTTTTCTTTGATTCTATGAACCTCATCTAGATAAGCTTCTATTTGATCTTCTTCCATCGTCCAAATCTCTTGGTTTGGTATATATGCATGAGAAGAGATACCTAGATGTAGAATTCCTTTTTCAATAGCTGCTTGTACCATTTCTTCGATGGTATTCTTGCCATCACAAAAATTGTTATGAGTATGATAATTTGATATAAACCGTGTAGTCACAGTAATCCCCCTTATTAGAAAATCACAAAATCATCAGATATTGGATTCTTTAAGTGTTTTGCCTTTCATTATGAACAAGAAATATAATATCATAACTATCTTTACTGGAAAAGAGTTTTATATTACATTTAGAACTTTTTTCCACTTTTTACTTAATATTGAAGAAATCAGAAACCTAAAAAGAAGCGCTTTTTAGCGCTCCTAGTCTTGCTTTTTCTTTACTATTTTTAATCTAAAGAAATCTTCTCTTTCCTTTTCTTCTAGAGTCTCTTCTATAAATTTTATATTTGCATTTAGTTTAGGGATTTGTATTTTATCTAGTGCATTGGCTCTTTTTTGGGTTTTCCTTATTTCTAAGGACAGTTTATACGCTGAAGTCTCTACTTCAGCCAACTGATAAGACAAATATTTTACTTCCTTTAATTTCATAATAGCCACATCTAAAGATGGGTTGCTATTATAGAAACCGTATTGAGGCTTGATTTTATCTTTTACAAGGTAAATCACTTCAGGAATTTCTACGCCCATAACGCTTTTAAAGCGAATTTGATAGTCATCTTCCTTTTCTACAGCTACCATTACTTCTTCTAGATTAAATACACCCATGGTAATACTAGCTTGTTTTAAAGCTTCATAAGCCTGTGCAAAATTCTCTTCGATTTTTTTCTCTATAGTCTTGGCAGATTCTACTAAGGTCATCATTTCCTGTATTAATACGGTTCTTTTCTTGTCGAGCAAATCAAAACCCTTTTTAGAAAAGTTCAAGGTACTTTTAGACTTCATTAAGTTTGCTTTGGTTGGTGTTATCTTATTTGCCATCTAATCACCATCAATCTTTTTGTACGTAGTATTTCTCAATTAGATCAGGATCCAATCGATTTAATTCCTCTTTAGGTAGAATTCGGAGTATTTCCCAACCTAAATCTAGTGTAGTCTTAATGTCCCGATTTTCATTAAAACCTTGAGTGACAAATCGGCTTTCGAATTCTCGACCAAATTCCATGTATTTTCGATCTACTTCGCCTAAATCATCTTCCCCGATAATTTGAGCTAAGGCTCTAACGTCCTGAACTCTAGAATAGGAGGAGAATAATTGATTCGCTAAATCAGGATGGTCTTCCCTAGTATACCCTTCTCCAATGCCGTCTTTCATAAGTCTAGACAAAGATGGAAGGACATCTATAGGTGGGTACACATTGTTTTGAAACAACTCTCTCCCCATTACGATTTGACCCTCTGTTATGTATCCAGTCAAATCCGGAATTGGGTGGGTAATATCGTCATTAGGCATAGTCAATATAGGTAAAAATGTAATGGACCCTGGTTTATCTTTAAGCATTCCTGCTCTCTCGTATAAAGATGCTAAGTCCGAATAGAGGTACCCTGGATAGCCTTTTCTGCTAGGCACTTCTTCCTTTGCAGAAGATACTTCACGTAAGGCTTCACAATAGCTGGTAATATCGCTCATTACAACTAATATTTGCATTCCCTCTTCAAAAGCTAAGTATTCTGCTGCAGACAAGGCACATCGTGGTGTATTAATTCTCTCAGCGATGGGGTCATTGGCATAATTAATAAACATGACAACTCGATCCATTGCATTGGCTTCTATAAGACTTCTCTTAAAGAAATCTGCATCGTCGTGCTTTACACCTATAGCTGCAAATACAATGGCAAAATCTTCATTGGTTCCTTCACCAAGTTTTGCTTGTCTAACAATTTGAACGGCCAATTCATTATGAGGCATACCATTACCTGAAAATATGGGTAATTTTTGACCACGAATTAATGTCATCAGAGCATCAATACTAGATATTCCAGTTTGAATAAAGTCCCTAGGGTACTTTCTTGCTACAGGATTAATAGGTCTTCCATTTATATTATACTTATTTCGGCTGTAAATTTCGCCACCAAGGTCCATTGGGCGTCCTAAACCATCGAAAGTCCTTCCAAGTATGTCTTTTGAAAGTGGTAGTTCAAAAGCCTCCTTACGAAAACTTATAGAAGCATTGCTTGTGGATAAACCAGAAGTATTTTCAAATACTTGGATAACCACCTTATCTTCTTCTATTTTAATGACTTTACCTTTTTTTACAGTTCCGTCCGGAGTCATAATGTCGACGACTTCACCATAAGAAATATCCGCCACATTTGACATCTCTATAAGGGGCCCAATTACTTTATCGATCTTTAAATACTCTTTTTTCATTAATATCACCTCTAATTATTCAAGATATTGCCTCATCAAGTCGTCGTAATACTTGTCAATTAAACCTTGAATTTCATTGATTTTTGATAAATCGTCATTGGGAACTGTGTACTTCATTTTAATAATCTCATCGAATAAAATTTGATTTCTAATTTGTGAGATTGGAATATTTAAGCTTAGGGCACTTTTTGCTTTTTCGTATAAATAATCAATGATTTTAAGCATACGGTACTGTTTGTTTAGGGGTACATACGTGTCATTTTCATTAAAAGCATTTTGTTGCAAGAATCCGACTTTTATGAGCTTTGCAATTTCCAAAACAAGTCGTTGATTATCGGGCAAGACATCTTCACCTACAAGCATTACGATTTCTTGTAACTTGTTTTCGTTAAACAATAGTTCCAACATCTTATTACGAAGCTGAACGCTGTCCTCAGACAATTGTTTTTTATACCATGGCTCTAGCATCTTAATATAACCACTATAACTATCTAACCAGTTTATAGCAGGGTAATGCCTTGAATAAGCTAATCCCTTGTCTAGGGCTAAGAATACATTTACGAATCTCTTTGTGTTCTCTGTAACGGGCTCTGAGAAGTCTCCTCCAGCTGGAGATACGGCGCCAATAATTGTAATAGAACCCTCTTCCCCACCAAGAGCCTCTACATACCCAGCTCTTTCATAAAATTCAGCAACTCTAGATGGCAAATACGCAGGATACCCTTCTTCTGCAGGCATCTCTTCTAATCTACCAGATATTTCTCTTAGAGCTTCTGCCCATCTTGAGGTAGAGTCAGCCATTATAGCAACATCGTAACCCATATCTCTAAAGTATTCAGCCATAGTAATTCCAGTGTAAATGCTGGCCTCTCTAGCGGCAACTGGCATATTTGATGTATTAGCTATTAATACCGTTCTCTCCATTAGTGGCTTATCTGTTTTAGGGTCAATAAGTTTTGGAAAATCCTCAAGTACTTCTGTCATTTCATTTCCACGTTCCCCACAGCCAATGTAGATAATAATATCTGCATCAGACCATTTTGCAAGTTGATGTTGTGTCATCGTCTTTCCAGTACCAAAGCCACCGGGAATAGCACAAGTACCACCCTTAGCAAGTGGAAAGAACATATCAAGAACTCTTTGTCCTGTAATAAGCAGCTTGTTAATTTCTTTTCTTTCTCTTACTGGCCTTGGATTTCGAACTGGCCATTCGTGATACATTTTAAGTTCGTATTGCTCTTTTCCATCTTCTAGTACAACTAATACCTCTTCAATATTATACTTTCCGTCTTTGACGACAGATTTGACGACGCCCTTTTGGCCTGGAGAAACTATGAGTTTATGATTTATTAAAGAAGTCTCTTGTACGGTTCCGAAAACTTCCCCTGAACCCAACTGATCTCCTACTTTTACACTTAAACTTACATCCCATAATTTTTCTTCATCAATAGAAATCAAACCAATCCCTTCTGGAATGAAATCTTTGTTAATCTTATCAATTTGCTGAAGAGGCCTTTGAATTCCATCAAACATATTCCCCATCATGCCAGGTCCTAGTTTGACGGAGAGAGGTTTTCCTGTAGAGACAATCTCTTCTCCTAGCTTAAGGCCCTCTGTTTCTTCATAAACCTGGATGGTACCTACATCACCATCTAAAATAATTACTTCACCTATTAATTTCTTGCTGCCAACCATGACCATTTCACGCATCTTAAAACCAGACATATTTTTGCCTCTGATGACCGGCCCATTGATCATATTAATGATACCTTTTTCACTCATCCATCTCACCTACTTTTCAAGTGCTTCGTAAAGTCTTATGCCTATTTCATTTTTCCATTCATTTACTTTTCTCAGTATTGTCCTATCGATTCTCTCATTGGTTGAAATAGACTCGATAATAAATCCGCCAATATTTTCATCACTTATAGTGAGAACTTCTACATTTGGATACTTACTTTTTAATTCACTTGTAAATTTCTTTACGTCTCTTTCAACAAAGAATATTTTCACTTCAGTTTGTTGTAAATACTCTTTGGAATCCTCTAACAATTTATTTATATATGAAATGTAAACTTTATCTTTTACAAAAGTATCAAGAGACTGGAGAACTTCTCCACTAAATTGCATAAGTAAATCTCTTTTTAAATTCAAGATACTATTCTTAGCTTCTAATTTAGCTGTAGAAATAATCTTTTGAGATTCTGCTTCAGCATTTTTCATAGATTTTTCAGTTAGGGTACTGTATTTCTCTTCAAGCTCTTTTTGCTTTATCTCTAATAGAAGCTTATTTTTCTCATCCATATCTTTAGTGACTTCATTAGATTTTTTTACTTGTTTATCGTAAACGTATTTGGAAAAGGTTCGAATTTTATCTTCTACTGTTATCACTTACATTGCACCTCCCCATCATATTCCTATGGATTCTTTAATATAGCTTGTGATTTTTTCTTTATCGTTAGCGTAACCATGACGGTCTGGGATTACTGTAATCAGAGGTATTTTCTTGGTAGTTTTCGTCTTCATAACCTCTTCCTTTATTTGATGATAGATTTTTTCAGTAATAAATATAATTCCGTACCCACTTATCAGTGCCGTTCTATAAGATTCTAAAACATCATCACCTTTTTGTAGATATACACCATCTATGCCGACTAATTTCATGCCAATATATGTATCCCGGTTATCGCTTAATAGAAATGACTTCATCGTCAATCACCTACAGTGCACCAAGAATCATAATGGAAATAACCAAACCGTAAATAGCAATACCTTCTGCAAGACCTACATAAATCAACGTTTTACCAAGCATTTTTTCATCTTCTGATACTGCACCTAACGCTGCAGAACCTACATTGCCAACAGCTACGCCACAACCAAGACATGCTAATCCTGTAGATAACGCTGCTCCAAGATACCCCATACCTGCGCTGCTATTACCAACTTCGGCTGCTCTTACCATATCTGGCACTACAAGAATAACAGCCATCAACATCGCAGGGATAAAAACTGAAAGGTTAAATTTTAACAAAGCTTTAATCTTTGTATTTTCATTGTAGCCCTTCTTTAAAAAATAAACTCCAGCTGCAATCGTTGAGAAAACAATAAAGATAACACTGTACATAATAAAATTCATCATTTTAAATTCCTCCTAAATTTTATAATTTCGTAGCCTTGAATTCTTCTCCGCCACCAATAAAATATTTGCTGAATAATTCGTAATATTCTAATCTAAGTACTTGTATCGCTACAATCACACCTTCTAATATGATAATGAAAATATTACCTAATATATAGATCAAAGTACTACCTACTCCACTATTAACCATATGTGCCAAAGATTCGAATGCTAAAAACAATCCTACATGATTTAGAGCAAATGCCCCTACTCGAATAAATGAGAGGGTGTTACTCAGAATACTTAATAAAATCTCAAAAACATCAAAAAAACTTTCTACAAAGAAGTTACTGTCTAATTTATGACTCTGATCTTTTCTCTTATGAGATAACTTATCAACAATTGGCTCTTTCATAAAAAGTATAGCAATGGCAATGACTATAATTCCAGCTAGTACTCCTATAGAAATCATTCTATTGCCTGTAAATAGGGCAAGAGCTACTAAAATAAGACAAAAATACAGTACAAAACCAGTTAGCCCATTTTTACTCAGCAGGGAGTTATAATAATCTTTAGCTTTATATTGATTAATAATGCCGTAAATATAAGCTACAGCTATCGTGACTACACCAATGCCAATAGCAATGAGTAAAAGAGTATTAATATTTTCAAAAGGCTTTAACCATAAAGCTGGAATAATCGTCTCAAATCCAAATACGCTACCATACATTAATCCAAAAAACATGGAGCTTATTCCGAGCCTTGATAATATAGATCCGAGACCTACACCCTTCCATTTCAAGAGAAAACCAGCTAAGAAAAACACAAAACCCTGACCTAAATCTCCAAACATGAATCCATACAGGAATAAGTAGGTTATGCTAAAAAATGGCGTAGGGTCTACTTCATTGTAATTTGGAATCCCATACATCTTAATAAGGGACTCAAATGGTTTGAATAACCAGTTATTTCGCAGTTTTGTAGGCGGTTTTATACTCGGGTCTTTATGATCATCATTAAACATAATGACGATTCCTTGGTATTGTGAAAGGGCTTCTGTAATCTGTTTTTTTAGCCTTTTGGAAATCCATCCAGAAAAGAAGAAGTGTTCCGTGCTAAAAGCCATATTATTTTTCACAGTATTGATTGTATCGTACAGGTGCAAAACATTATAAGCATAATTACTTTGGTCTTTATATTTTGTTTTTAGTGTATTCACTTCACTTTCAAGCGCATCCACCTTAGCAACAAACTTTTCTTTCTTACTTTTTAGCCATTTCACAATATTTAATGGAGTATCTTTATAGACATCTTTAAATCCTTCTAGTTTATTAAAGTTTAAAGATTTTAATATTCTTGTCGTCTCACGTTCTAAATCCCATGGAAAAGTGACCAAATACACTTCATTGTCTTCCATACTTCCAACATGAACTACAATTGCAGTAATATTGCCGTAATTGTTCTTTAATCTTTGAACATTTTCTTTTGTCAATGTACCTACTATGTAGTTAAAGTTTTTTAGATTATTTAATTTTTCCATCTCTATATTTGCAGATGATAAAAATTCATACGCTTTTATGCTCTTATCAATTTCGTCAATATCATTTTGTAAAATTTTTAATATTGCGTATTTTTCATGAACCTGATTGTAGATATCATTAACGGATTTTATTACATTAGGTAAGTCGATGTCATTCTTAATAATATCTGGATCTACTTCGTGTTCATCTCCAAATACTTCGTTTAATAATTTGATTTTTGCTTCAAATCTCTCTCTTCTGGCAATTTTTAGCCCTGATTCTGCTTCTGAAAACCCTAACAATTCCACCATATTGTGTTCTGTTACATCAATGCTAAATCGAAAATTTTCAATTTCATTGTAAGCATCGACGATTTGCACATTTTCGAAAAGCAATATATCTTTTATTACTTCATCAACATAATCTTTTTTACCAATTACATTCATCATAATTAGTTTTTCAACGGCCACTTATTCCACCACCTCTATTGTTCTAATTAAATATTTTGATATTTCCTCAGCAGGCATTTTATACCTTTTGCTTTCAATGATAGAAATAACATCTTCTATTTGAAAATCAATTAATTCCATAAAAGCGGATACCTTTCCGAAGCTCAATATAGAATTGTTAAACAAACTAATTGATTTATTATAAAGATACCTGTCGATCCTTCTTTCCATGAACAAATCAAGGTCATTTTTATAATCAAACAAAAACTCATAAGGCGTATCGATAAACTGTTCTACCAAATTATGTAAATCAATTTTGTAGATTAAATCTCTTAATTTATTGTAATTATACAAGTATCCGTAATCTAAAACGAAGTTTAGTATTTCCTCCTTAGACATATCAAAATACTTCATACCTCGATAAAACCATTCTAAATTATAAAGATCCACTCTACGTCTCAAAAGCTCTGTAGACTTCTTGTCTTTATCCCCTAAGAACTTTTGGGCACTTTGAATTAATTGATGATAGTAGTATTTATCTAACATCATTTCCACATAAAAATTAAATTTTTCATCATCTTGATTTTGAGCATATGGCAATATCAGTCGATAATATTTTGTATCTTTAATTTGTTCTAATACTTCTAATACCGAATCTTTTTCTAACAATTTTTTAAAATCAATATTTGAATACTTCCCAAAAGTAAAAAAATGATCCTTTATATCATCCATTTTCTTTCTGCCTCGAACGACTTCAAATACTAATTTCAAATTTTCAATCTCATAACGCAACATGTATTTTTTTATTAAATCTTTATAATCTTGATTTAAATAAGGCATCAGCTTTTCAACAACTAAAATTTTATATCTGTACAGCCTCCTTTCAAAATCGTTTCTATGCACTTTTCTGCCATTTAAATCCCAAAGTACATCGCGCAAGGAAGTATTCTCATTAAGATAATCAAATACCTCTTGGACACTTTGAAGATTCATAATATTAATGAAATCTTCTTTTGATAATAATCTAGCCTTCATTGCACTTATTTTGGTATTTACTGTACTAAAATTCATGCCATTCATCCTATACACTACCTTTAACTAATTTCTATAATTTCATTAAATATCTGCTTTTTTAATACGTCTTTAACAGCTAAATACTTATTCTGAATACTTTGACATTTTTCTTTTGCATCAGTGCTTATGGAATTAGCCATTTTTTCGGCATCTGCAATTTTCTTTTGCACTTCTGCCTCTAATTCAGTATTGGAATTGTTAATGAGTTTCTCGTCTAGATTTTTAATTTCATCGTCTAAAAAGGATTTCTTCTCTTTAATGGTTTCTTCTGTACGATTTTGCAAGTCGATTACCTTGTTGTCAATCTCTATAATCTTGTTTAATACGAACTCCAATTCATCCAAATTATCACTTCCTCCTCAAATCTATCCTTATTATACTCCTATGATTTTAAGAGTCAAACATTTTGTTAAAAAATACAGAACCTTAGAATTATCAATGGATTCCTAGGTTCTGCCTATCGTTATATTATTATAAGTATTTTTTAAGATTTCTCTTTTTATGTTCTGAGGCACTAAACTTAATAAACTATACAATTTGTAAACATTACATTATTTGTCTATTATCGCGCTATCTGCACCTTTCTTATTAGCTTATTTAAGAAATATTGCATATAATTGAATTAACATAATCGCAAGCAATGTACATAAAAAGACCTTCTAACAGTAGATTTTTTTAGTATAGAACTCACTTTTCGGCCAATAGTTGCTCCTAGAATCCCAGCAGGAACACAGTAATAAGCCAAACTAAAATCTGCAAATCCATTTATTGTATATTGTACCATAGAACTGGAAGTCGTCAACATGGTAATTACTTGAGTTTCCGTGGAATGTATTTTAGAAGAACATTTTATCTACGAAGATATTAGATATTAAATTTTTTAGATAAAACATCTTTGTAACTCAAAATTTGCGTACCAAAAGTAATCTCCGAGGTGCCGAGATTAAAAAACTGTAGTGTATAACAAATCTATAAAAAATATAGCCTGTGGATAAAAATACTATTTAGGTGCATTTTATTGTATTTTCAAACTCTTTTATACTAATTTGCGCACAAAAAAAACACGCTCTTAGTTCATAAAAGCATGCTTTTAATATGAATCAATCTTGATAATAAGTCTTTAAAAAATCTTCTAACCCATCTAGGGCGATTTTGCAGTCATTTACAGTAGGTAAGGTGACAATTCTAAAATGATCAGGTGCTTTCCAATTAAACCCTGTTCCTTGAACAATTAAAATCTTCTTACTTTTTAATAGGTCTAATGCATACTGCATGTCATCGTGAATATGAAACTTTTCCGCATCGATTTTAGCAAAAATGTAAAAGGCTCCTTTCGGTTTTACACAGCTTAGACCGTCAATACTATTAATTCTATTATGCACGTATTCCCTTTGCTCATATAACCTTCCACCAGGTTTAATAAGCTCTATTAAACTTTGGTAACCACCTAAAGCCGTCTGTATTGCGTATTGTGCAGGAACATTTGAGCAAAGACGCATAGAGGACAGCATATCAATACCTTCTATGTAATCTTTTGCATCTTCTTTATTTCCCGTTAAAACCATCCATCCAACGCGATAACCTGCAATTCTATGAGATTTGGATAGTCCATTAAAGGAGATGCATAATACATCGTGAACTAAACTAGCCATAGGAATGTGAACTGCATCATCATAAAGTATTTGATCATATATTTCATCTGCAAAGACAATCAAATCGTGTTCATGAGCCAATTTTGCAATTTCTTCTAATATTTCCCTTGAGTAAACCGCACCTGTAGGATTATTAGGATTAATAATTACAATACCTTTTGTGTTTTCATTTATCTTTGATTTTATATCTTCTAAATCTGGATACCAGTCAGATTCCTCATCACATATATAGTGAACAGGCTTACCTCCAGCTAAATTTATAGATGCAGTCCATAATGGATAGTCCGGTGCAGGCACAAGTATTTCATCTCCATTATCTAAAAGAGCCTGCATAGACAAGGTAATAAGCTCACTGACTCCATTTCCAATGTAAATACTATCTATCGTTACATCCATTACTCCTTTCGTCTGATAATTTTGCATAATTGCCTTTCTAGCAGGAAAAATCCCCTTAGAATCACAGTAACCTTCTGCATTTCTTAAATTGACGGCAACATCATGTACGATTTCATCGGGAGCAAATATATCGAATGGAGCAGGATTGCCGATGTTTAATTTGATAATATTCTCGCCTTTTTTTTCCATTAAGTTGGCTTGATCCATAACAGGACCTCGAATATCATAACACACATTATCCAGTTTTTTTGACTTGTTAAACTTTCTCACTCAACATCATCTCATTCCTCATATTAATTAATTTACTATTATATCAAAAATATAGAAAAAAAACAGAGCAAATGAATATGTATACAAAGTTCTAAGTTCTAAGTAAAATCAGCAAGTTCCTTCGCGACCGCTGATTTTACCTGACCACCTTGAAAAAAAGTTCCATGCAAAAGCAATAAACCTTATTACTTAACACATAGAACTTTCATCTTTTTATACTTGTTCAATTATTTCTATTGTATAGCCATCTGGATCTTTGACGAAGTAGAGTTTTAATCCTGAACCGTCAAGACCCTTTGGCTCAGATACTGAATATCCTGCGCTTCTATGTGCTTGGTATGATTTTTGCAAATTGTCTACGTAAAAAGCTACGTGACTGTATCCATTTCCAAGTTCATAAGGTTCTCTTTGATTGTAATTATAAGTCAGTTCAATTTCATGACCGCTAATTTCATCAGCCATATAAACGAGTGTAAATCTTTTGTCAGGATAATCCATCCTCTTAGCCTCTTTTAAGCCTAAAGCTTTATTGTAGAATTCTATTGATTTATCCAAGTCAAAAACTCTAATACATGTGTGAACAAGTTCATATTCCATGTTTTAATTCCTCTCTTTATCAAAAGTATAATTATAAGTTATTTTATATACTGTAAGGGCTATATGTCAAGAACATTCCGACTTAAATGCAGTAGAATTTCTAGTAATTCATTCATATCTATGCTATAATAAAAACACGATTAAAAGGAGGGAACTAATGGATAATGAACAGATGATTCTCTTTTGGATTGCAGCTGTTGTACTATTTTCAATTATCGAAGGTATTACTTTAGGTCTTGCCACCATTTGGTTTGCAATCGGAGCTTTCATTGCAGTACTAGCAGCACTGCTAGATTTTTCTATTGCCGTGCAAATCGGCTTGTTTATCGTCGCGTCTTTAGCCTTGCTAGCTTTTACTAGGCCTATTGTCGTTGAGCATCTTCGCGTAGGGCGACATAAAACGAATTTAGACGTTATCATTGACTCTATGGGCATTGTTACTAAAGATATTGAGCCCTTTAAAGTTGGGCAAGTAAAAGTCAACGGACAGATTTGGACTGCTACTACTGAAGACAAGAATACAATCACAAAGGATACTAAAGTAAACGTAATTAGAATCGAAGGTGTAAAATTAATTGTAAAAACTCTTGAGGAGGAGTAAATATGCCATATCTTATTTTTTTAGTTCTTATTATAACATTTATTATCATTCCTAATATCCGCATTGTACCACAAGCAAATTCCTATGTCATCGAACGATTAGGTGCCTATATGGATACATGGAGCGTTGGGCTACATGTAAAAATCCCGTTAATGGACCGAATTGCAAAAAAGGTTTCTCTAAAAGAGCAAGTAATCGATTTTGCTCCCCAACCAGTAATAACAAAAGACAATGTCACTATGCAAATTGATACCGTTATTTATTTTCAAATTACAGATCCAAAACTTTATACTTACGGTGTAGAAAGACCTATGGCTGCTATTGAGAATTTAACGGCCACCACTCTACGTAATATTATCGGCGATTTAGAATTAGATGAAACGTTAACTTCTAGAGATTTAATCAATACTCAAATGCGCAGTATCCTTGATGAAGCTACAGATCCATGGGGAATTAAAGTAAATCGAGTAGAAGTAAAAAACATTCTCCCTCCTGAAGACATTCAGCAGGCAATGGAAAAGCAAATGAGAGCTGAACGTGAAAGACGAGAATCTATTCTTAGAGCAGAAGGAGAAAAGAAATCTTCTATACTCGTAGCAGAAGGACAAAAGGAATCACAAATCTTAATTGCAGAAGCTCAAAAACAAGCTGCGATTAAAGAAGCAGAAGGTCGAGCAGAAGCGATTTTAAAAGTGCAGGAAGCTACTGCCGAAGGTCTTAGAATGATCAAAGAAGCTTATCCAAGCGCTGAAGTCATCGCACTTAAAAGCTTAGAAACATTAACAAAAGTAGCCGATGGCAAAGCAACAAAAATCATCATCCCTTCCGAAATTCAAAACTTAGCAGCACTTGCGGCATCACTTAAGGAGATTACAAAAGAAGAAGACTTGGCTTAGCCAAGTCTTCTTCTTTTGTGTTGTAAGTTCTACATTGTAAGTGAAAACGTAAGCCACCATTGGTGACATAGTACTAGAGGCTGATAGCTGTAGTTTTCCCAAAAGGCTACTTAAAGGCTTTTACATAGAACTTACAACGTAAAACTTAACGAGTCTACGAGTTGCTGTGCCGCTCTTCCGGATTTTGATGCTTTGCTCACCTTCCACTCATTGGCTAATTGTAAAAGCTCTTTTTCAGGAAGTTTGATGCCATTTCTTCTGGCTAATTTTATGACCATTTCATTGTACAAATCATCTTTTGGTTGCTCATATAAAATAGCAAGACCAAATCGATCAAAGAGAGAAAGTTTTTCTTGAGTAGTTTCGCTTATATTTACATCTTCTTCTCTTTCTTTAAAAGTTTCCCTGATTAAATGATGTCTGTTTGACGTCACATAGATTAATACATTATTAGGCTTTTTTTCAAAGCTTCCCTCTACTATAGCTTTAAATTTTTTATAATCTGTCTCAAACTCTTCAAAAGACAAATCATCTATAAAAAGAATAAATTTGAAGTCTCTATGGCGAGTAATCTCGATAATAGGAGCTATGGCATCTAATTGTCCTTTTTTAAGTTCAATAACCCTTAGACCCTTGTGGGCATATTCATTGACGAGAGCCTTTACAGATGAAGATTTACCTGTTCCCCTTTGCCCATAAAGCAATACATTATTACCTTTTCCCCTGTCTATAAAACTAAGGGTATTTTCTTTTAGGGCTTTGGTTTGCCTTTCATAACCTATTAAATCCTCAAAACGTACACGGTCAAATTCCTTTATTTCACTTAAGCATTGATTTACGTCATCCCACTTAAAAACAGATTCCTTTGAAAATAAACCTGTTCCATTTTCTCTAATATAATTGGACAACTCTTTTACAATAAATCGTTCTCCAATATTGTTATTAGCGAGAAGGCTATGAAGATCTATGTTTTCAAATTCTTCTGTATCCAATGTAAAAACAGTGCTACGATTTACACTTAATTCTTCTAAAATGGTTACCCAGTCGTAATTGTATAGATTTCTTATAATGTGAATATCTCCAGCCACAAGAGCTAGTAAATTTTCGTCTATTGCCTCTCCCCTCTCGCATTTTAAAGTAAACAGATTTTCGTCCATTAGCAGAATATCTAATATTGTTTCCCTCCATGAGATCGCTTTCTTTCTAGAAATACGAACAATCTCATACTGCATTTGAAATAAATGCTCTACTTTATGAGGAATTTCTCTAGCAGTGGTAAACTTTCTAAATTGATCGATTACTGGGTTTTGCTGAATATTTCGAAATATTAATAATTCATTAAAAATATCTTGCATTGAAAGATCTCCTCTCCGTGGTATACTAAATATAAACAAATCCTCTGAGAAGGTAAATCATTTTTATCTCAGAAGGAAAGTTACAGTATTTTTAACATATTATTATATTACCACATTCCTTTTATACTTTCTCATTTTTTAAATGATTATTAGTGGGTATAGTAATAAGTGAATAAAAAGGAGGGATCGAATTGGATACTCGATTGCACAAGTCAACAAAAGACAAAATAATCTCTGGTGTATGTGGAGGCCTTGGTGAATATTTTAGAGTAGATTCATCTATTATACGCATCATTTGGGCAATAGCAGCCTTTGCTTATGGAACTGGCATCTTACTTTATATTATTGCTACCATTATACTTCCATCTGAAAATTATGCTGAAGGTTATGAAAAAGCGGAAGGTGATAACAAGTCAGAAAATATACTTAATGCTGACAATAGCAAACTGATTGGAATCATTCTCATTATTAGTGGTGCGCTATTTCTGTTAAGGCAGTTTACACCATTTTTAGATTCTAAGTATATCTGGCCAGTTATACTCATTGTATTGGGACTATTTATTATCGTAAAGGGAGGGAGTAGAAACCATGAAGAATAAAAATAATATTATCGTTGGATTAATATTTATGTTATTAGGGGCTTTTTGGCTCTTAAACAATCTAAATGTCATTCAATATGAATTTAAGTACTTATTCACCGCCTTCAGTAGATTATGGCCTTTAATACTAGTAATTGTCGGCCTAACGATTATAGTAAAAAACAAACTGATTCATTCTTTACTATGGTTTTTATTTTTTATTATACTTCTCGTTTACGGCTATTATCTTCAAGAAAAAGCTCCTGTACCTCATTCTTATGAAGTAGGTGAGATGGAATCTTACACAATATCGGCAAAGAGCGACATTTCTGCTGGTAAATTAGACTTGGATTTAGGAGCTATGGAATTTAATATAAGGTCCGGAACGCCAGATTTTGCGACTATTAACTCTAATTTAGCTGAATTAGAAATTGAGGATGCTGTAGAAAACAATCTACAGCGTCTACATATTTCACATGAAAATTTTACTCAAAAGTTTTTCTCTGATTCTAAATTTGATTATAGTCTTGATTTAGCTCTCAATGAGGAGCTCCCTTGGAGCCTTGATATTGATTCAGGAGCTGTAAATGGAATAGTAGATTTAAAGAATATAAAATTAAAAGATCTAGATATTGATTTAGGAGCAGGCAATATGGAAATCTATCTAAGTGATAAATCTACAGATGGCACTATAGACATTGACTCAGGGGTTTCTAGAATTGAACTGAATATTCCTAAAGAAGCTGGAATTCTATTAGAATTTGATGGCGCATTAAACTCTACTAACATATCTGAACTAGACTTTATAAAGCAATCTGATAATAAGTACATTACAGAAAACTATGACAACGCTGATTCTAAATACCACATTAATGTAGATATGGGCTTAGGGGAATTTAAAATAAATAAATTTTAAAACCTCCTTGACTTACTCATTTTCATATTATATTATTAGGTTTAATAATTTAATCGACTGTGAAGGAAAGAGTACTCTATGATAGAAATTAAAGAGAGTTAGTGGCTGCTGAAAACTAACATTTTTACATAGAAGAAGTTCATTCCGGAGTTGTCTGCTGAACTAAAAGTAGGTATGACCGTTTATAACAAAACGTTATCAAATAAGCAAATGGAGTTTTCCATTTGTTCAAAGTGGAGCAATCAATCAAGGTGGTACCGCGGGTATTTTCTCGTCCTTTAATTAAGGGCGAGTTTTTTTGTGTAAAAACAGTTGTTACTTAAATTTTAAGCTACCTACATCCAGTCACCAGCAATCCGTATTTTAGCATTCCTGTAGGGTCAAAGATCCTTCGTCACGTGCGCTCCTCCATGGTAACAAAAACAGGAGCTCACGATGAAGTATCTTTCACGTACTCGCTATAGGCGAGCTCTGCTTTCGCTTACTACCTTACCACCTAGGAGTAATACCCGATTTGTCTTGCCCGAAAGTCGAGTGGTATGGGTTGACGAGGTTTGTAACGGCTGTAAGGAGCTAGAAACCCACGACCTACTATAGACCACCTTAAATAAAAATTGGAGTTGATCAAGATGTATTGGAATGAAAGAATTGAAACCATGTCTCGTGATGAATTGATTTATATTCAAAATGAAAGACTACAAAAAATGTTACGAAGAATTTATCATAATGTACCTTTTTATCGTAGCCAATTTCAAAGTGTAGGTCTTGCCCCTGAGGATATTACAGAGATTAGCGACTTGTCTAAATTACCCTTTACTACAAAGCAAGATTTAAGAGACAGTTACCCCTATGGACTCTTTGCCGCTCCATTATCGGAAATCGTTCGAATTCACGCTTCATCTGGTACTACTGGCAAACCTACTGTTGTAGGATATACTAGAGAGGATATAAGTAATTGGGCTGAACTATGTGCACGTGCTTTTGTAGCTGCAGGCGCTGTCTCCAATTCAGTAGTGCAGGTCTCTTACGGGTATGGCTTATTCACAGGTGGACTTGGGATTCATTATGGTGCAGAAAAGCTTGGTGCATCTGTTATACCTATGTCTGGCGGTAATACGGAAAGACAAATTATGCTTATGAAAGATTTTCATAGCACTTTGCTAGCCTGTACTCCTTCTTACGCCATCTACTTAGCAGAAGCTATCGAACAATATGGCATTGATCCTGGGGAGATTAAACTAAAATCAGGCATATTTGGCGCAGAGCCTTGGTCTGAAAACATGAGAAAAAAGATTGAAGAAAGACTTCATATTTCTGCTCATGATATTTACGGATTATCAGAAATCATGGGACCTGGAGTAGCCATCGAATGCCAATGTAAAAACGGCATGCATATTTGGGAAGATCACTTTCTTCCAGAAATTATTGATCCAAACACTTTAGAGCCATTGCCATATGGTACACCTGGAGAGCTTGTATTTACTACGTTGACAAAGGAAGGCATCCCTGTACTGCGCTATAGGACGAGAGACCTCTCTGTTTTACATAAAGAAGTATGTGAATGCGGCAGAACTCATGTCCGAATGGAAAGAGTATCCGGAAGAAGTGATGATATGCTGATCATTCGAGGGGTAAATGTATTCCCATCTCAAATCGAAAGTGTTTTAATGGAATTTGGTAATGTAGAACCACATTATTTGCTTATCGTCACTAGAGAAGGTACCTTAGATAATCTAGAGATACAAATTGAACTTTCTGAGGAATTGTTCTCGGATCGAATCAGCAATTTAGAAGAATTAGAACGCAAGATAAAACAAAAAATCCACTCTGTTTTGCAGATAAGTGCTAAAATTAGATTAGTAGAACCAAAGAGCATACCAAGAAGTGAAGGCAAAGCAAAACGTGTAATTGACAAACGAAATCTACAAGGGGAGTGATAAAATGATTAAACAAATTTCTGTATTTTTAGAAAATAAGAAAGGTCGTCTCTCAGAAGCTTTAGAAATTCTTCATAAAAATGATATTAATCTCCGCTCTTTGACCATTGCAGAGACTACAGATTATGGCATTTTGAGATTGATTCCTGACAAACCAGAACAAGCAGCAGAAAAACTAAAAGAAGCTCATTTTATAGTAAACAAAACAAAAGTTTTAGCCATTGAAGTAAATGATACACCAGGATCTATGCTCCGTATCATCAAAGAACTCTCATTGGCCAATATCGATATCGAATACTCCTACTGTTGTTTACCTGTCCACGAGCACAAAGCAGTAGTCATCTTAAAAGTATCTGACAACCAAAAAGCCATAGAGGTACTAAGAAAAAGTAGCTGCGCCATACTAATAGAACCGGAAGCATTCACATGATAGTTATACATTGTACATTGTACATTGTAAGTTCTATATAAAAACAAGTGGTAAGGAAAATCTTTACTCGCCTAGAGGTCCGTAAAGATTTTCCCGTCCAACGAACCAACCTTTGTTATTTCACCTTGTTTTTAACCTCATTAATTGCATTTCTCACAGCAGGTATAGCTAATAGTATGCACGTTAATAAGGCTTCTGCCCCCATATAGGAACCATTGTAGATGGTAGAGTACATAAATGCACCTTGCCCTTCTGGTGCGTAGGATGCAAAGAAGATGGCACCTGATAATACACTGCACACAAGTCTTCCAAAGACACCTAATAGGTACGTAGGTACAATACCTCGTTTTACAAGTACTGCCCCCATGCCTAAAGATCCAAACGCTAAGGGATAGTCTATGAGCATTTGAACTGGATGAATAACATAGGGATTAATCAAAAGATCTAGTAATCCAAATGCAACTCCAGCTAGTATTCCTTGTCGCACGCCAAAGTAGTATCCAATCATTACAATAAACAACATTGAAAAAGGCGTGATAGAACCCCCTTGTGGCATGCGAAATAAAGTAATCTGGTTGAGTACATAAGCTACAGCTACAGAAATCGCAGAATATGTAAGAGCCTTTATATTGTTATTATCCTCTTTTTTACTTAGCTTAAAAATAAGTGCAAAAACAAGTACGATGAGCACTACTACAAAAATTTGACCTTCCATAGACTCAAAAAAACCCTGTAACATAAAAAAACCTCCTATTTTTTCGCTTGGAGGTATTGACTAAAAACCGCTTCCCTACGCCAGCATTATCTGGATCAGGTCCAAAGGGTCAATCTCAGCCAAAAGGCTCCCCTAGCGAAAAATCATTTATTTTCATTTATTATAAACGTACTCATATAATATGTCAATGTTCAATTTGTTTATACAAAGAATTTGCGTTTCAATCCATATTCTAAAGCAGCTTCTACATCAATCCTTAAAGGACCCTTTCTTCGAATAACAAAGCCAAGAAGCTCTCCGCTTTCAAAAGGTAGAATTCTTTCACCATCTAAGGCAATGGTACCCTTTTGAGTAGGCTTAGACACATACATCTGATTTAACTCCATCTTTGAAGGGGTTTTACATTCTACAGTAGTCATTTTTCCAGCAGTAAAAGGAGCTAATACATTTTTGCGACCACAATGTAGTCGAGTGCGATATCCAAAATCATCCGAATAAGTTGAGAGTGCTTGAACGCCAATAATAGAAGAAAATCCTATTGAAGCAGGATGTGATCTAGAAACAATTAGTTCCGAGATATCCTTTATATTTTCTATTGCTCTATTTCCTACAAATATTTGATTGGTAATAGCTACATCAATTAAGGCATAGTCAATAATTTTTCCATTTTTGTAGACTTCAATAATCTTATCTTGAATAATATAATCATCTTGCATACCGTATTCACATAAAATTGCTGCGGCCATCCCTACTGTAGTGCCTTCATAAAATCGTGGATAAACATTATTGGTTCCAGTAGATACGGGAATAATAGGTATATTAGAATTTTCTGCTGCAACTAATCTATTCGTCCCATCCCCACCTAGTATAATGATACAATGGACTCCTCGTTTTATAAACTCCTTTGTCGCTTGTATTGTATCTTCATATGTACCCATTATTCTAAAGTCTAGTATCTCTACATCTGCCTTTAAATCTCCATTTAGCTCCAAACTCGATTTTGCATTGGATCCCATCTCGCTATTGTCTGGCATTATAAATATTTTTTCTACTCCTAAATCTTGAGCGCCTAGAATCATTCTCTCCATAAGGTTGACTTTTTCGTGATTACTGATTGTAGTAGCATAGGAGTATAGTCTTCGAACGTCTTTTCCTGAATTTGGATTCGCAATTATACCAATGCTCTTCAAAATATCATCTCCGTATATTCACTTTCGTACTATTCATCAACATAAGACATAGCAATAGCTCCCGGTCCTGCATGTGTTCCAACTACAGCACCTACGATGGATTCAACGATATGATTTGCATCGTATTCTTCTACTAGTATCTTTTTCAAATCTTCTAAGTACTCTGTCGCTCCTGTATGAAGCATATATACAGGCTTATCTTTGAGGCTTACCTCATTTTTAGATAAGTAATTTCGTACCCAATTTAATGCCTTTTTTTTCCCTCTTACTTTATCTTTTGCTACAAGCTCTCCGTTAGAAAAAGTCAATATGGGTTTTATGTTTAACATACTACCTAAGAAAGCTTGGCTTGATGATAATCTTCCACCCTTTTTTAGGTACTCTAATGTATCTACAATCATAAGCGTCTCGTTCTTAGGAATCATATCATGTATTTTATTGACAATTTCTTTTCTGCTCTTTCCTTCTGTAGCCATCTTAGCAGCATAGTGAACCATCAAAGCCTCTCCTAATGTTACCATTTTTGAATCAATAATGCTAATTTTATCGCTATCTAAAATATTTTTTGCCATCATTGCTGAATTATACGTTCCACTCATACTTGAGGACATGAAAATACCAATGATTTCATCTCCAGAATTAACAATAGATTTAAAAACATCTATAAACTCCGCTGGAGTTACCTGAGACGTGCGGGGAATGCCATCAAAAGATTCAAGCTTTTCATAAAATTGACTAGGGGATATTTCTTGACGATCTCTATAGGATTCTAATCCAAAATGGACAGTCAAGGGGACAACCTTTATATTATATTTTTTCTCTTCATCAACACTAATATCACTAGCACTATCTGTGACAATTTGAATAGCCATGTAACACCTCTATTCTTCTCCGTATTTATTTGTAAAATAATCAATCAGATTATTTAAGGCTTTCAAGAAGAGTATGCTCTAATGAAAGCCTTAAATAATCTGATTGATT
>NZ_CALNCS010000050.1 GCF_937875145.1 Alkalibaculum bacchi | reverse complement strand
GTTGCAGTGCCATATTGCTATCAAATAATATTTGAAAAGTCAATACAGGAATAGCTTGAGTTTCCGTGTTTTTATCCACAGGCTAGTAATTTAGCAAGAATAGTTATTAACAACTTTCATAAAAGCCTAAAATATAAGGAATCTTCTTCCTTTTTGATGTAAAATTAAGCTACTAAGAAAAATCTTACTAAACAAAAAGGAAGGGATCCCTTATGACTAATCTTACATCAAATACCTACACAATGAAACGAGAAATATTAAATTTTACAAATAAATTTTCGAAAGTACTTTTTAAGCCAGCACAAAAATTTATGGCTGATATGATTTATGGAATGCTTGCTTCAAAAAGTTGTCTTCTCACCGACATTGTTGATCAGCTTCATGAATCTTCAAAAAAAGTAAATATTGTTGAAAGGCTCTCAAAAAATCTGCTTAAAGGAATTCCAGATCAACTTCAAAATTCTTATCTGGACACTATCAAGAAATTGGTTCCTGATGAGCCTGTGATTCATATAGATGACAGTGATATCACAAAACCAAACGGCTATAAATTCGAATCTCTTGACATTGTCCGTGATGGCTCAGAAAGTACTAGTACAAAAAATGTTTTCAAAAAAGGATATCTTGTTACGGAAGCTTGTGTACTTACTAAAAACAACCATCCTGTAAGTATTTTTTCACAAATTTATTCTTCTAAAGAAAAGGACTTTACTTCCACTAATGACGTTACTTTTGCAGCTATGGAACGTGGTTCTGCTATATTTGGAAAGGCTACCTACATTATGGACAGAGGCTATGATAGTAATAAAATGTTCTTGAAAATGGATGAACTAGGTCAAGATTATGTCATTCGTCTCACTGCTAGGCGAAAGCTGCTTTATCACCAAAACTGGACACCTGCCACAGAGCTTTGTGAACGTCGAAAGGGTAAGATTAAAATGTCGTTGTACTACAAGGGCAAACAGCACGATGCTTACCTTTCCCATGTAAAGGTGCAGATAACTGCTTCTAGAAAAGATATCTATCTGGTTCTTGTTTATGGCATTACGGAGCACCCCATGATGCTTGCAACAAATAAGGAAATCAAATCAAAAGATGATGTGATAAATATTGCGAACTTATATTTTTCAAGATGGCGCATAGAAGAATATTTTCGCAGTAAAAAACAGATCTTTCAGTTTGAGAATTTTCGTGTAAGAAAACTCATCGCTATCAACGCATTGAATTTCTATATAACTCTATGCATGGAATTTTTAGCGCTACTTTCAATGAAACCAGAGACAAGTGCCCTTAAAGTTGCAATTATAAAATCAGCAAACCCAATAAAGGAAAAAGTTTATTTTAACTATTACCGACTTGCAAAAGGTGTTTCTGGAATATTGTCGTATGCAAGAGAGGGCATCAGGCATTGGTTCAAGACAAAGCGCCCTACATACCGTCAACTTAGTTTCAAATTTGCCACCTAAATCGGTAAACTATTCGTTTTCTAAATGCAATTAACGGAAACTCAAGGCTATGTAGATAAAAGTAACTTTATCCGAAAGTTTAAATCTATTGAAGGGATTACTCCTATGAATTATAGATCTATATCAGCACAAAATAATGATTAAATGGGTGACAGCCCACTATGGGCGCCATTTGTTAACCTAAAGCAAGAGCTTCATCGTGGGGTAGAGTCTCTAAAGAAATTTAATGTACAAATTTGCATACTAGTTTATTTTTTGAATATGACATAAGGCTTTTATTTTCTCAAAATTAAAAGGTTGGGGGGATATCGTTTTTAGCTTATGTATATAACTGCATATAGTTGAAATTACTGATGATGTGCAATTAGTTCTAATTGTTATACAATTACGATAAATTCAAAACATTAAAATAATTACATATCCGGAGGGAGGCAATAGCCATAAGCGGTAAAATAATAGCATCATAAGTTACTAACGAATATAGAAAGAAAAAGGAGGGAACTAATTGCAAAAGACAATGGACTCACAAAATGTTTTACTAGGGCGCAAACAGCATACAAAGAGAGATAAATCCGCCAAATCTTTAAAAAACAAT
>NZ_CALNCS010000049.1 GCF_937875145.1 Alkalibaculum bacchi | reverse complement strand
CGCCAAAGGTACTTGGGTGGTAACGCCCTGGGAGAATAGGACGTTGCGGATTTGTTTAGTAAAGAAAGGCCTCTGATTATCGGGGGTCTTTTTTCGTTGTAAGTTCTACGTTGTAAGTTCTATGCAAAACCATCTATCCTAGTCATCCAGAGGAGCGGAGCGACGAAGGATCCCTGCGTATTAAGTATTAAAGTATACACCCCAACCGTCATTCTTTTCCCAACCACTTTCCACCTACATTTTATAGTGCTAATTCCCTCAAACATCAATATAGTTATTAGTAAGAATAAATGAATTCATAAGGGAGGCATTCATGAATAAAAGAGGTGTTTCAAAGGGAATATTATTTTCTGTTATTACTACTATTATCATTGTCATAGGCTTATTCTTATCTATGAATCATTTTTATGTAGATTATTTATGGTTTAAATCTCTTGGATATACAGATGTATTTATGAAAGAAATAGTTACTAAAATTCAAGTTAGTGTTCCTTTATTTATTATCTCTCTGTTATTTTTTATATTATATTTAAAAATCTTAACCACATCTATTTTAAAAAGAATTTTACAGGTCAATTTTAGACCTAATACAAGGATGATTGCTTTATTTAGTATTGTTATTTCATTCCTAGTAACTACAATAACGACTAATTCTATTTGGTATAATTTCTTAGAATTTAAGAATGCAGTTCATTTTAATGTAAACGATCCTTTATTTAATAAAGATATTTCATTTTTTATATTTCAATTGCCATTTTTAGAACAATTACTTGCTATATTTATTTTTATATTACTTCTTTTCGCCATTGTATCAATTCTTTATACTGCGTTCTTGTATTTAACAAATCCATATAAAAGCATTGAAAGTGTTAAAAATAATCGTAGTAGCTTTAAAGTTTGGATATCTGATTTTGGTAATTTTGCTGGTAAGGAAATCGGCTTTTTTTCAGGTCTTTTCTTTTTTATTATGTCTTTTCATTATTATATTCAATCTTATACCCTAGTGTATTCTAATAATGGCATCGTATACGGTGCGAGCTATATAGATGCAAATATCACTTTGCCTTTGTATAAAATTTTATGTATTGTAGCTTTTGTAGCAGGAGTATACTCTGTTATCAATGGTTTTAAAAGGAAGATTAAGAGATTAATTATTGGACCTATTCTGATTATTGGTATAAATTTAGTGGGAAGTTTGATGGCTATAGGTGTAGAGCAACTAATTGTTGCGCCAAATGAATATGCAAAAGAAGAACCATATCTTGTGAAAAATATTAAGAACACTCAAGCTGCATATGGAATTCATCAAGTAGAAGAAAAAGCATATGATTTAGATGATGAAATAAACGTACAAGATATTAAAGATAATCAGCTTACTATCGATAATATCCCTATAAATGACTATCACCCCACATTAGATATGTATAATTCCATACAAGGCTTTAGAATCTATTATGAATTTAATGATGTAGATATTGATAGGTACGATATAGATGATAAATATACGCAAGTGTTTATTTCAGCTAGAGAGATGAACAATCAGAAATTAGAAGATAAAGCTCAAAATTGGATCAACAAGCATTTAAAATATACTCATGGTTTTGGCGTAGCTGTATCTGCTATAAATACAATTAATGAGAGTGGTCAACCTACGTTAATTGTGGAAGGTATTCCTCCTGTAACAAGTGTAGAATCTCTGCAGATTACAGAGCCACGAATTTACTATGGGGAATCTACAGATGATTATGTCATTACTAATGGGAAGACTATGGAATTTGACTATTCTCAAGGCAGTGAGAATATGGAAAATGAGTATGATGGTACAGGCGGAATTCCACTAAATATATTCAATAGGTCAGCTTTTGCCTTATATCATGGTGATTCGAAGATTTTATTAAGCACTGAGATAAATTCTCAAAGTAAAATGCATATCCGCAGGAATATTATGTGCCGAGTAAATGCTATTGCACCGTTTTTATCTTACGATGAAGACCCTTATATCGTAGTCGCAGATGGTAAATTATACTGGGTTATAGATGGTTTTACTTTAAGCAATCGTTATCCCTATTCTCAACCTTATAATAAGGAAAATACATTTAATTATATTAGAAATTCTGTAAAAGTAGTTGTAGATGCATACAATGGCGATGTGAATTTTTATCAAGTAGATCAACAAGATGCGATTATTAATGTATATAATAAAATTTACCCTGGAATGTTCCAACCTATGGCTCATATGCCAGAATCTATACGAGAACATATTAGATATTCACAGGAGATATTTGATATACAATCAAATGTATATGCAACCTATCATATGAATAATCCCAAAGCATTCTATAATAAACAAGACCAATGGGAAATCGCAAATCAAGTCCATGAAGAAAAAGCAAGAGGCGAAAGTATAGAATCTACTTATCTAATTATGAAACGACCAGAAAAGGACAGAGAAGAATTTATCTTGATGATCCCATACACCCCAAAAGAAAAAGATAATCTTGTAGGGTGGATGCTCGCTATGAATGACAAAGATGAATTTGGCAAATTAGTAGTATACAAATTTACCAAACAAAATTTAGCCTATGGGCCTATGCAAATTGAACAGCGCATTGATCAAGATACTAATATTTCTCCTCAACTAACTCTATTAGGGCAACAAGGCTCTCAAATTATGCGTGGGAATATGTTTGTAATACCAATAGGAAACTCCATTCTTTATGTGCAACCAGTATATCTCTCATCCAGTGAAGCACAGAGGAGTTTGCCAGAGGTCAAAAAGGTAATTGTATCCTATGGCAATAAGATTATAATGGAAGATACTTTAGAGAAATCTCTCCAAAAGTTATTTGGTACTTCACAAGAAAAACAAGAAGAGCCTAAAGAATTAGATCATATCAACGGCTTAATAAGAGAAGCGAACAATCTACTTAAAAGAGCTCAAGAAGCCCAAAAATCGGGAAATTGGACCGATTATGGAAAGTATATACACCAATTAGGGGAAGTGCTTGAAAAGCTAGAAGAAGACTAGGATTACACCTTAAAAAACTTGAAATAATCGCACAACTACTTTATAATTAGTAACAATAGAAAGTAAAATTATCCCTTAAGGAATTAAGGGATAATTTCTTATGGAGTAATAAAGTTCTTGCTTTAAGATTTTACTTAGAATTTAGAACAAACATTAGGGAGCTGTTAATGAAATGTTAGATATTAAGAAAATACGGGAAAATCAAGAGGAAATTAGTGAACTCTTAAAAAGAAAAGGTGATTACGATCTATCCTCTGTTTTAAAATTAGATGAAGAGAGACGGAACATTTTGGTAAAAGTAGAAGAGATGAAGGCAAAACAAAATAAAGTCTCTAAAGAAATACCTATGCTTAAAAAAGAAGGAAAAGATTGTACCGATTTATTAAATAGTATGAAGGAGTTATCAGCTCAAATAAAGGGCTTAGATGAAGAAGTGAGAGAAATTGATGAGAAAATAAAACATTCTCTCTTAAACATACCGAATACACCAAATAAAGAAGTTAACATTGGGAAAGACGATTCAGAAAATATAGAAGTTCGAAAATGGGGGGCCCCTAGGGATTTTGAATTTAAGATAAAAGCACATTGGGACTTAGGAACAGATTTAGGTATATTAGACTTTGAAAGAGCATCAAAGATTACTGGAGCAAGATTTACTATTTTTAAAGGTCTAGGTGCAACATTAGAAAGAGCCATTATTAATTTTATGTTAGCAGTACATGCAGTAGATCATGGTTATATAGAAATGTCACCACCCTTTATGGTCAATAGAGAAAGTATGACAGGAACAGGACAACTTCCAAAGTTTGAAGAAGATGCTTTCAAACTAAGTGCAGATAGAGATTTCTATTTAATCCCTACAGCAGAAGTACCTGTTACCAATTACTACAGAGATGAAATCTTAAATGAAGAAGATTTACCTATTAAGTTTGCAGCTTATACACCTTGCTTTAGAAAAGAGGCTGGTTCAGCAGGTAGAGATACAAGAGGGCTTATTCGAAACCATCAATTTGATAAAGTAGAAATGGTTAAATTTGCACATCCTGATACATCATACAATGAACTAGAAAAGCTGACAAAGGATGCAGAAGAAATTCTTCAACTACTAAAAATTCCTTATAGAGTAGTAGAACTATGTACAGGAGATTTAGGCTTTAGCTCTGCAAAAACCTACGATATCGAAGTCTGGATGCCAAGCTATAACAGATACGTTGAGATAAGTTCTTGCTCTAATTTTGAAGATTATCAAGCGAGAAGAGCAAATATTCGATTTAGAGATACAACGACGAAGAAAACAAGATTTGTTCACACTTTAAATGGTTCAGGTCTTGCAGTAGGACGAACTCTAGCAGCAATACTGGAAAACTACCAAAGAGCAGACGGCACTATAGAAATCCCAGAAGCGTTAGTTCCATATATGAGAGGAATTTTGGAGATAAAATAAACTCGCCTAAGGCGAGTTTTTGTTCTATCTACAGATAGCCGATAATATAAATAATATAGCGAGAAATAGTATTTATTTATATTGGAGAGATCTGAATGAAGAAAGAAATTAAAATCATAAAAATCCTTTTTGTAGCTATTATATTAGTAGCTTTTTTGATTTTCCTAAAATCTTGTGTTCTAAATGAAGCTCCCAAGCAAGAAGAAAACAAAGTAAAGACTGCGCAAGGTGAACAAACCGAGTTAAAATTACTAAAAAGTTCCGATATTTACCTAATAGGTCAGTGGGAATTACATTACAGAGATATTGTTAATTATGAATACGACGATTTAGGAAGTCCTGATTTTGATATGTATAAGCAACCAAGTAGCTATACAATTAGCATGAAAAATAATTCATTAATAGTAAACGATATTTACCCAGTTATAGAGAGCGTACACAGCGACCAAGAATTTAACCTAAGAGTAGATTTAAAAATCGTAGAATTGAAAATAACAGGCCAAATAGAGGATAAAAACAATTGGTCCGGTACTTTAGAGTACATAGGAACTGAGGAGCAATTAATAAGTAAGTGCACGGTTAGGGCTACGAGAAAATAAAGCTCGCCTAGGCACAAGTCCCCCTAGGGGTTCAAATCCCTCCTGTTTTGTTGCATAAAAAAAGAATTCCTATTATAGAATTCTGTCTAATTAGCTTTATAACTGGCGGAGAAGGAGGGATTTGAACCCTCGCGCCGGTTACCCGACCTACACCCTTAGCAGGGGCGCCTCTTCAGCCACTTGAGTACTTCTCCATATGGCTCCACAGGCAGGATTCGAACCTGCGACCGATCGGTTAACAGCCGATAGCTCTACCTTAGCAGGGGCGCCTCTTCAGCCTCTTGAGTACTTCTCCTCATTGCCTTCTGTTTGAAAATACGTATTTAGTTAAAAAAATGGCCGAGAGGGTGGGATTCGAACCCACGTGGGCTTTTGACCCTAACGGTTTTCAAGACCGCCCCGTTATGACCACTTCGGTACCTCTCGGAAGAACAAGATTCATTATAGCATCACCTAGGACAAGTGTCAATAATAAAAACAAAACTTTTAAATTATTTTTAATTGAAGTTAATTGTAGAAGTAAACTACCTTAAATAATCCATTGACATAAATCAATCCTTTAACTTATAATATAGTCAATTGTAAGAAAATTATACTAAAGCGTTGAAAAGAATTAGTACGCACTTCTGAATTTAAAGAGAGCGAATCAAAGGTGGAAGATTTGTAAGGAAGAGTGTGGAACCTATCTTCGAGCTACAGGTGAAAGCCATAGTCGCAGATCATGCGTTACATGAATTAAGTAGAGCTTTATTTGGAAAGCTAATAAAGGTGGTACCGCGGAAATAAATCCGTCCTTCAATATTTTGGAGGGCGGATTCTTTTTTTATTTTAATAGAGAGTTCCACCATAGGGGTAAAACTACAGTAATAGTTACCAACTACCTAGCTTTTCAACAGAATAAGAAAAACAGGAGGATATAATGGCTAAAAAACAAAAAGTAGAGGCAATTACGCCACGAGATGAAGATTTTGCAAGATGGTATACCGATGTAATTTCTAAAACAGAGATGGTAGATTATTCACCAGTAAAGGGATTTATGGTCATCCGCCCATATGGATATGCTATTTGGGAAAACATTCAATGTGAATACGATAAGAAGTTTAAAGAAACAGGACATAAAAATATGTATTTTCCTCTTTTGATTCCTGAAAGTCTTTTACAAAAGGAAGCAGAACACGTAGAGGGATTTGCTCCTGAAGTAGCTTGGGTTACTCACGGAGGTGGCAAGGAATTAGGGGAAAGATTGGCTGTACGTCCTACTTCTGAAACGATTATTTGTAGTATGTATTCTAAATGGTTAAACACTTACAGACAATTGCCATTTCTATACAATCAATGGTGTAGTGTAGTTCGTTGGGAAAAGACAACGAGACCTTTTCTTAGAACATCTGAATTTTTATGGCAAGAAGGACATACCTTACACGAAACGGCTGAAGAAGCTCAAGAAGAAACAATGCAAATGTTAGGTATTTATAGGGATGTAGCAGAACAATATATGGCCATACCGATGGTTGTCGGTAGAAAGAGTGAAAAGGAAAGATTTGCAGGGGCACAAGAGACCTATACAATGGAAGCACTAATGCACGATGGTCAAGCTCTTCAATCAGGTACCTCTCATAATTTAGGACAGCATTTTACAAAGGCTTTTGAAATCACTTATTTGGATAGGGAAAACAATCAGGCATTGCCATATCATACATCATGGGGAGTTTCTACTAGATTAATAGGTGCATTGATTATGGTACATGGGGATGACAATGGTCTAGTTCTTCCACCCAAAATTGCACCTACTCAAGTAGTAATCATTCCTGTAGCGCAACATAAAGAGGGCGTTCTAGATAAAGCATGGGAAATCAAAAATAAACTAGCTGAAAAATTCAAAGTAGAAATTGACGATCAGGATGCATACTCTCCAGGTTGGAAATTTAATCAATGGGAGATGAAAGGTGTTCCAATTCGTTTAGAAATAGGACCACGAGATATTGAAAGTAATCAATGCGTATTAGCCAGAAGAGATAACGGCGAAAAAATTCAAGTTTCACTAGATGATTTAGATGTAGCAGTAGAAAAGTTACTTGATGAAATTCAAAACAATCTTTTCCAAAAAGCACTAGAAAGAAGAGAACAAAAAACATCAATAGCTACAAATTTAGAGGAATTCAAAGAAAACTTAGCAGCCAATCCAGGATTTATTAAAGCAATGTGGTGTGGAGATAGAGCTTGCGAAGACAAAATAAAAGAAGAAACCGGAGCAACTCTTCGATGCATACCTTTTGAACAAGAAATCATTGGAGATGGTTCATGCGTCTGCTGTAATAAAAAGGCAGAAGACATGGCTTACTTTGCAAGAGCGTATTAAAAAAAGGCGATTTTATCGCCTTTTTTAAGTAACAAGGTGGTAAGTAAAATTTACTAGCTTACCATCTTATCAAGCAATCCACCTTCTTGCACCAAATCTATAATGCTATAAATTGGTATTACAGCATAGGGGAAGCCAACGACATACGGCGCTATGTCGTATAATTGAAAGTATATTACAAGGGCTTTGTCTGCGATATAGTAGTCTTGATCTGGTCTCACACCAGGATAGTCTTCAAATAGCATAATATCTTGTTTTTTTAATTCTTCTAATACCATCCCAGATAGAACTTCAATGTAGGGGCTGTTAGGTTTAAATAATTCATAAAATGGAATATCTTTGCCCGTACTAAGGTCAAAGTTTAATGATTTAACCATGGTCATAGGGTGAGCGCCTCCAAATTCTGCAAAACCTATTAAGGACAGAGTTAAAACACCCTTTTGATTGTTTTTTAATTCATAAGAACCTGTAACATAAGTAGGAATGTCTGGAACCATTAGATTTTTGCTTAACCTTAGCATATTTTCATAGATCGTAAAATTAATAAGCCCTTGAATATAACTATTATTAGGAATGTATACTGCAGGGTAATAAAAATTTATATTTTGGATACTATAACTTAGTGTACGGATAACTACAGGGAATTTATTATTCAAAATCTCCACCACCTAAATATATTTGTTATATCAATATATTCCAGTAATAATATTTTTGTTAATTTTATTTGAAATTAATTATTCTCTGTGCTATAATACATCTTGCAAACAAAATTGCGCGCCCTTGGCTCAGCTGGATAGAGCGTTCGGCTACGAACCGGAAGATCGGGAGTTCGAATCTCTCAGGGCGCGCCATATATAAGACTTTCAAGGTTTTAACACCATTCAACATATGAGATTTAACACCATTTTAACACCATGGTAAAAATTAATTCCAAAAAATAAGCCCTTTCCATTATGGATTGGGCTTTTGTTATTTAAATTTTTTTTAGATGTTTTATGTAGGCGCGCTAGGAAACATATCGAGTTCAAAATAAAATCGATAGAAATCAATTTACAGCCTCATGAGTGCTAAGGTGCATTCAATTCACTTTATGAATACTTAAGTATGTAAGAATCCTTTGCTGATGCTTTAAATGACAGCAAAAAAGGCTCCAATGGAGCCATATATTAATTCTACATCTTACCTTCTTCATTTCGCATTGCTTTTTCGTTCAACTACTAATTCGTTTTAAGTAAGACCTTAGGCATCACCAGTGTCATAATGGTTTTGCCTACTACCTTATTTAATACTTCTGAATAAACAAGCCTTCTCCTTCTAACCATTCTACATATAAGGCCTCTTTAATGGTCAGATTTTGCTTTTTTAGTTCTTTTTCTAAGTAATCCTTAGTGAGACTGATTTCATCTAGATTTTCTTGAATCAATTCTCCATCTGAAATAAGTGTAATAGCAAGGAAAGGACCACTTTTTGACTGTTGGCTATTTTGTTTTTTTACTGAATCTTGACTATTCTTTTTTAGGACGCTTAAGCATCCATTTGCTTCTAAAATAGCATATTGTACCTCTCTCATAGTAAATATATCTTTTGAACGAAGGAGGTGTAGGAGTTGATTAATATCTAAATGATTTCTTTTCATCTCCTCGAAGGATAATTTACCGTGTTTTATAAGTATAGAGGGTTTTCCTTCTAGAAAATCTCTCGTCTTACGAAATTTTTGGGTTATAAATTCTGTAGTGGTTATGAGAACAGTCCAAATTATAATAGCAAATAAAATAAATGAAATACCCAATTTATCATCATAAAGTGCATTTCCTACTAACTCACTTAAGATAATGGAACAAATAAAATCAAAAGTTGTAATATGAGTCAGCAAAGTTTTACCAAGGATCTTTGTGGCTATAAACAATAAAATATATCCAATTACTAATTCAAGTGCAATATTATAGTACTCCAAAGTGATCACCTACTATCATGATTCTAATAGTTTCACCCAAAGAGTACTTTTTTAATCCCTAAATTTCACTATTCCATCTTCAATAGAATCGATAATGGCAAGAGATTCTATTTTTATTCCCATGTCTCTTATGATATCGCCACCTTCTTGGAAGCCTTTTTCTATGACGATACCTGCACCTACAAGAGTAGCATTAGCTTGATCGATAATTTCCTTTAATCCTAAGATGGCTTTTCCATTAGCCAGAAAATCATCGATAATTAAAATCCTGTCTGTAGAATTTATATATTTCTTGGATACCATGATCTTATAAGATTTATTTTTTGTAAAGGAATAAACTTCACTAGTATAAAGATCTTTATCCAAGTTTAATGATTCTGTCTTTTTGGCGAACACTACAGGTATATTATCGAAATATTTAGCAGTAATAACTGCTAAAGCAATGCCGGAAGCTTCAATAGTTAAAATCTTTGTGATACGATCTTCCTTAAATCTCTCATAAAAGGTTTTTCCTATTTCATCTAAAAGTTTTACGTCTATTTGATGATTAAGAAAAGAATCCACCTTTAAGATATTGCTTCCAATGGCGTGTCCGTCCTTTAGTATTTTGTCCTTTAATAAATTCATCTTTTCCTCCTTATTTATGCAACTGTCTATGTATATAATTGTTTGACAATGTTCCTATCATTATAACCTTAAGTCATAGAAAAATAAATAAGAGAATTATTTTGAAACTAGATTCACAACAGTTTGAATTGTGGTATCATACAATTACATGAGAGGGGTTGTATCATGAATTACTATAAAATAAATAAAAACAAAATAATCGACTATATCAAAAGTGGAGAAAAAACAGATGGTGCCAATTCTCTAGGATTAGAGTTTGAACACATTGTTATTTATAAAGAAAGCTTTACATCTGTTCACTATGAGAAGGGTGTTGAAGAAGTTATGGAAGAGCTTCTTTCAAAGGGTTGGACCAAGGCCGATGACGAACCCAAACTACTCAATATAGTGAAAAACGGCGATAGTATTACTTTAGAGCCCGGAGCACAATTGGAATTAAGCATGAAAAATTGCGATACCATAGAGGAAATAAAAAAAAGGTATTTTTCTTTTATCAAGGATATATTTCCTATTTTAGAATCAAAAAATTACAGTCTTCTTTCTATAGGATATCGACCTATAGAGAAAATTGTAGATATTCCAATGATTCCAAAACAAAGGTACAAATATATGTCAGAGTATTTGAGCAAACGAGGTAAGTACGCCTTAAATATGATGAAGGGATCTGCTTCCCTCCAAATATCTGTGGATTACACTAGTGAAGAGGATTATATCAAAAAGAATAGAGTTGCAAATTATTTGTCGCCAGCTATTTCTTATTTATATGACAATTCACCAATATTCGAAGGAAATATTCATGATGGAAATGGCGCAAGAGTTCAAATTTGGAATGATATGGACAATGACCGAAGTAGACTGACTCCAGGTGTTTTAGACAAAGATTTTGGCTACGAAGAGTATGTGGATTATATCCTAGAAAGACCATGTATTATTGGCCTACTAAATGACAAACTTGTCTTTACTGGCTCCAAACCGGCTAAAGAAGTATATGAACATATAGAAATGAACATTGAACAAATCGAGCATTTGCTTTCTATGGTATTTCCTGATGTGCGAACTAAAAAGTATATCGAGATTAGAATGAGTGATAGTGTACCTTATCCTTATAATCTATCTTCTGCTATACTGTGGAAATCTATTATGTATGACTCAGATAATTTAGAGTACTTTTATAGTGAGTCTTTAAAATCTACCACAGCACAAATAGAGGAACTGAAAGAAAATATGATTACGGGTGAAAAAGAAGCCATTAAAGCGATTACTAAAATGGTGGAGACTCTGTTAATGAGAGCCTTAGATGTAGCACATCCTGAAGAACGAAAATATATTGATGTTTTAATTAAACTTCAAAAAAATCATGTGAATATAGCCTCTTATTCTAAAGAATTACTAAAAAAAGGAGAATCAATAATGGAAGCTTTAGCGATTGATGTATTATCTCCTGAAAATTTGAATGTTTTTGGAATGAATTAAATAAATTTACGTAAAAGTAGTTGAAAAAAACATACGAATAAAATATAATCAATACAAGACGAACGTTAATTTTGAAATCGACAAAATCATACGTACCTATTGAGCTTCAAGGTTAAGGTTTTAAAAGATATTTTAGGGGGAGAAAAATGAAACGTTTTGGTATTGTTTTTTTAATCGTAGCTTTATTAGCTGCTACAACATTAGGATGCTCAAACAAAAAATCAGAGGGAACGGGAACACAAGAAGACGGCACAAAGCCGCTAACTGTTGGTTTTATCTACATTGGACCAATTAATGATGGTGGTTATACAACATCTCATGACAACGGAAGAGTTTACTTAGAAGAAAAAATGGGAGACAAGATAAAGACCATTTATAAAGAAAATATTCCTGAAGAAAAGGGAGAAGTAGTAAAGACAATCCGTGAAATGGTGGATCAAGGTGCGAATATGATTTTTGCTACGAGCTTTGGTCATATGGATGGTGTCCTAGAAGCGGCAAAAGAATTTCCAGAAGTAACCTTTGCACATTGCTCAGGATATGAAAAAGCAGAAAACATGACTAATTATTTTGGTAGAATGTATCAAGCGAGATATTTATCGGGTATTGTAGCAGGGATGAAAACAGAGTCAAATGTTATTGGCTATGTTGGAGCATTCCCATTACCTGAAGTTATTAGAGGAATTAATGCCTTTACATTAGGTGTAAAATCTGTAAACCCAGATGCAGAAGTTCACGTAAGATGGACAAATACTTGGTATGATCCAACTGTAGAGAAGGCTGCAGCAGAAGCACTACTTGCTGAAGGCGCTGATGTAACAGCTCAACATCAAGATTCAACAGCACCTATGGTTGCTGCTGAAGAAAAGGGAGCAACATCAATAGGTTATAATCTAAGCGCAAAAGAATCTGTACCAAAGGCTTACGTTACTGCACCATTATGGAACTGGGGAGAGTACTATGTAGATGCAGTACAAAAAGTATTAGATGGTAATTGGACAAATGAACCATATTGGAAAGGTTTAGAATCAGGCATTGTAAGTTTAGATGAATTGACAAAATTAGCTCCAGAAGGTGCACAAGCGAAAGTTGACGAAGCAAAAGAAAAAA
>NZ_CALNCS010000048.1 GCF_937875145.1 Alkalibaculum bacchi | reverse complement strand
CAAACCCGAAAAAATTACACGGCCACTCCCGAAAAATAACTCTTGCCAAAAACAGAGAACAAGATGGGCTACATCAGACGAAAACTGTTCGTCCCCGTACCGCAGCTAAGCGACATGAAAAACTTCAATGCCCGCCTGCTCAGACATGGCTTCGAATTCTCCGAAAAGGACCATCGGATCAAGGGGAAGCAGGAAGCGCAGCTGTTCATGGAAGATCGCTTTGCACTCATGGATCTTCAGCAAGATCCACGTCGTGCGCTACGAGCGCAGGAAAGCCGACAAGCAAGCTAAGATCTGCGTAGGAGACGTACACCATTACTTGATCGACCCGGCACTTGCCGGAAACGAGGTCATAGTCGCGCTCGCCGCTATGGAAATCGAAATATACGATGTCTCCAGACTTTTTATCTATACGCATTCGAGATCCTACGGAAAGGCTCCTACAGACACGACGGATCTGGTACCCAGTTGCCACTCTTATGCTCTCGCAGTGGTGTGTGGAAGAACTCGCAGGTGAGATTTTACATATCGCAGGACCTGAGCGAGTAACTGGTCGAACTGTCTAGATACGATTTGAACTTCTCTACGAGAGTCGCATTGTTGCCTAGTTTCATTTATGCCACTTGAGTGAATGGCTCGTAAGAGCATTGCGCTGGAGTCCTGTAGTCGAGTGATTCGTGCGGTCGCCTATTGTTGTACAGTTCAACAAGCTGCGCGATGCAGTCTTTGAGTTGACGTGATGTCTCGTATTCCTAGAGTCGCAGCCCAACGTACGCCGCTTGCGCTGTATCACCACGTTGTCCACCCAGTGTGCCTTGCCGTCCATGCTTTGGCTGATACCGTGTTTGGCTAGGTAGTTTAGGTAGATGTAAGTGGTGTAGGCGCTTCTTTGATCTGAGTTCGTCATAGCTGGCAGGCCGTGCTCTTGCCAGGTGGCACCGTATGGATTCTTCTATTGCCCGTTTGAGTCCTGTATGAGCATCTAAGGTCACGCATCTCACACCTACGACTCCACAGGTTTTCAAGCCCGAAAGAAACGCTTTCTAGGAACCATATGACTCGGTATCTACATAACCCAAGCCGATAAATCGACGATATCCGTCTGATCCACAGGTGATGGCGGTGGCAACAGTTACGGATTCAACATGGACGTCTTGCCCGTGTGTTTGATATAGGTGGCATCCAGCCACAGATAGGAAAAGTCAGTGTCTTCGAAGGTACATGACTGTTGGTCTTCTGACCCCTTGATCGGGTACCTTGCATATCCTTGATATCTGAGATGCGCTCATATGATCTATTCCCAGCTTCGCGGCTACCTTTTCTACCTTCCTAGTCGAAATGCCGTTTGCATACATCTTCTGACACCGTGGCTACGACAGCGTGATCAGTTCGTGAGTAACGGTTGATCATATCTTCGGGAAAGTAGATACCTATCCTCAGTCTCTCTATCTTCATCGTGATCTCACCGATTAATGTCACAAGTTTGCGTTCATGCTATCCATTGTGAATATTGTCTTCTTTGTAGGCCATGTCTGCCTAAGCACCCATGGTCTCGTTTGCCAGAGTTTCGAAGTCATTGTCGTGTAGAGTATCCATGGCGGTCATTGCCTTTCTTTTCGAATCCGTTTTCTTGGTTCGTTAATAGGTTCTAAGCGATGGCCATTACTCCATTACGAGGTACTCTTTACTTTGAAATCTCCCTTACACACTAACTTTCAATACGCGATTTTTTCGCTAGTAAAGTAAATCTCAAAATCTATGAAATAGTTTTAGCTTGTGTTCATTGGCTCTTTTTCATAAGGTTAATTAAAGAAATAGGAATTATTAATTTGGGGGCAGATGAAATGGTTTGGGAGGAACTAGAAGAAAATTTAATTTTTCCTAGTGTAAAAGCTAAAACATCAGATGAAGTCCTTGAAATATTGGGTGGGGCACTCATCAAGAAAGGTTACGTCAAAAATAGCTATATCCAGGCTCTTAAAGAGCGTGAAGTAGAATTTCCAACTGGTCTTGATATTAATGGTATAGGTATAGCAATCCCACATACTTCGGCGGAGCATGTGAATAACACTGCAACATGTATCGGGATTCTTAAAAATCCAGTTTTATTTTATGAAATGGGTACCGACAACCCAGTACAAGTTAGAATCGTGTTTATGCTTGCTGTGACTGATCCACATGCGCATATTGATCAATTAAAGCAAATTATATTAATTATCCAAGATAGAAATATACTTCACAGTTTGTTGGGTTCAAATAACCCAAAAGAAATTATTCAAACAATCAAGAGAAAGGAGCAAGTACTTGTAGTTACTCAAGAGAGGGAGGATTAGCATGAAAAAAGTTATCGTAGCATGTGGAGGAGCAGTTGCAACATCTACTGTTGCAGCAAATGCAATAGAAGAGCTTGCAAAAAAAAATGATATAGATATCAATATTTGTCAATGTCGAATTTCTGAGATTCAATCTAACTTAGATGGCGCAGCGCTTATTGTTCCAACATCTCGGGTTAAACGAGACTATGGTGTTCCGCTTATTCCAGGTACAGCCTTTATTTCAGGCGTTGGCACAGATCAACTGGAAGAGAAAATCTTAGATGTTCTTAGAAAATGAACTTTAATAATCATTACATGTTTTTAACTAATTTTAAATTGTAGCGCCAAAGAAGGAGGGCATGAATATGTTCGAAGGATTTTCTGCATTTATGCAGTATATAGTAGATATGGGCGCTTCTGTAATGTTACCAATCGTTATTGCTATTTTGAGTATTATCGTAGGCGTTAAGCCTAGTAAAGCAATTCGTGCTGGTCTAATGATTGGTGTTGGTTTTGTAGGTCTGAGTTTAATCGTTAATCTTATGAATTCTGAGCTCGGTCCTGCCGCGCAAGCAATGAGCGAAAGATTTGGTCTTTCGCTTTCAGTGGTTGATCAGGGATGGCCTGGTATTTCTCCTGTTACTTGGAAGTCAAGTATCGCATTAGTAGCAATTCCATTGGCCATAATAATTAATATTATTATGTTGGTTACGCATCTTACTAAAGTAGTTAATGTTGATATTTGGAATATCTGGCATTTTACATTCACGGGTGCTATTGTGTACGTTGTAACTGGTAATTACTGGTTTGGCCTTCTAGGTGTTGCTATCCATGCAATAGTGGCATATAAGCTTGGTGACATTTGGGCTCCAGTTATAAAAAATTATTTTGGTCTTGATGGTATTACCATTCCTCATGGTGATTCAGCGCATATGGCGCCCTACGCAGTCTTTGTTGATTGGGTTATAGATCGCATTCCCGGTCTTCGTAATATTGATATTAATGCTGATACTTTGCAAGAAAAAATTGGTGTTATGGGTGAGCCTGTGGTTATTGGCTTCGTTCTTGGTTCCATTATTGGCCTTCTCGCGGGTTATGACCTTGCAGGTTTTCTTGCATTAGGTATTAATATGGCCGCAGTTATGGTATTAATGCCAAAAATTGTTAAATGTATCATGGATGGTCTTTTACCTCTTTCCGAAGCAGCAAAGAAATTTATGAATGAAAAGTTTGGCGGACGTGAATACTATATTGGACTTGATCCGGCTATTCTGCTTGGAGATCCTCAGGTTGTAACAGCAGGACTTATTTTCATTCCAATTACGCTGCTTATAGCTGTACTTATTCCTGGAAATCGCGTTCTTCCTTTTGGTGATCTTGCAACTATCAGCTTCTTTATTGCAATTGCAGTTGGCATACATAAAGGCAATCTATTTCGCACCCTTTTTTCCGGATCATTAATTATGGCAATTACTATTTGGATTGCTAACCAGACTATACCCTGGGTTACAGCGCTTGGTGTTTCAACGGCTTCGATTGATGCAGGTACTACTATAGCCGCGCTCGATCAAGGCGGTGCTCCACTAACATATATCATTACTCAAATTTTCACATTACAGAATTTGCCTGCATTACTTGTAATAGGCATTCCATATGCTGCTTGTATTATAATGTCGGCATATTACTCAAAAAAACTTTCTGCAAAAATTGCAGCCAAAGAAATTGAAAAAGAAAGTTAAAAAAGGAATATTCGATCTTTTAAGAATAACTTAAGTGTGTAAGTATCCTAGTAAAATAAATTGGAATAAACCGAAAATATATTCAGTTGATTTTATGTCTTATTTCTTAAATTTTGAATGGCTAGGAGAAAGATTATTATGAAAGCTGGGGTAGTTCATGCTCGTGAGGATATTCGGTATGAGGAGATTGCTACTCCTATACCGAAACCAGGAGAAGTTTTAATTAGAGTTAAATACACAGGGATTTGCGGATCGGATGTTCCTCGGGTGAATGGAAATGCGGCTCATTTTTACCCTATAGTCTTGGGACATGAGTTTTCTGGAGTTATTGAAAAAGTTGGTGAAGGTGTAACTAGTCTTAAAATTGGTGATCGTGTAGCCGGAATTCCACTTGAGCCTTGTATGAAATGCGATGACTGTAAGCGAGGCAATTTTTCGCTGTGTAAGCATTATATCTTTATAGGATCTCGTGTTTTCGGGAGCTTTGCAGAGTATGTCTGTGTTCCAGAAGCAAATGCTATAAAAATTAGCGATCTAATTTCATTTGAGCAAGCTGCCCTTTTTGAGCCAGCGACAATTGCATTACATGGAGTCGAACGTATTGATTATAACGGTGGCTGTACTGTTGCAATAGTTGGCGCGGGGACTATAGGATTATTTACTATGCAGTTGGCAAAAATTTTTGGTGCTTCAAAAGTTATAGCTTTTGATATTGATGGGGATCGCCTTGAAGCAGCAAAAAAACTTGGCGCTGATGCGGTAATAAATACCTTAAATTCTAATTACATGGATCAAGCAATGAGATTGACTAATGGCAATGGTTTCGACTATGTATATGGTACCTCAGGAGCTGTTCCTACTATTAAGATGCCATTTTCGCTCGTTGGGAACAAAGGCAAAATATGTTATATCGGTACTCCAACCAGCGCAGTTACTTTTTCCATTGATGAATGGGAACAAATAAATCGCAAGGAAGCTGTAGTTACAGGTTCTTGGATGAGTTACTCAGCTCCTTTCCCAGGGCACGAATGGAGCGCGATTGCGCACTTTTTTGCAACTGGGCAACTAAAATATAAAAATATAATATTCAAAATATACCCATTGAGCAAAATTGCTGATGCATTTTCAGCTTTTAAATATCCTAATAGAATTAAGGGCAAAATTCTTATTGATTCTGAAATTTAATTTTACAAAGAGGTGAGATTATGATTACCACAGTTACGCTTAACGCATCCATTGATAAAGCTTATCGTATGGGAAAAAAAATAGAGTATGGGACGGTTATGCGTGTTGCTGAAGTGAGAAATACAGCTGGTGGCAAGGGGTTAAACGTAGCACGTGTAATTAGTATCTCTGGATCGGATGTACAGGCAACTGGATTGGTAGGAGGCTATAATGGCAAATACCTTGAGTTTCTTGCAGAAGCAGATGGTATTAAGTGCGTATTTGGACATATTAATGGAGAAACAAGAAGTTGCATCAATGTACTTGATCCGGTCTATCGATCGACTGAGTTTCTCGAACCTGGAGCAGATGTAAGCCAGCTAGAATTTGAACGTTATTTGAAAGAATTTCCTTCTATTATTGCTGATTCAGATATAGTTACCTTTTCAGGTAGTCTTCCATCAGGTATTAGCCAAGATGCATATAAAAGGCTTATATCAATTGTAAATAAAGCGGGCAAATTAGCCATTCTTGATGCGTCTGGTGAGGCATTGCGGCGGGGTATTGAAGCTTTTCCGATTTTGGTTAAGCCTAATAAAACTGAGATGGAGGATCTTAGCAAGGCTCCGATTCGCTCGTTTGATGATGTGGTTAACTGCGGGGAAAAGTTGTATAAAAAGGGCATTGCATATGTTGTTGTTTCTCTTGGGAATGAAGGGGCTTTGCTCGTATGTAAAGATGGAATTTTTCAAGCGACTCCACCGAAAGTTAATGTAGAAAACACAGTTGGATGCGGGGATTCAATGATTGCAGCCTTTGCTATAGCTTTTGAGCAAAAGATGCCATCAATAGACGCCCTCCGTTATGCAGTATCGGTAGGATCTGCTGCTGCAGTATCGGTAAACACTGGAGAATATGATCTTGAAGAACAGAACAGAATTTTTTCACAGATAAAAATTCATGTTATCAAAGAGGGGATAATATAAAATATGAAGGATGTAGATAGAGTTTATTCAATTTCAAGTGACTCGTTAAATGTATCTGCATCTATTTTAGGTGGCGCATTAACTTCCGTTAAGGATGCTAAAGGAATTGAATATTTATGGCAAGGAAATAAAACTTATTGGAGTGGTACTGCACCAATACTATTTCCAATATGCGGAAGTATTAGGAATAATAGAGCAACTATTGGATCTTCTAAACATACTATAATGCCTCGTCATGGAATTGTGAGGAAACGCAAATGGAAACTCGAATCAATTAGTAATTCTACTATGACATTCTTGTTTGCATCCGATGATGTTTCGCGAGATGCTTTTCCTTATGATTTTATTCTTCATGCTACTTATCTTGTTGAAGGGAAGACAGTAGAGTTCGTTCTTGAAGTTGAGAATTCTAATGATATTAAAATGCCTTTTTTTGTAGGGGGGCATCCTGGCTTTAATTGTCCCCTTATGTCGGGAGAAGTCTATAACGATTATTATCTTGAATTTGAAAGAGAAGAAGATTGTACATCGCCAATATCAATTAGTGAAACTGGGTTAGTTGATATGGCACATCGTGTAAAAATATTATCTAACACTCGATATCTTGAACTTTCCCATAAGTTATTTTATAAAGATATGGTGATTTTAGATGAGCTTAAATCAAGAAAGGTATCTTTGCGATCACATAAATCGGATGTAGGAATAGCGCTTAATTTTAAAGAATTTCCTTATCTTATACTATGGTCTAGTCCAAATGGTGGTCCATTTATAGCATTGGAACCTTGGCTTGGTCTTTCTACATGTTCTGACGAGGATGATATTTTTGAGCATAAGCGCAATGTGCAAATACTTGCGCCTCATGCAAAGAAAAAGTATAGGTTTTCCATACATGTGCTTGGATGAATGTTAATAAATTAGGTAATTGAGTTTTATAAACATTTAAGATATGATTATTTGTATTGTGTAGTTATAAATTGGTGTCCAATATTTCCTCTTAAGAAGGTTGAAAAAAATTTGGAATGTAGAATAGCGGGGACTGTAGTCTCATTTGGGCATCAAGTTAAAAGTGAAAGATGTTCGAGATGGCTTAACTCCTATCTTTAATTCTATATACTAAGCCTTACGCTTTTTATTTCTTGTAAACGTCTAGTGTCCTTATGTATTTTAGAAATATTTAAATCATTTATGATTGAAATGTATTTTTTTCTTTTCTTTCTAGTTAGAGCAAAGAAAGGCAACGGACCAATAGATATCAAAAGAAAATCCCTATTCTTAATTTTACTTTTGTTTTTGCTTCTTTGAGTATTCATAATTTGCCTAGTTCAGTAATACCATATCTTCTTTTATATAAGTAAAAATAAGAAGGTGTGGTGCTAGAGCTATTAATAGCCATTGTTTTTGAAGGGAAAGAAGACTTTATGCTTGTATCGACCAAAGAAATGCTGCTTAAAGCCCAAGAAGGTCATTATGCTGTGGGGGCTTTTAATATAGAAAATCTTGAGTTTGTCATGGCTGTTGTAAAAGCTGCTAAAGAAAAGCATTCACCTGTTATTTTACAAACTACACCAGGCACTATTAGATATGCATCACTTGATTATTTTGCATCTATAGTACGCACTGCAGCTGAATATGCTGATGTCCCTATAGCCTTACATTTAGATCATGGTGATGGTTTTGATCGCTGTGTTCAGGCTATTCGATCCGGGTATACATCTATTATGATCGATGGTAGTCACCTATCTTTTGAAGATAATATAGCTTTGACTGCATCTGTTACAAAAGTCGCCCAGGCAATTCAGCTTCCAGTCGAAGCCGAACTTGGTAAAGTTGGTGGGAAGGAAGACGATGGACCTGCTTCAATGGGTGAAAATCCTTATACAGATCCAGATCAAGCCGCTGAATTTGTTTTACGTACCAGTTGTACAAGTCTAGCCGTTGGTGTTGGTACTGCTCATGGTGTTTATAAGGGGATTCCTCATATTGAACAGAAAATTTTAAGGGAAATACGTTCTAAAATTAAAATCCCTCTTGTATTGCATGGAACATCTGGCGTTCCTGATGATCAAGTTAAAGCAGCTATTGACAACGGAATTTGTAAAGTTAACTATGCAACTGAACTTCGTCAGGCATTTACGCACGGTTTCATGGGATATATGAAATCTAGTCCATCTTGCTTCGACCCCAAAAAGCCTTCTTCTCTTGGAATGGAAGAGATTGTTGCAGTAGTTAAGTCCCATATGGATAATTTAGGTTCAGCTAATAAAGCATAAGTGATAAATTCACTACACATTAGGTATATATGTATAAGATTTTGTACCAAAGATCTGCACTGTGGGCAAATGATGATTTTGTTTGGTTGAATCCAAATCCCAGCTGAACAAATAAACACGAAAGAGCGTTCCAGCACTTAGTTGGACGCCCTTTTTCCATTATAGAGATCTCCTCGTGAGGCCGTTTTCCTAGATTGGCGAGCTGCGAAGAAGTGTTCGGCTGGGTTTTGACTCAGGGGTATCCTGCGCCGTTCGAGGCGTGTCCGGTACGGGGTGCGGACATTCCAAGGAACACATTCGATCGTGTCGAGAAAGTTGGTGTAAGAAAGGGAGAGGCCCAAGAGGCATAGGAAACGGCCATCGTCTAGAATCTGAAATCGCGACAGATCGGATTCGTGGAAAGGACGATGACCGCAATGCAGACTATACCAGAGACCGGGACGGCCGATCTTACCATGCCGAGGTTCGAGGACGGCGCCATCAACCTGCAGGAGCTCCTCAGGCGCATGGCCGAGGACGTCGTGAACGGCGTGATGTCTGCCGAGGCCGACCAGATGTGCGAGGCAG
>NZ_CALNCS010000047.1 GCF_937875145.1 Alkalibaculum bacchi | reverse complement strand
ACCGTACCGGTTCGATTCCGGTCTTCGGCACCATACAAACCAGACATAACTACCAAAGCTCTTGAGCTTTGGTTTTTTTTCGTGAACGAATATGCCAAGCGAAGGCGAAGCTTTCGCTGTCGTAGACATATAAAGCAGCAGACAACCGGCTTGCCGGTATGGATGCGAAGTGATAAGGAGAAATCTTATGGATACCAAAATACTTTCTTTTGATTTAGACGGAACGTTGCTTAACGGTGAGCATCAGATTACGCCAATAACACAAGATGTCATTAAAGCTCTTAAGGATATGGGGCATATTATTATCATAAATACTGGTAGAAGCTATAATGCATGTAATTACTATGCAAAGCTAATAGACGCAGATTACATATTAGCATCTAATGGAGCAGTGATATACGATAATAGTAAGAATGAATTAATAGATAAAATACCTCTAGATAAAAAAATCAGTCGCGAAATCCTATCAATACTCTACAGAGATCAAATAGATCTAAAAATTCAATGGGACAGCATTGAGACCTATTATTCAAATAACATCACTCCCTTTGAAACCTCTTATATCAACAACTACAAGAATGATTATCCACAGAGCCTTTTTAACTATAAGATAATAAAGAACTTTAATGAAATAAAAAATTTTAATGAAGAGATTACTCAAATATTTTTTCATTGTATGGGAGATAATAAGACGGTATATACTAAAGTGATTCAAGAATTAAATCAGTTAGAGCATGTAAATATTGTAGACTTTAGAAGTGGGTATACTGATATTAATCATCCTCTTGCTTCTAAAGGCAATGGTTTAAAGGTTTTAACACAATTGTTGAATATGTCAATGGAAGATGTAATAGTATTTGGAGATGGAAATAATGATATATCCGTGTTTGAATGTGCAGGAGTAAGTGTTGCTATGAAAAATGCTTGTTTAGAGCTCAAAGAATTGGCAACAATAATAGCAGATCATCATGACAAGGATGGGGTAGCTTCTACACTTATGGATTTATTTAAATTTCGACACTGTTTTTTATGATGCAAAAACAAAACGTAAAAAAATATTGTATACAATGTGCTATTTGTTGAAAGAAAACATTAAAGTATAGCATGTATTTTTGTTATTGTTGATTGTGTTAATATAAATGTGGAAATTCGAATAAAAAGGCAGAATGTTAACGATTATTAACATAAAGAATAAGAGGAAATATAAGTATAAAATGTATCATATATATACTGTAGTGTGTCATAATTGTTCATGAAATCCTATATACAAGTCAAAAATGATGTGATATAATGTAAAAACAATGCTAAGGATTACCATTCCTTAGCATACTGATACTTTATAGAGACATAAATCGGTATTTCTAAATTACATAAAGGAAACCGTGATTGTATTCTAACTATTTTAAGGAGGTTCATAATGGCAAGAAAAATGAAAACAATGGATGGAAATACAGCTGCTGCTTATATTTCATATGCTTTTACAGATGTAGCTGCTATCTATCCAATCACACCTTCATCTACTATGGCAGAATTGGTTGATGATTGGGCATCTCATGGTCAAAAGAATATCTTTGGACAGACAGTTGAGGTTGTTGAAATGCAATCAGAAGCTGGTGCTGCTGGCACAGTTCATGGTTCTCTACAATCTGGTGCCTTGACAACTACCTATACTGCATCACAAGGTTTACTCTTAATGATTCCAAATATGTATAAAATAGCAGCAGAAAAGTTGCCAACCGTTTTCCATGTAAGTGCTAGAGCTTTAGCTGCTCACGCTCTTTCTATCTTTGGTGATCACCAAGATGTTATGGCTGCAAGACAAACTGGTTTTGCTTTGTTAGCATCTAACAGTGTTCAAGAAGCTATGGACTTAGCAGGTGTAGCTCATTTAACTGCTATTAAGACAAGAATACCTTTTGTTCACTTCTTTGATGGATTTAGAACATCACATGAAATCCAAAAAATCGAACAAATCGAATACGACGAATTAGCAAAATTAGTTGACTATGATGCTTTACAAGCATTTAGAAATAGCGCATTAAATCCAGAGCACCCTGTTATTCGTGGCACTGCTCAAAACCCTGATATTTATTTCCAAGCAAGAGAAGCTTCTAATGTCTTCTACAATTGGGTTCCAGACGCAGTAGCAAATTACATGAAAGAAATTACTAAACTTACTGGTAGAGAATACAAACCATTCGATTACTACGGAGCACCTGATGCAGAACGTGTCATCGTAGCGATGGGATCAGCTGTTGAAACGATCGAAGAGACTATAGATTATTTAATGGCTAAAGGGGAAAAAGTAGGTGTAATTAAAGTTAGACTTTATAGACCTTTCGCTGAAAAGTATTTCTTTAATATATTCCCAAGCACCGTTAAGAAAATAGCTGTATTAGATCGAACAAAAGAAGCTGGCGCTTTAGGAGAACCATTATACGAAGATGTAAGAACATTATTCTACAATAGAGAAAATGCACCAGTTATTGTAGGTGGAAGATATGGTTTAGGCTCTAAAGATACTACTCCTTCACAAATCTTAGCTGTATACGAAAACTTAAAAGAAGAAGACCCTAAAAATGGATTTACAATTGGTATCGTCGATGATGTGACATTTACCTCATTAGAAGAAAAAGTAAAAATAAACACATCTTCTGAAGGCACAATCAGATGTAAATTCTGGGGACTTGGTTCTGATGGTACTGTAGGTGCAAACAAGAGTGCAATAAAAATTATCGGTGACAACACAGATATGTATGCTCAAGGATACTTCGATTACGATAGTAAAAAATCCGGTGGTGTAACAATTTCTCACTTGAGATTTGGTAAAACGCCAATTAAATCCACTTATTTGATTGATGAAGCAGACTTTATTTCATGCTCTACTCAAGCTTATATTTATCAATACGATTTATTAAAAGGCCTGAAAAAAGGTGGTACTTTCTTAATCAATTCAATTTGGTCTGAAGAAGAATTGGATAAGCACTTACCAGCTTATATGAAGAAATATATAGCAGAAAATGATATTAAATTCTACACAATAAACGCTTCAGCTATTGCAGAAGAAGTAGGTTTAGGTAGAAGAACGAATATGATCATGCAAGCAGCATTTTTCAAATTGGCTAGTGTAATTGACATTGACGAGGCTGTTAAATACTTGAAAGAAGCTATTCAAAAGTCTTACGGAAGTAAAGGCGAGACTATTGTTAAAATGAACAACGAAGCAGTAGATCAAGGTATAGGAGCTATTAAACAAATAAAAATACCTCAAGAATGGGCAAACGCAGTAGATACATTAGACAACAAAAAAGATCAACCAGAGTTTATTGAAAAAGTACTTGTTCCAATGAACAGACAAGAAGGAAATAATCTTCCTGTTTCTACTTTCAAAGATATCTCTGATGGTACTTTCCCTAGTGGAACAGCAGCTTATGAAAAGAGAGGAATTGCATTATCTGTACCAGAATGGCAAATAGATAATTGTATCCAATGTAATCAATGCTCTTTCATATGTCCTCATGCAGTAATTAGACCATTCTTACCAACTGAAGAAGAAGCTAGTAAAGGATCTGAAACTTTCTTAGCTAAGAAAGCTATCGGAAAAGGACTAGAAGGATATCAATATAGAATTCAAGTTTCTCCATTAGATTGTACTGGATGCGGAAACTGCGCAGATATTTGTCCAGCGAAAGAAAAAGCTTTAATTATGAAGCCTATCGGAACACAAGAACACGAAATTGAAAACTGGGAATATGCAACAGAAAATATTCCTTATAGAGATAATCTTGTTTCTAAAACTACAGTAAAAGGTAGCCAATTCGCTCAACCATTGCTTGAGTTCTCTGGTGCTTGTGCAGGTTGCGGAGAGACAGCTTATGCCAAAACACTTACTCAATTATACGGTGATCGAATGATGATTGCTAATGCTACTGGATGTTCATCAATCTGGGGAGCTTCAGCACCATCAACTCCATATACAAAGAATGCAGAAGGCAAAGGTCCATCTTGGGCAAACTCATTATTTGAAGACAATGCAGAGTTTGGTTATGGTATGGCAGTTGGAGTTAAGAAGACAAGAAACACAATTAAAAATTATCTTGAAGAAATAATGGCTGACGATGCAAGTGATGCTCTTAAAGAAGCTGCTACCGCTTGGATTGATACAATGAATGATGGAGAAGCTTCTAAAAAATCCTCTGCAAAATTGGTAGAAGCACTTAAAACTTATACAGGTAATAATCCTAAGTTTAAATTTGTCTTAGACAATACAGATCAATTAGTGAAAAAATCTGTATGGATCTTTGGTGGAGACGGATGGGCTTACGATATCGGATACGGTGGCGTAGACCACGTATTAGCTACTGGAGAAGACGTCAATATCTTAGTATTTGATACAGAAGTATACTCAAACACTGGTGGTCAAGCATCTAAATCTACACCAACAGCAGCTGTAGCTAAATTTGCCACATCTGGTATGAAGGTGAAAAAGAAAGATTTAGGCGCTATTGCTATGACTTATGGATACATCTATGTAGCACAAGTTGCTATAGGAGCAGACAAAAATCAATTTATGAAAGCTATCCAAGAAGCAGAAAGCTACAAAGGACCATCTTTAATCATTGCTTACGCACCATGTATCAATCACGGAATCCGTGCTGGTATGGGTAAAACTGTATCTCAAGAAAAATTAGCTGTAGAATCAGGATACTGGCATTTATACAGACACAATCCATTGTTAGTTGAAGAAGGTAAAAATCCATTTGTCCTAGATTCAAAAGAACCAAGTAAGAGCTTCCAAGACTTTATTATGGGTGAGGTACGTTACACATCACTTAAGAAATCTTTCCCAGAAGTAGCTGAAGAACTCTTCAAGAAGACAGAAGAAGAAGCAAAACAAAGATACCAAAAATACGAGAAACTGGCTAAATAGGCTAAATAAGCTTCGTACGTTAGAAAGACCCATATTCCTTCGGGAATATGGGTCTTTCGTTTTATGTAGAATGATCTTAAATTTTAGCCATCAGAGTTGGTAGATGTGTTTTTACTTACCACCTTGCTACCTTACCACTTAAAAATAGCGCCCTAGGCGCTATTTTTGTGGTTTCCACGAACTTTTTAAGTTTACTGTTAGATTAAATACTAAATCGTCTTCTGTGCTATCCTTTGTGTCTACGCAGAAGTATCCGTTTCGAACAAATTGGAATTTGTCTCCTGGCTTTGCTTTTGATAGCTCACGTTCTAGATAGGCTGTTGTTATTTTCATGGAATTTGGATTAATTTTGTCTTCTGTAGAGGAATCCTCTTCTGTGTCGCCTTCATTTTTGATTAAATAATCATAAAGTCTAGCCTCTGCTTTGATACAATGTGATGCACTAACCCAGTGAATGGTTCCTTTAACCTTTCTACCTGTAAAGCCACTACCAGATTTGGTTTCAGGATCGTAGGTACAATGTAACTCTAGAATATTACCTGCATCATCTTTTATGACATCATTACAAGTAATAAAATAGGCACCCATTAGTCGAACTTCATTTCCAGGGAAGAGTCTAAAATATTTCTTTGGAGGTACCTCCATAAAATCTTCTCGCTCAATGTAAATCTCTCTACTAAAAGGTATTTTTCTGTATCCTAAGCTTTCATTATCTTGATTATTGTGGATTTCTAGCCACTCTGTTTGATCTTCAGGATAGTTAGTAATGACGACCTTGATAGGGTCTAATATAGCCATTAATCGGGGTGTTTTTGCCTTTAAGTCATCTCTTATAAAGTGTTCAAACATAGCGATATCGACAAGGCTATTTGCTTTAGCTATACCAATTTCTTCACAAAAGTTTTGTATAGCTTCTGGCGTAATGCCTCTTCTTCTCATTCCCGATATCGTCATCAGTCTAGGGTCGTCCCATCCATCTACGATGCCATCATCAACTAGTTTTTTTATGAATCTTTTTCCTATAATGGTTCTACTCAGTTGTAGTTTTGCAAATTCAATTTGCTTTGGTCGACGCTCTTTATAATCATCTATATTTTCTAAAATCCAATTGTAGAAAGGACGATGATCTTCAAATTCTAATGTGCACAGAGAATGGGTAATACCCTCTATGCCATCTTCTACGGGATGAGCGAAATCGTACATTGGATAAATACGCCATTTGTTACCTGTATTATGATGTGTAGCGTGTAGAATACGATAGATAACAGGATCTCTCATATTGATATTTGGGCTAGACATATCAATTTTTGCTCTTAAGACTCTTGTACCATCAGGAAACTCACCATTTTTCATCTTTTCAAATAGTTCTCTGCTTTCTTCTGTAGGTCGGTTCCGATAAGGACTTTCTTTACCAGGAGTATTTAATGTGCCACGGTATTGCCGTATTTCATCAGCGCTTAAATCATCTACATAAGCTAAGCCTTTGTCGATGAGCTCTAAAGCATATTGGTACATTTTTTCAAAGTAATCAGAAGCAAAAAAAATCCTGTCTTCCCAGTTTGCACCTAGCCATTTAATATCTTTTTTAATGGATTCTACATATTCTACATCTTCTTTTGTTGGATTTGTGTCATCAAACCGCAAATTAAATTTACCGCCGTATTTTTGTGCGGTATTGTAATTTAATAAGATCGATTTTGCATGTCCTATGTGAAGATATCCGTTAGGCTCTGGGGGAAATCGAGTGTGTATTTCTTCGTTTTTGTATAGATTGTTTTTAATGTCTTCTTCTATGATATTATAAATAAAATTGGATGCAGTTGTTTCACTACTCACAATATCACTCCTTATAAATTTTGAAATTTCCATATATAACTAGTCTATTTTAACATACTGCAATAAAATAGACTAATATTTATTTAGTTTGTAAATTGGTTTTTAAAAATAAAAAGGTAATTATCTTATTAATTGTTTTTGTCAGCAGTGAAGATAAGACCATAGCCATTGCCATGCCTAATACGGCCAATAGAGCTTCGATAATAGCTTCTGAAGCCTCCCCAGTCTTTAAAAATAAATAGGCTACAGCTGTGTAAATCTTAACCCCAGGAAGGATTGGAAAAATTGAAGGAACGGTAAATACGGTTATAGGCATTTTTTTTAGTCGAGCCAAAACTTCGCTACAAACAGTTATAAAGAATGTTGCAACAAAATAGGACATCATTTGATAATTAATAGCTTTTGATACAAGCGTAAAAACGATAGAGCCAAATCCACCTAAAAATGATGTGGATAAGATAGCCTTATTTGGAGCTTTAAATGCAATTGAAGTAAAAAGTGTAGCAAAAAATGAAATTATAAAGATGCGAATCATATGAATACTTCTCCTTGTACTATTTTAATTTTAAACGCTGTAGAAAAGGGTCAAAATTGCTCCGATGCCAAATGCTAGGGCAATGGCCACTAAGATGGCTTCTGCTAGTCTAGCTAATCCAGAGAGAAGATCACCACGCATAGCATCACGAATGGCAGTGGTCATGACTAAACCTGGCAAGAGAGGTGTTATGGCTGCCGTAATAATAATGTTCGTATTGCCTAAATTACATACATTAACAAATAGGATAGCAATAATCGCAATCATAGCACCGCTAGTTAAGCTCATAGCAAAATTATAATTATCATCTACGTCAAAATTGCTGTACACATATTGTACTAGGAATCCGCAAATAGCGGATACAAACGCATCAAACAAACCTCCTCCATAGAGAAGAGAAAAGGCAGCGGCGGATAGTGATGCTGCGGTATACAAAAGGGGGCTTGGTTTTTCTCTTTTATTATGAAGTTCTCTAAGCTTTGCAATAGCCTCATGTATATCTATAGAGCCATCTACTATTTTTCTTGATAGATCATTAACTTCATGTATGGCCCCTAAATCAACTTTTCTGCTCTTAATTCTCTTTATAATTGTATTAATAGTATCTTCTTCATCTGCAATAGTAATAATAAACCCTATAGGAAAGGAGATTACTTCCGTATCGTACCCTAGAGAGCGTCCAATAAACATCACAGTTTCTTCGGCTCGATAGGTTTCGCCATTGTTTTCTAGGATAATTTGTGCACTGAGTTTTGTTAGAGTGACTGCTTCTTTAATATTTATATTTTCCATTATGTTCTCCAGTTAATAAGTAATGATGCTTAATAGTATATCATAAATAAACAGCAGATTGCCTTAGCAGCTTCGGTCGTTGGCACTTGCTCATAGAAATCATCTCATTTTCTCGTGCAAGCGCGAAAAATCTTCTGTTTTCTGTGAGCCAATCTGCTAGTTCGCATAGTCTAAATATCTTAAAGTTATTTTACATAAATTATTATCATCTGTCTATCAAAGCAAACTTTTAGCATATAAATTTGCAGAAAATCAGTATATTTTTCATGATAGGTATAAATTCTTCTATATTTATCCATAATCTAATTATCATATACAATTAGGAGGAAAGGCATATGGATTACGATCAATTAAGCATAGCGCTGTCTGAATTAAAGGGAGATGAAGTCCTCGAACTCACAAAGCAATTCATAGATAGCAGGCCGGATGAATTGGCTGAGAAGAGATTTATCATTGCAGCTCAAGATGGTATCAATAAGGTATCTGAAAGGTTTGAGATGAGGGATTATAAAGTAGGTGATTTGATTTATGCAAAAGAAATCCTAGAACAAATCATGGATATGATTTTGCCTGCTGCTGAGGGATCTATTTAAATATCTTGCATCTTTCAGCAAGAAGAGATCATTCTAATGGTGTGAATCGTATGATATAATAAAATATTGATGGGAGTTTTTTCTGTTTTAAAGGAATATTCTCCCGCCGTATTTTAAGGAGACTATCAAAGGAGAAGCTATGGATTGGGAAGATGTAATACATAATTATATACCTAAAAGTGAAGAAGAAAAGAAGTACAAGGAAGTTTTCTTATACAGTATGAATCATTTTAATGATATACTGACTAGACATAATCCAATTGTTCATTTAACTAGTTCAGCTTTTGTTGTGAACAAAAAATTTGATCATGCCTTAATGATATATCATAATATTTATGATTCCTGGTCCTGGACCGGTGGGCACGTTGATG